>NZ_JBFTMR010000040.1:0-1238 GCF_056397065.1 Arthrobacter sp. 05N428_2 | reverse complement strand
CCCCGCCTGCTCCGGTTGGCCGGCGCGTCTTGATCGACGGCGCTGTCAGACTGATATGCGCGGGTTGGCTACCGCAGGACGAGGTGTTCGGCTGGAGGGGTGCCGCTGGTCTAGCAATGTCGGGCGTCACCGGTTGGTTGCCGGTTGCCCATAGGTGTATCGCGGGTCTCCTCCACGCTGCCGGGCCATTCAGGCCGGCCGGGAACGGCACACGTCTATTCATCCGTCCATGGCTGCTCCTGTTGGACCGCGGCGGCGAGAGACCAGCACCAGCCAGCCAGTTCCCGTGCGACAGCGACATTGGCGATGACCCGGCGTTTGTGACGGGCTTCGAACTGGTCCCACCTGTGGTGCAGCCGGTGGTTGCCCTGATGGCCGCGGACCCGGGATGCCTCGTCGGCGGCGTCCCAGCGGGCACGCATGTCCCGGCTGGCATTGGTATAGGGGCGGCGGTGATGCCAGGCGGCCTCGACCAGCAGGCGACGGGCATGGGTGTTGCCGGTCTTCGTGATGCCGCCCTGGGACCGTGAAGCGCCGGAGGAATGCTCCGAGGGGACCAAACCCAGATAGGCGCCGATSGTGGAGCCGGTGAAACGTGTCCAGTCACCAATCTCCACTGCCAAGCCGAAAGCGGTCAGCACCGAGATCCCGCGCAAACACATCAACGCATGGACCACKGGCGCATAGCGGTCGGTGGCCGCGAGGGCGGTGATCTTCGCATCCAAACGRTCCCTGCGGTCCAACGTCAGGTCCGCAGCTTCCAAGCTGGCCTCGTAGGCGGCCTGCAGGGYCGGATCATCGAATCGTTGCCGGTGCAGCCAGGTGTGGTGGGCATCGGTCCAGGCATGGCCGCCGGAGTAGACCAGGCCGTGGCGCAACAGGAGCTTCGAGATCCGGTGCCTGGCCCTCATCAGATCCGCGCGGACGTCCTCACGGGCACGAACCAGATCCCGGGCCGCTTCATCCGCAAGGCCAGGAACCCGCACGGGCGTGATCTGTCCAAGAAGRGCCAAACGGGCCAGATGCTCGGCGTCCCGTGCATCTGTTTTCACCCGGTCACCGGAAGGCCTTTGCAGCTTGGACGGCGCAGCGACCAGGCACTCAATCCCCGCCTCGGCCAGTAACCGGGCCAACCCGAATCCGGTTGGACCTGCCTCATAAACAACGAGGGCAGGACCAGGCAACCCGGAAACCCACTCTGCGACCCCGGCATCGTTGGCGGCCAGGCTCTGCCTCAG
>NZ_JBFTMR010000039.1:0-1349 GCF_056397065.1 Arthrobacter sp. 05N428_2 | reverse complement strand
CGCGCATATCAGTCTGACAGCGCCGTCGATCAAGACGCGCCGGCCAACCGGAGCAGGCGGGGAGCGAACACAAAAGAGCGGTCCAAGACATCCAGCCTTGGACCGCTCACCCATGCCCGCTTGACAAGGAAGGCCTACATATCAGGTGTACGCGGCTAGGCCCGCGGGTCAAGCTTGTCGGACGCCTCCGCCACCATGGCCGCGCTGCGCTCCCACAGCTCCCGGGCCAGCCCGGCGTCGTAGGCCTGCTTGTTGGCCTTCGCCAGGGCGCGCTTGGCGTAGTACGCACCGGAGGCCCAGTCGCGGCCAGGTGTGCCGTTGGCGAGCCACAGGAGGGTGTCAGCGCCCTGGTCCGGGGTCAGCATGAAGCGCTTGAGGAACGACGTGTAGGCCAGGCGCATGGGGCTGGTGGAGTCGGCCGCGAAGTTGGTTGCCACGCCGCCGGGGTGGAAGGCAGCGGTCGAGATGCCCTCCGCGTGGCAGCGGGCGTGGAGCTCCGTGGTGAAAAGGATGTTGGCGAGCTTCGCGTTGCCGTAGGCGCGGTTGGTGGAGTAACTCCGGGACGCGTCGAGGTCCTCAATGTCCAGCTTGGCGAAGATCGAGTTCGCGACGCTAGAGGTATTGATAACCGTGGCCTGGCTCGCGGTGAGCACGTCCAGCAGCTCCGTGGTCAGCAGGAAGGGGGCCAAATGGTTGATCTGGAAGGTCTTCTCGTGGCCGTCGACGGTCAGTTCCCGGGCGCCCATGATGCCGCCGGCGTTGTTCGCCAGGACGTCGATCCGCGGGTACTTTTCCTTCAGCTGCGCGGCCAGCCGGCGCACCTGCGCCAGTTCGGCGAAGTCGGCCACGTAGGAGTCGGCCCCGATCTCGCCCGCGATCCGCTCGGTCTTCCCCGCGGACCGGCCGACGACGACGACGTGCTCCCCCTGCGCGGCCAGGGTCCGGGCTGCGGCCGCGCCGATCCCGTCGCTGGCGCCGGTGATGACGATGGTCCGTGCGGTCATGGGGAGTCCTTAGAACGGAAGCGGTATTCGGGGTGTCGGCCTCGAGCCTACCGAAGCACAACGACAGGGAGCTCGCCAACGTTCCGCCCCACTCCGACGCTCCCGCACATCCGGCGGGTTCCTCCCCGACGCTCCCGCACATCTGGCGGCTTCCTCCCCGACGCTCCCGCAGATCTGGCGGGTTCCCTCTACGTCAGGGACTGTGGAATTAACGGTGTATCCGGCTCGACACGCCAGGCGGTAAGCCTGGCGGGAAGGAGCCCGATATGGCCGCAACACTTGAGGCTGTGCCGAGTACGAAAACCGCTGAGAAGAAGACAGAAATATCCGAGGTCGATGCTGCCC
>NZ_JBFTMR010000038.1:0-1400 GCF_056397065.1 Arthrobacter sp. 05N428_2 | reverse complement strand
GGGACTATCTCACTAACGGTGTATCCGGCGGTTTCCTTTAGTAGTTTTCAGCTGCCGGGAATCGGTCGCTGAAGGTGATGGCGAAGGCGTTCAAAGCGGGCTTCCAACGCACGGCCCATCGGGTCCTGCCGGCACCGGTCGGATCGAGGGATCTGGTGACGAGATACAGGCACTTTAGCGCGGCCTGCTCGGTTGGGAAATGACCGCGTGCCTTCACGGCCCGCCGGTACCGGGCGTTGAGCGATTCGATGGCGTTGGTCGAGCAGATCACGCGSCGGATTTCCACGTCGTAGTCCAGGAACGGGGTGAACTCTTCCCACGCGTTCTCCCAGAGCCGGACGATCGCCCCGTATTTCCTGCCCCACCGCTCCGTGAGCTCCTCGAGTGCCGTCCGGGCGGCCGCGGCGTTCGGGGCTGTGTAGATGGGCTTCACATCGCGTTTGAGCGCGTCCCAGTCCTTTTTCGAGGTCAGCCGGAAGGTGTTGCGGATCAGGTGGATGATGCAGGTCTGCACCGTCGTCAGCGGCCAGACATTGCCCACCACTTCCGGCAGGCCCTTGAGTCCGTCGCAGACCAGGAAGAAGCTGTCTTTCACACCACGGTTCTTGATGTCAGTGAGAACGCTCATCCAGAACTTCGCGCCCTCGCCGCCGGTCCCGGCCCACAGGCCCAGAATGTCCTTCTCCCCGTCCAGGGTGACGCCAATGGCGGCGTAGATCGGCCGGTTGGCGACCTGACCATCGCGGATCTTGACCACAATGGCGTCGATGAAGATCGCCGCGTAGACCTCATCCAGCGGCCGGTTCTGCCACTCATTCATCTCCTCGAGGACCCTGTCCGTGATCCGCGAGATGGTCTCCCTGGAAACGGAAGCCCCATAGATCTCGGCGAAGTGCGCACTGATCTCGCCTGTTGTCAGGCCCTTCGCGTACAGCGAGAGGACCATCTCATCCACCCCATTCAGCCGGCGCTGGCGCTTCCGGACAATGACCGGCTCGAACGTGCCCGCCCGATCCCGCGGCACGTCTATGCCCACCGGCCCTGTGGTCTCCGTCAGCACGGTCTTGGACCGGGTCCCGTTGCGGGCATTGCCCGTCTCTTTCCCGGCCGCGTCGTGTTTTTCATAGCCGAGGTGCTCCGTGAGCTCCTCATCCAACGCGGTCTCTATGACCGTCTTGGTCAGCTGTTTGAGCAGCCCGTCAGGACCAGTCAGAGACAGTCCTTGTTCCCGGGCCATCCTCACCAGCTCACGGGCGGCCTCAGCCTCCGAATCTTCCTTCGGTTTCGCAGTGGTGTCCGCAGTCTTCACGGCATCCAGTGTCACCGGCATATCCAGCTCATTCCTGCCAAGCAGACCGCCTGGCGTGTCGAGCCGGATACACCGTTAATTCCACAGTCCC
>NZ_JBFTMR010000037.1:0-1518 GCF_056397065.1 Arthrobacter sp. 05N428_2 | reverse complement strand
CGCAGATTGTCAAGCTGTGTGGAGTCATTGGGTTTGCTGTGTGGGTGTTTTTGTTGCGGGAAGGTTGATCCCTGCGTGGCGGGCGGGGGCTGGTGTGATGGGTCGTTGGCGGAATCGTTCGGGGTTTTCGTCGTAGTAGCGCTGTAGTGCCTGGTCGCGTGTTTTCCAGACTTCCTTCCACGAGCCATCGTGGACTTCGGCGGGCGAGAACAGGGCGATGCCCGAGTGTTTGTGTTGAGTGTTGTACCAGGGCACGTAGTCGGCAAGGTAGGCCCGGGCGTCCTCGACTTCTTTGAAGACCCGGGGGTAGCCGGGCCTGTACTTCATGGTCCGGAACCCGGATTCGGAGAAGGGGTTGTCGTTCGAGACGTAGGGTCGGTTGTGGGAGAGTTCCACGCCGTGGCTGGTGAGAGCATCGCGGAGCAGGTTTGATCGCATCGCCGGCCCCGAATCGGCGTGAACTATGCGCGGTGCGCCATCCCGGGCGATCGCGGTTTCGAACATGTCCACGGCGAGATGGTCCGCTTCCCGCTCCTCGACCCGCCAGGCAACCATGCGGCGGGAGTAGATATCAAGGACCGAGTAGGCCTTGAACGACCGTCCCCGCCACGGGGAATACAGATCGGTGATGTCCCAGGACCAGACCTGTCCCGGGCCCGTGGCCATCACCACGGGCTTCTCCCTCGGGAGCCGGTTGTTCCCCTTCCTGGTCGGGATGGTCGGGCGCAGCATCTGGTCCTCGATCCGGGCCGCGACCCGCCACCATGTCCGGCGGGAAGCAAGCATCACCCCCGCGTCCCACGCAGCCGCGTAGGAATGATCAACGGAGACCTGATTGGCCCACCCCACCAGGATGTATTCGCAGATCCGGTCACGATCATTCGCGCTGACACGTGACTGGTAAGCGCGCTCAGACTGTCCGAGCGGATCCTGAACCCGTTCGCGGGGATTCTGCCGGTAATGCCAGGTCGAGCGGGATACGCCGGCGAGCTCGAGGGCTTGCCGTTGCGAGCCGGTGAGCGTTGTCAGATGCCGGACGAGGATGTTCTCGGCTTCGATGAACCTTTCGGATCTTTCGTCTGGGCCGTATCGGGCTCTGGCACGCTCAACTCGTGCAAGAGCCCGATAGCTTTTCCCAAGGCTGTATTCGTGCCTTCGAGTTCACGGATTCGGCCCTTGAGCTGTTCGACTTCGGACTGGTGTTCAGCGATCTCCTTGGCACGCGCTTTCTCAAACGCGGACCACTCGCCATTCGTGCGGGCCATACCCCCATGCTCTCGTGGAATCAGATTCCGGTCGAGATCACCCTCCTGCACCATTTTCCGCCAGCGCCGAAACGTCCATTCCGTCACTGGCTGGGAGGCAAGCCATTCCTTCCTCGTCCCGTACGGCTGCACGTAATACTGATGCACCAATTCTCGAATCTCATCGCGGCTAATACCTCGCGGACCAACAGTCATGGCTACTCCTGCTCCTCTTCAATCACTGACTGACTCACAACCAGCCTGACGTAGAGGG
>NZ_JBFTMR010000036.1:0-1797 GCF_056397065.1 Arthrobacter sp. 05N428_2 | reverse complement strand
GCCGTTGCCAGGCCCTTCGTGTAGCCGATGACCCAGGTTTGGTTGTTGTATTGGTTGGTGCCGGTTTTTGCGGCGTCCGGGACGCCAAGTTTTTGTGGGATGAGCAGGCCGGAGCCCTTCGTGAGGACGTCTTGGAGGACGTTGGTGGTGGCTTTGGCTACGTCTGGTTTCAGGGCGCCGGGCTGGCATGAGGGTGTCTGGCCGCCAATTTTGTTSCCTTGGGCATCGTCGACTTCGGTGATCGAGACGGGGATGCAATAGGTGCCGTCTGCGGCGAACGTCGCGAACGCGTTGGCCATCGTGATGGGGGCGACGTCCTGGCTGCCCAGGATATTGCCGAGGGTGGAGAGATCGATCTTTTGGTCCTTCCCGTCGCCCAGGTGTAGGCCTATGGCGTCGGCCGCGCGCTGGACGTCGCAGAAGTCGTTGAGCCCGGCGAGGGAGGCGAAGGTGGCGGTGTTGATCGATTGGTAGATGCCTTCCCGGACGGACATGGGTCGGTACCAGGTGGGTTCGTCGTTCTGGAGGTCGGTAGAGGGCGGGAGAGTGCTGTCGAACCAGCCCTGGACGGGGTGGCAGGTGGTCTTCCARGGGTAGTTGATGCCGTAGCGSCGCCTCGATGCGTCGACGATCTGGTCTGTCGGCTTACCCTCGCCCAGCCAGGCGGCCAGGGTCACGGGCTTCATGGTCGAACCTGGCTGCATGCCTCCGACGCCGCCYAAGTCGTTGCCGTTGGCATCAGCGCTCTCGACGTTGAAGTTGTAGTCCGAGACGAAGCTGCTGCCCTGGTTRCCTAGCTTGCGTGAGTTCTGGGCCATGGCGAGGACCTTCCCGGTGCCCGGCTGGATCGTCACGAGGGAGGTGCCCCACTTGTCMGTGTTGGCCCCTGTTGTGGCGTCGACCTGGGTCTGGGCCGGKKCCTGMAGGCGCGGGTCAAGGGTGGTCTTGATGGTCAGGCCGCCGCGGGTGATCTTTTCGATCCGGGCGTCCGGGGTTGAGCCGAAGGCGGGATCGTTCTGGATCTGGTGGAGGACGTAATCGCAGAAGTACTGTGCCTGGGCCGCGTATGCACAGCCCTGTTTGGGTGGGTTTACGTTGAGCTGGAGAGGGGTGTTGGCGGCGTCGTCGTGCTGTTGTTGGCTGATGTAGCCGTGCTGGAGCATTGCGTCCAGCACGAGGTCGCGCCTGTCTTTGGAAGCCTGGGGGTGCTGGGTCGGATCATAGAGTGAGGGTCCGTTGACCAAGCCGGCAAGCAGCGCCGCCTGGGGCAGTGTGAGGTTTTTGGCATCGAYGGAGAAGAAATATTGGCTGGCKGCCTGGATGCCGAAGGCGTTGGCGTTGAATGACACGAGATTGAGGTAGCCGGCGAGTATCTGGYCCTTCGAGAATTTCTTCTCGAGGGCGATGGCAAGTCTCATTTCGCGGATCTTGTCGCTGATGCCCTTCTGCCCGTTGAGCACCACCTGGGTGTCCTTGCCCTGGGTGATGAGGTCCTCGTTCATAACGTTGGTGACGTACTGCTGGGTCAGCGTGGAAGCACCCTGGTGGCCGCCCCCGGCGTCGGTGGCGAGGGCCCGCAGGATGCCTTGCGGGTCGATGCCGCCATGTTGATAGAACCGGGAGTCCTCGATCGCGACGATGGCATTCTTGATATTCGGCGACATCTGCTCAAGGGGGATCTGTGTACGGTTCTCGCTGAACAGGGTCGCGATTTGCGACCCGTCGGCTGCGAGGACCCTCGTCACCTGTCCCGGCGGGGCCACCGTCAGGTCGCTGGGCAGGCTGTCAGAGAGCTGG
>NZ_JBFTMR010000035.1:0-1828 GCF_056397065.1 Arthrobacter sp. 05N428_2 | reverse complement strand
CCAGGCGTCCCGGACCGGTCCGTACAAGCTGGGCTGCGCGCCCGTGTTCGAGGACCAGATCACGGCACCGTTCTGGAACAGCTGATAACAGCCCCCATCCCGCAACCCGCACGTGATTTCCGACGTCTTAGACCCCAACGCCGCCGTCGACGTTGCCAGTGCCGCTATGGCCTGGCTGGCGGCAGCAGGAGTGGATTCGATGGTGACGCCTGCAGCGGTGTTGGTGATCCAGTCAATCGATACGCGGGTACCCGCGTGCGTAGTGAAAGTCTGACCGGCCTGCCAGGCGTGGTGGGTGCTGTAAAAACCTGCGAAGTGTGTGGAGTCAGGCATGAGGATCAGCGAGCCCGCGCCGAACTGCTGGACGATCTTGACGCCACGATTGCCGTTGACAGCCGTGGCAGTGTCGTAGCCAACCGGAAGCCGCAACTCCAGGTAGTAGATCTCCCCGCTGACGGGATCTGTGAACTTCACTGCGCGGTTCGCTGCGGTGCCTGCCCACGCGGTCAGGGTGAAACTTTGGCTGCCGCTTGCCTTGCCCACGTTGAGGATCTCGTCGCCTCGACCAAACCCCCCGAAGTCCCATAGAGTCGAGCTGATGGTCGGCTGGCTACTCTGTGATGCGCCCATGAGGTCCATGGTGTCGCCGTACTCGCGGATGCTGCAGGTGCCGTCGGCAAATGAGCCGTCAGGGTTCGTGGCTACATCTTGGGCACCGCTTCCACATTCCAGGCTATTGGCGTGCATCAGGCCCAGAACATGGCCGAACTCGTGTGTCAGGACGCTCTTGGTCAACGATGCAGGCATCGGCATGATCACGCGTCCGCTGGTTCCGTTGTAGCTCCAGCCAGCCCCGAAAGCGCCAGAGGACAAAGTCGGCGTCGAGACGAAGACCACCAGAGCCGTGTAGGAACCCGGTACCCAACCGAGTTCATTCGTGATGGTGTTCATCATGTCGGAGTAGCTCTGCCGCGAGGAAGCGCTGCGGCTGTTGAACGTTTCCGTGCTTGCCACGCTCATGGACAGTCTGTTGTTGGACATGGTCCGCCAGTAATTGCTCGTCGTCTGGACTGCATCTATGGCGCTGCCCATGGGAATGGTCGCCTTGACATCGGTTAGCTGGACGGTTACCAGGCGGACTTTGATGTCGCCGGTGCGCGCCACTGAGTAGGCCTCTGTGCTCAGGCTGGGCTTCGTCGCGCCCTTGTTTCCTTCGGCCGGCGGAGTTTCAAAAGTGTGGGCCGAAGTGGGCACACCACCGAGGTCTTCCGCTGCTGGCTGCGTCGGCGGCACCTGTCCGGTCGGCGATGCAGCGGCAGTAGCCGCAGGCGCCGCTGGGGACGGCGTCGGCGTCGAGGCTTGCGTCATGTGCCGCGCACCGGACAGAGGCGCTGTGCTGGCTTGAGCAGCCGGGGCCGCGTTAACCGACGCCGCTGAAAGGAGCAGGGCAGAGACTACGACTGCCAACATCCGTTTGAGGTTCATTGGTTCCTTCATAGAACGCGGCGCCTTGAGTTGTGCTGCCGACCGGGAAATGTATGTAACTTCGGGGCTTCTAAACGGCCGATTGGCCCCAAAGGGCTGAACCTGCGCGTGACTTACACCGACGCGGCGTGTACTGCGCTAAATCTGCGCGACTCCTGCGCTGAACAGGGGATTTGGTGGCCGGTTGTGGTGTCTGTTGTTTCGGGGGTTAGTTGAGGTAGGCGCCGCGGGTGGGGGTCCATGTGATTTTTCCGTTTTGGTAGGTCTGGGTGCAGTTGTCGGCTGCGGGGGTGCAGGTTTGTGGTCCGGTGGGGTAGCCGAGGCGTCCGGTTTCGTAGCCGTT
>NZ_JBFTMR010000034.1:0-4111 GCF_056397065.1 Arthrobacter sp. 05N428_2 | reverse complement strand
CACCGGCCCGCGGGGGTGCGGACACAGGGTTACGGCGGTCATAGCGTGGGGGAAACGCCCGGTCCCATCCCGAACCCGGAAGCTAAGACCCACAGCGCCGATGGTACTGCACCCGGGAGGGTGTGGGAGAGTAGGTCACCGCCGGACAACCATTACCGCCAGGCCCCGACACCACGTGTCGGGGCCTGCGCCATTTAACGGCCCTTCGCGGATGAGCGTGGTTAGGGCAATCTGAGACTGGCGCCGCGGGATGGGCCGTTCCCGGTTCGGCGTGGTGCGACGGAAAAGAGGTCAGGGCCTTTTTGAATTGGTAGCGACCAAGCAACCAATATCCAAAAAGAGACCCTGACATGACTAACTCTATGTCTTGTTCCCATGGCCGCTGGTGCACGCGCGCGGATGCGCTGCTCGGTGTCGAAGGCGTCCACCTCAGCTCCGTCACGGCAACTGCGGCCGGCCTGGTTCTGGGCGTCGAAACCGGTGAGGACCTCACCGGTTGCCCTGACTGCGGTGTCGTCGCTGTCGGCCACGGACGCAGGCCGGTCCGGCTCCATGACATCCCGTGTTTCGGAAGGCCCGTGAGGCTGATGTGGGCCAAGCGCGTCTGGCGCTGCCCGGACCCGGACTGCCCTAGGACCACGTTCAGCGAGGAGCACCCGCTGGCAGGACCACGTGCGAAACTGACCGCCCGCGCAGTGGGCTGGGCGACGGATGCGCTGCAGCTCGACACTTCCGTTTCGGCCCTGGCTCATCAGCTCGGCGTGTCCTGGTGGATGGTCCGCGCCGCGCTGACCGAAGCCTGCCCCCTCACCCTGCCGGAGGTGGATGAGCTCAGGCCGCGGATGCTGGGCATCGACGAACACCGGTTCAGGTCCGTGCGATTCTTCCGCCACCCGACTCCGCCCATTTAGCGGCTTGAACAGCGCCTATCGACGCCCCTAGGTCAGCGGGGAAACTTCCGGCGGTGAAGCCAGGCGAGAAACTCGACCGCCAGTCCTGCGGCTCCGCCGGTACCCAGCGCCGAAATCAGGAGACTGCCCGGCGGCCAAGAGAGGATGAAGAAATCCTGCGCCACGGGGACGTTGAAAAGGAAGACCAGCGCTGCGCACATTACCGCCAGGACTCCCACCCGTCCGGCGTTGAGCGGCCGCGACACGACGGCCAGGATCCAGAGGCCCACAATCGAAAGCGTGAGGACGGACGCAGAACGAATAGCATCAGCTGCCTGCGCGCCGTCCAGTGTCGCCAATCCGTTAAGCACCAGCAAGGAACCAGCGACGATGAGCCCTGCAGGTACCGAAAACCAGAGCGAACGATGCAGGAAGCCCGGTTTGTAGCGCCGGGCATTCGGCATCAGCGCCAGGAAGAACGCGGGGATGCCGATCGTCAGGCCGTCTGTAAAGGACAGTTGGCGCGGGAGGAACGGAAACTGCCATTGCAGCAGCCCAAAAGTCACGGCGATGGCTATGGAATAGGCAGTCTTGCTAAGGAAGACGCTCGAGACCCGCTCGATGTTGGCGATGACCCGCCGGCCCTCGCCCAGCACCTCCGGGAGCCGGTCGAAGCGGCCGTCGAGGAGGACCAAGCGGGCCACCGCCTTGGTGGCGGGTGCCGCGGAATCCATGGCAATGCCAAGGTCTGCCGTCTTCAGGGCCAGGGCGTCATTGACCCCGTCTCCGGTCATAGCCACGGTGTGGCCCCGACGTTGTAGCGCGGCAACCATGTCCTTCTTCTGTTGCGGGGTGACGCGTCCAAAGACGATGTTGCTCTCCATCACCTCTTCGAGAAGCAGCGCCTCCTCCGGGAGTGAGCGTGCGTCGAAGCCATGCGCGACGTCGAGGCCGACCCTGCGTGCGATGGCGGCGACGGTCCGCGGATCGTCGCCGGAGATGATCTTCAACTCGACGCCCTCGGACCGGAAGAATTCCAAGGTGTCCTTGGCATCGGAGCGGGGTTGCTCGCGGAAGGTGAGGAGTGCGACCGGCCGCAGCCCGTCGGGTAGCCCCACCGTCGTGGCCGCCCCCGGTAGCCCGTCAGCTCCGGCCAAGAGCAGGGTTCGTAGTCCGGCATCGGCCAACCCCCCGGCCCGCTCCAAGACGCAGGCGCTGCTGGGCGCCGTAGCCTGCTTCGGCACGTCTAAGGGGCCGGCTGCCTCTCCCGCCGTCGCATCTTGGGGTTTGCACGTTCCGCCGGCCAGGACTATTTCCGGTGCCCCGAGGATCCAGGTGGGAGTCGTCCCGTTGCCGCCGCGGAAGGTGACCGCACTCCACTTCCGGGCGGAGGAGAACGGAACATATGAGATCGACTGGAATCCGCCGTCGTCCGTAAAGGCGGCCCCAAGGCTCCGTGCCGTTGCGTTCGCCTCCGGTTCGGAGGCGAACCAACCGAGGGCCTCATGCCAGCCCGGATCCGGTGCGGGTGTGAGCTGATGGACTGCTTCGAACCTGAGTCCGCCCTCCGTCAGGGTGCCGGTTTTATCCATACAGAGGACGTCGACCCGAGCGAGTCCTTCGACGGCAGCGAGTTCTTGAATGAGCACACCATGACTGGCCAGGCGGAGCCCTCCGACGGCAAATGCCACGCTGGTCAGCAGCACCAGGCCCAGCGGGACCATGGCGATCACGCTGGCGATGACGCCCACCAGGGCCGCCGTCCAAGTGCCGGTGGCGATGGCGTGCTGCCAGCCTCCCCTGGCCTGAAGATCGCCGTTGACCACAATGGCTGCGACGGGGAGGATGGCCCAAGCAATCCACCGAAGCACCCGGTTGAGGCTATTGCGGATCTCTGAATTCACGAGGGAGAAGCGGCGAGCGTCTGCCGTGAGGCGGCTGGCGAACGACTCGGCACCCACCCGTACCACCCGCGCCTTGCCGTGGCCGGCGATGATGATGGATCCCGAGAGGACATCGGTCCCATGGTCCTTGCCCACGGGGTCCGATTCCCCGGTGAGGAGGGACTCATCGGCCTCGAGTCCCGAGCTTTCGAGCACCGAGGCGTCCGCCGTCACCTGGTCCCCGGCACGCAGGACAAGGACATCGTCGCGGACTACGTCGGCCGTCGCGATCTCTTGGATCTGGCCGTCGCGCATCACCCGCGCACGTGGTGCATCCATGACCGCAAGACGGTCAAGGGATCTCTTGGCTCGGAATTCCTGGACCACCCCAATCACCGCGTTGCCGGCGGCCGACAGCCCGAAGAGCGCGTCCTGCCAGCGGCCCAGGAGCAGCAGGACGAGGAAGCTCGTGCCGACGATTGCATTGAACAGCGTAAAGACGTTGGCGCGGAAGATCTGCCACAGGCTTCGGCTGGTGGTGTCCGGTACCCGGTTGTCCAAGCCGCTTTCCATCCGGGCGGCGACGTCGTGGTGCGATAGCCCGTTCGCGGCCGGTCCTGAGACACGTCGGTGGAGCAACCGCGGCTTCTGGGTTCGGCGCTGCTCCCTCACCTCCCGATCGTAACCGGCGCGGTGGTGCGATTTGATGGGCATTGCGACCCGGCCGACGACGGCGGAGCGGCGCCGGGGCTTATCGGGCGGCACTTGGGAGCGTGGCAGGCGGGCATTTCCTGGATTCTCCGCAGGTGGGGGGACCTGCATCGGAGCGGTTTGCGGTTCGTCCCGGTTGGGTGTATTGTTTTCTAAGTCGCCGCGAGGGAGACCAGCCGAAATGCTGGAGGACCGGAGGCGGCCAATCCCCCAAAATATTCCAAAACCTGGTTCTTTCGGCGCTTTGTTTCGCTAAAGAATTTTGGTGGGGCTGGTTCGTCTGCTGATGCGGGTCTGTGAAACTGGATTTGCTTCGGAGGATGAGACCGGGTAAGTTTGAGAAGTTGCTCCGGAGCGATCCGCGGCCCTGTGGGGTTGTGGTGGTGCCGGGTGTGTCTGTTGTTTGAGAACTCAATAGTGTGCCAAGTTTGTTTGATACCAATTTATTGTATTGAATTGGTTGAATTTGCCGGGTCATGCCACCCCGTGGTGTGGTCTGGTGTTTTTGGCTGGTTTCAAATTTTGTGCATTGTGTGGTTCCCGTTTTCCCGGGGGTGCATGGTGTGTCTGTTTTTCTTCAACGGAGAGTTTGATCCTGGCTCAGGATGAACGCTGGCGGCGTGCTTA
>NZ_JBFTMR010000033.1:0-6718 GCF_056397065.1 Arthrobacter sp. 05N428_2 | reverse complement strand
TGATATTCGGCGACATCTGCTCAAGGGGGATCTGTGTACGGTTCTCGCTGAACAGGGTCGCGATTTGCGACCCGTCGGCTGCGAGGACCCTCGTCACCTGTCCCGGCGGGGCCACCGTCAGGTCGCTGGGCAGGCTGTCAGAGAGCTGGCCCATACCGTTCGCAGCGATCCCGGCCAATGCGCCGGCCGGCACGGCCAGGCCCGCCGCGAACACCCCGCACACGGCACTGACGACGAGGAAGGCCATCATCCTGCCCAGCGTCGTGCCCGTGTCGAGGAGCAGGCGCCTGCCCGAGGCCACCCCCACCGGGGCGGGGAGGGCTTCCGAGGGCCCTCCAGTTGGGCCGGAGCGTCCCTCCGGTCTGCGGCCAAGTGGCATTCGCTTGAACATATCTGCTTTCCAGTTCTCAGGTGTGACAGTCCCAGCTGCCGATGCTGAATCCAGGCACGGTAGGTCGTTCCTACGAATCCATGCCGTCTAAGTCAATCACCCGTTCCTGAAAAAGCTGGGCTGATCCGGATGATGTCTTCCAGCCGGGAGTGGTCGATGCCACGCGGCGGAAACGAACAAAAGATGGCAGATTCACAGTACGACCAGTTCCTGAGAGAAACCACGACACTCGGCGCCGCATGGGGTTCCGGAATTGGCCGAGATCGCGCCCGGCTTCGACCGCATGGCTACACAGGCGACGCACAGGATTCTTCCATGTCATTCTCATCCGGTGAGCCGAGAATGTGGTTGGTTGTGCGGCTTCATGGTCCACGGCGAGAGTACTGGCGCCGGGGCGGTTCCGGTAGCGTTTGATGAGCTTTATAGACCGAGGCTCGTGGCAGGGAGAGGGAGGTAGCCGATGACATCGTGCCGGAGCGGATCTGGAGAAACTGTGTCGGTTGCCGGCGTCGGCGCGATGTACCGTGGCTGACCTCATGCTGTACGGGCTTCAGCCGTCAGGCGCTTCTGTGGTCGGCCTCGTTGCCTCGTCCGGTCTCCGGGATCCGATGTGGTCGGCGGGACCGCATTTTGTGGGACTCAAAATAGGGTTGGTCGCTCTGGCCGTCCTGCTGATCCTCCGTGTCCGCCGGCGAATATGGGCCCGCCTGCGGGGCTTGGAGTGGCGGTGGATGGCGCTAGCCTGCGGTGCCGCCGCCGGACTTTTCTATGCGGTGTGGATTTTATATTTGAGCGGCACAATGCCTTCAGTGACCGTCGCCTACAACTGGAACATGGCGTGGCTCGCCTTGGACGGGTTTGAAGCTCTCACCGCGCTTCTGACAGCGGTGTTCCTCTTTAAAAGCAGTTCATATGCGGCGCTGAGCGCTGCGGCCTTCTCCACAAGCCTGTGCATCGATGCCCTATTCGACGTCACCACCGCGGCCCAGGGGCCGCCGCTCGTCACAGCAGTCCTAGAGGCCGTCCTCGTTGAGCTTCCTTTCGCTGGCCTTTCCGCTGTGCTTGCCGTGAAACTCCTCGCCGCGGGCCGCCAGTCGGCGTCGAACGAGGCCAACCGGTCCTGACGGGGGCCAGCCGGCAGCAAACTTCACCAACAAACGCGGCGTGGACGGCACCATACGCTGCCAGCGCTGCCAGCGCTGCCGACGGGGGACGCGTCCGGAGCGATGCGTTGCTTAGACGATCGCCGACAGCAGCAATGCGAGTCCGAACCCCACGAGGGAGATTATCGTTTCCATGACGGACCATGTCTTGATCGTTTGCCCTACTGTCAGCCCGAAGTATTCCTTGACCAGCCAGAATCCTGCATCGTTGACATGGGAAAAGAATAGCGATCCGGCTCCAATGGCGAGCACCACCAGGGCTAACTGAGCCGGCGACAGACCGGTTGCTATGGGTGCGATGATGCCGGCTGCGGTTACGGTTGCCACCGTCGCCGAGCCTGTGGCCAGACGAATCAGCACAGCGACGATCCAGCCCAGCACCAGCGCCGACAGGCTGGCAGCTACGGCGATCTTGGCGATGGCGGTTCCGGTGCCGCCGTCGACCAGAACCTGCTTGAAGCCGCCACCTGCGCCGACGATGAGCATGACCCCGACAATCGGCAACAGGCTCTGGCCAATCTTCTTTGTCAGAATCGACGCCGAGAAGCCCACTCTCGTGCCGAAAGTGATCATGGCCAGCAGTACAGCCACGAGCAGCGCGAAGACCGGGTCGCCGATGAAATCGAGCAACGGCCGTATCGGGTCGCCCTTGTCCATCCAAATGTCCGCACCTGCCTTAATCAGCATGAGCACCAACGGGGACAGCAGCGTGACCAGGGTCCAGGTGAAGGATGGGCTGCGGGTGGCGTCGGGATCCTGAGCCTTGCCCACGCGCCCGTCACCCATGTGCCCGTCACCCAGCGGCGTGTCCCGGCGCACGCCCGCGGCTTGTGTGCTGGAGTCCTGAAGCTCCGAGGTTTGCGCGTTCCCGCCGGCTCCGACAGTCACGGCCAAGCCGGCTCCGGCGGCGCCGATGGGCACCATCCGTGCGGCGAGACGGCCAAACAACGGACCAGCGATAATGACAGTTGGAACCGCAATAAGGAGGCCCAAGGCGAGGGTCACTCCGACATTGGCGTGCAGGATGCCGATCGCCGCCAGCGGACCCGGGTGTGGCGGGATAAATCCGTGGAGCACCGACAGGCCTGCCAGGGCTGGAATGCCAAGCAGCATTGCAGGACCTTTGGAACGGTGCACTGCCAGCATCACGACGGGGATAAGCAGCACTAGACCGATCTCGAAAAACATGGGGATGCCTATGATGCCGGCGATAAGGGCCATCTTCCACGGCAGGGTTGCCGGCCGGCCGTGGAGAAGTGTGTCCACGATCTTGTCCGCGCCGCCCGAATCGGCCAAAAGCTTACCCAGCATCGCGCCGAGAGCGATGAGGACTCCGACGTAGCCCAGCACACTGCCGACGCCGTTTTCGTAGGAGGTGGTGACCTTGTCCAGGGCAATGCCGGAGGCGATTCCGACGAAGAGGGCCCCGATACTAAGAGCCAGAAAGGCGTGCATCTTCGCCCAGACGATCAGCAGGACGACAATCGCTATGCCGATGGCTGCGACGACAAGCACTTGCGTGTCGTGCCCGTTCCACGGCTGATGCATGAGGTCACTGGTGCTGTCGGTGGGGACCCCCGTAAAAGGTCCGGCAAGCCTGGCGATTCCGTTCATGGCGCTCCTCGTGTTTCGCTCCGCAGACCGAACTGGTCCATGATTCGTTGGGCAATCATGCCGGGATCTGGGTCAATGTCGACCCGGATCCCGGGCTCATCCTCGGAGAGTTCCTCGAGGTCTGCGAACTGACTGGCCAGCAGACTGGCCGGCATGAATGGCCGTGGCGTTCGACCAGTCGCGCGCCAATGGTTTCGGGGGACCCTGCCAGAAAAATGAAAACGACGCCGGAGCGACGTCGGTTGATAATGTTCCGGTAAGACCGCTTGAGCGCCGAACAGGTGATGACCCCGTTCTCCCCGTGATCCAGCCTCCGGTCGACCCAGCCGGCAACTTTCTCCAGCCACGGATACCTGTCCTCATCCGTCAGCGGATGTCCCGCGGCCATCTTGTCGACATTGGCTTGGGGGTGCAGGGCATCGCCTTCCTCGAAGGCCCAACCCAGCCGACCCGCAAGGAGGGCGGCAACGGTGGATTTGCCGGACCCGGAGACGCCCATGACGACCAGTACCACCGGTTCGGGGAGAGCAGGTGTCACCAGGTCCAGAGGGTCCATGGTGCCATCTTGGCAGTGCCCGCGCCTGCGCGCCATAGTAAAGCGCAGTTGATTCGATGGGCCGGGTTACGCGCGGTGGCTCATTAAAAAATCTGCGGGTAAAGAGCGACTGGAGGCGGCCGCGCGGGACGCTCCGCCCCACCCATGGCCGCGGCCGCCCGGCCCCAGGTGACCTGCCTTCTGCCACCCGGGAACAACGGGACCCCGGTATACGTTCCATACCCGTCAGCTAATAACGACAGAAATGAGAATGACCCCAGTGGCAACCGACTACGATGAAGTGCGTTCCGACGTTAAGGAATCACAGGACCGCTCCCTGCAGGCGCTTCAATCCGCCAACGCCCCGGATGCGAACAGCGTCGTCCGTGAACTGGACGAATCCGACGCCCTGGACGGCGCCATGACCCCCGGCGGGGAATTCGTCGCGGAGGAACTCATCGTCCAGGTCGTTCCCCAGGCCGAGGACGAGTTCACCTGCTACTCCTGTTTCCTGGTCCGGCACCGGTCCCAGCTCGCGCGCGAAAAGAACGGCCATTCCTACTGCATCGAGTGCGAAGGCTAGGAGGACCCACCTCCGGATGTCGGGCGCGCCGCCTGCTCGTTGGAGACATGGGCGCGTGCGGGTGGCCTACGGGTTGATGCCGCCGCCAGGAGTGCTCGGGGCGGTCGGTTGACCCTGACCCGTGCCACGGCGCCCCTGACCGTTAGCCCCATTCGGCCGTCCGTTCTGGAACCGCTGCGCGACTTGGCGCGTCGCGTCGGCCTTTCCCATGGAGTAACCGATCGCTGCCCCGCCGCCTCCGGCGAGAAGTACTGCAATCCCAGCCGCCACCAAGACTTTTGGCAGGCTCCACCACTTCCTCTTCACCGAGAGTCCCGGACCATGGCCCGTGGGGGTACCCGCCTGGGGCGCAGGTTGGGGACCGGCCTGGGGAACGGGCATGGTCGGCGGCACCTGGGGGCTTTGGTGCGCCGCGAACGGCGCCCCGGCGACGTGATCTGGGTAGGTGTTCTGTTCCACGTAATATCTCCTCAAGGACGAAGGTTTCAGCCCCAAGTAAAGGGCAGAAGACTGGACGAACCCTGAGTTCCGGCCGGGGGAACGCCGTCCTGGACTCGTCCAGCTCCCGGTTCGTACTAGGCCCCTGCTTGTGATCTCCAGTTCTGGCCCCCGTCCCAGCAACAGGCGCACGACGGCGCGCCCGGGTGGGGCAGTCCCGGGCATGGCGGGGGCCGTTCTCTTCGTGGCCGTTTTCACGGTTTACGGGTGGCAGCAGCGTGGCCGCGTACTTCAGCAACGGCGCGGCTCCCCGCACCGGACCGTCGCTTATGCAGGGCATCGGAGTCAGCCTGATTGCCTCCGGGCCGTTCGTCACCGATCCGTCGCCGATGTTTGGCCAAACCAGTCCGCTCGGCGTCTTGCACGGCATCTTCGGCGCCATGGTCTTCACGTTTGCGCCGTTGAGTTGCTTCGTGTTCTACCGGCGCTTTCGTAGCGACCTGGCGTGGCGCCGCTTGGCGGGTGGACACTTCTTAGCGGTATGTCCTCACCCTCGGAATTGTTCTGCTCAAGATCAGCCAGCAACCCGGAAGTGGCATGTTCGAATGGAAAGGTCTAGTGCAACGGGCCATTTTGGTCACGTTCATGGCATGGATCTTCGCGGTCGCATTCCGGCTGCGTCACCTCAGCCGCTTCTCGGACCACCGCCCATCAGCGCGGAGGGTAGGGCCGGGGGACTGAAACATCTGAGTTGGTCGGAGGCTATTTGGAAGCGAGACCCATGGTGGTCGCTCGCAGCCACAGCCACGGCCACAGCCGTTTCTGCGGATCGTCCAGGTCCAGGTTGAAGTCCTCGGTCAGGTGGGCTACCCGACATCGGACGGTGTTGTTGTGCAACTTCTCCCACATGGTCAAGGCGACTGTGCACCTGTGGGTTCCTTCCTCGGCGACTTCTTGGTGGAAATCGACGCGGTTGCGGTTAGCCCCTAGTGAGCAAATTTCGACGGCGGTGGGTCCCGGCTGTGACGCTCAGCGCACCGTCGGGACCCTGTTGCCTCCGAGAAGCCCGTACAGCGTTGCCAATTGCGGTTTTGATTCTCCCGTGGTCGGTCTTGAGTCGTTGGGTTCGAGCGCCATAAGGTGACTGCAAACGACAAGCACTTCAGGAGATGACATGTCCCTAGTCCGCGTGCATAACTTCTCGATCTCCCTCGACGGCTTCGGCGCCGGCGAGGGCCAGCAACTCGACGCTCCATTCGGTCACGCTGGCTCACGACTAATGGAGTGGGCTTTCGAGACACGGACCTTCCGCCAGATGGGCATCCACGGGGAGTCGGAGGGATCCCTCGGCGTCGACGAGGCGTTCGCCAGCCAGTGGGGGCCCGGGATCGGCGCGGAGATCATGGGGCGTAACAAGTTCGGCCCCCAACGCGGTCCTTGGGAGGACGAGGAATGGAAGGGATGGTGGGGCGATAACCCTGTCTTCCACACTCCTGTCGTTGTTCTGACACACCATCCTCGGCCGGTACTCGAGATGGAAGGCGGAACAACCTTCCATTTCGTTGATGCCGACCCCGTCTCCGCGCTCAAGCAGGCCCGCGCCCTGGCCGGCGACCTCGACGTCCGAATTGGTGGCGGCGTCAGCACGGTTCGACAGTTCCTCGAAGCCGATCTGATCGACCACATGCACATCGTCCTCGTGCCGATCGTCCTGGGCCGGGGCGAGCGGCTTTGGGATGGACTCGAGGGGCTCGAAGAACGCTTTGAAATCGAAGCGACCCCTTCTCCATTCGGAGTTCTCCATCTGATCTTCACGCGTCGCCCGGCCCGGTAGGCAGGCATGCGGGGGACTGTGGAATTAACGGTGTATCCGGCTCGACACGCCAGGCGGTAAGCCTGGCGGGAAGGAGCCCGATATGGCCGCAACACTTGAGGCTGTGCCGAGTACGAAAACCGCTGAGAAGAAGACAGAAATATCCGAGGTCGATGCTGCC
>NZ_JBFTMR010000032.1:0-8561 GCF_056397065.1 Arthrobacter sp. 05N428_2 | reverse complement strand
CTCGATCCGACCGGTGCCGGCAGGACCCGATGGGCCGTGCGTTGGAAGCCCGCTTTGAACGCCTTCGCCATCACCTTCAGCGACCGATTCCCGGCAGCTGAAAACTACTAAAGGAAACCGCCGGATACACCGTTAGTGAGATAGTCCCGTCCCGAGTCAAAGGAGCACGCACCGCTGCCGTGATGCCGGAAGGAGTCTTCGTGGCGGCCGGCGGCGGGCTCACAACCCCGGTGGTTGTGAGACCGGGGTGCGGCCAAAGCAGGAAAGAGACGGAGGCGATGGCTGACACCGATAACTCTGACGCCCGCGCCGAGCATCGGTGGCCAGCGGTGATTGGACTGCTCATCGCGCTGGGCCTGTATGCCGCGCTGCCCAGCTCTTTCCTTCCGTGGCTCAGGTACACGGTGGTCTGCGTTGGTCTGGCAATGCTGATCCCACTCGTGCACCTGAATCCGCAACGGTTCCACAGGGAAACGCGGTGGTCAAAAAACCTTGCCACCGGGCAGGCGCTGCTCCTGGTCGCAGCTAACGAGGTGGCCCTGGTACAGGTGGTCATCCGGCTCACCACTTCGGGCAACAGCGACGGCCCGGCAATCCTGCTGGCTGCATTGCAGATCTGGGTCACCAACATCATCGCGTTCGCCCTGGCTTTCTGGGAGATGGACCGCGGTGGCCCCGTTACCCGCCGCCACGCCGAACGTACGGGCATGCCGCCAGCAGACTTCCGGTTCCCTCAAGACGAGGACCGCGACGCCATTGAGGAGGTCGCTGTAAGGTCCTCGGAGCGGACCGGGTGGGTCGCATCATTCATCGATTACGCATACTTCTCGCTATCCAATTCCATGGCCTTCAGCCCCACCGACACCATGCCGCTCTCTGCACGGGCAAAAGCGATGATGGGTGTGGAAGCAGCCGGGGCATTTGTTCTCCTCGCCCTCGTCATCGCCCGGGCGGTTTCGCTTCTCAGCTGAACGCACTGGCCCTGCGGCAAGAGCACGCCCGTCACGGTGAAAAATCGTCGAGCCCCGGGCCTTAACTTGCTCCCCCGCAAGCAACTAAAGGGCCCCTAAACGTCGACGGCGCTCGAACCTTGACCTTATCGCCGGCGCGCTCTTGTTATCTCGACCTTCCAGGTGAACGCGTCGAAGACCAAGGGCACTCCGGCGAGCAAGAAGGGGGCAGTGGCTACGGAGGGCTTCGAGGGGAAGTTCACCCGCAGCCATGTGGGGTTTAGCGGCGGCCGGCMTCGCGGTGTCGGTTACCGATTTGAGTCCGCCCGTTCGGGAGCCGGAAAACACCACCTCTGCAACAATTTCCTTGCGTACACGCAACAGTTGCGTAAGAATAAATGCATAGTTCGCGAGCGGGGAACAGCCAGCTTGCGCGGCGCGATTCCACCGCCGCCGGCTCCACCCGCAAAGTCCTGCTCGTTCCGCTGAGGCGGAAAGTGAGCCCGAAGGGGCCCGCGGGAGAGCAATAGCGTGCTAGGCGCGCCGTCTAATCAACCATCTTGCGAAGGAGCAATTCCGATGGCACAAAACACCACGTCAGCACCGGCAGTGGGCAACGCCCGGTGGAAGCGGCTGATTCCCGTCGCAATTGTCGTCTACATCATCTCGTTCATGGACAGGACCAATATCGGATTCGCCCTCACCGGACTCCACCAGGATCTGGGCATCAACGCCGCCCAGCAGGGACTGGCCGCCGGCATATTCTTCATCGGCTACCTCGTCCTGCAAATACCCGGCGGTCACCTCGCCGAGCACTGGAGTGCCAAGAAGTTCGTCGGCATCATGGTGCTCATCTGGGGCGTGCTGGCCATCCTTTCCGGATTCATCCAGGACTTCACCCAACTGCTCGTGGTGCGCTTCTTCCTCGGCGTGGCCGAGGCCGGGATCTGGCCAGCGATCCTTGTCCTGATCAGCCACTGGTTCCCCGCCGCTGAAAGAGCGCGCGCCTACGCGCTCTGGATGATGAACATCGCCATCGCCTCCATAATCACCGCTCCCCTCTCCGGGTGGATCCTCTCCTTCTCAGACTGGCGCTGGTTGTTCATCATCGAAGGCATCTTCCCGTTCGTCATCGCTGCGCCCCTGTGGTGGGCCCTGATCGCCGACCACCCCCGCGAAGCCGCATGGTGCTCGGTTCAGGAGCGCGAGTACATCGAGGAGGGACTGGCTGCTGATGCAGCAGCACACCCGCAGCAGGAGAAGCTCGGCCTCCGCCAGGTTATATCCAACGCAGTGGTATGGCGCCTGACGTTGGTGTATTTCCTAATCCAGATCGGCTTCTACGGCATCAACATCTGGCTCCCCCATGTGATCAAGACGATCACGTCCGGGTCACCCGTCGAGGTCGGCCTGATCACCGCGATCCCCTACGTGCTGGCGATGTTCGGGCTTTGGTACAACGCCAAGGCAGCCGACCGCTCCGGCCGTTACTCCACGCACGTGCTGCTGTCGATGGCGGTCGGTGCTGTTGCCCTGGTGGTATCGGTGGCAACCGGGGACAGCCTTCCGTTCCTTGCAGTCACCCTGATCAGCATCGCCGTCGCCGGGGCCCTTGCCTACGACGGCCCCTTCTGGGCTTCCGCGTCCCGTGCCATGCCGGCGGCCGTGGCTGGCACCGCAATGGGACTGATCAACGCGGTAGGTAACCTCGGCGGATTCGTCGGACCATATGTGGGCGGTTCCCTGCAGGATCTGACGCACGGCAGCTTCCTTGCCACATCCATCTTCCTGGCGTGCTGCCTGCTGGCCGCAGGCCTGGTGATGCTGACGCTGCGACGCGGCGGTGACAGGCCGCTGGACGGCGCCCGACTGGAGGAGGAACAGTTCGGAAGGACGGGAGCAAAAACACCCACGAAGAAGACGGTCTGAAATTGCGCTTGCAACAGTGCGGCTTCCCAGTCTGCCGAGGTCCCTTCGGGCCCCTCCAGCCTGGGGAGTCGTTCCACGAAGGAGCCCCGTAACCCATGACGAGACCCTGCGGCAGTGGGGGGCAGGCAGCCGCCGGGCGCCCTGACCTTGGAAACACTGCACCCAAGGTGGGCTCGAACCGGACTCCAGTCCACGGAAACACCGGACTCCCGCCGAAACATACGCAATCCGGCCCAGTCCGGCATACCCCGCCCGCAAAAGTGGCCGGTGACGCGGGGGCTATACGGTACACAACACGATGGCAGGACTCCTCATCTGATACGCCCGACCGGCAAAGATCCGGTCTGGTCGTCGCCGCGATGCTCCCCCAGCATGCGTTAACGACGGCGGCGGCCGAGATCGTCGGGAGTGCTGGCTTTGGATCCGGAGGCCGGTTCCCACCGCGAAACAGCGGAGACAGCAACGCCGGATACCCAGAATCCGGATGCGGCCGACGGCGGGAAGAATAATGGCTGCGGTGGCGGATACTCGTGCGAAAGCAATAGCTCCATAGACCACCAGTTCCCGCAAATCGCCCCCGGGGCCGGCCCGCCTGCCGACTGGCCAGGATCATGGTCATCTCCGGATCGGCCAGCATGTCATGCCGTTGCGACCGCATTCCTGCATGAACAGGTATCAGAGCGGAAATCCCGGGCCCGCAGCAGCCCTGGGCCGATCAAAAGAATTGTCAGCAAGTCATGTTGTACGCGGCCCTAGCCTTCATGAAGTGGCGAAAGCGAAAACCCAAGGGAAAAGACGAACGAGGATGAACACCCAGAAGAGACCCCACAGGGCAGCACCAAGCCCGTCGTAGTCTCCCGCTCCCCCACACAACCAGATACGGTCGCTTCCGGGACCCACACACCGGAACATCAGAGCAGAGGGAAGAGTGTGCACAAAGTGCACACGAAATAACTCCAAAAAGCCCCTGAACAGGGAAAACACTGTGCCCGAGGTGGGACTCGAACCGGACTCCAACCCTTAAATTTCCGTCTCTCCCCCGAAGACAACGCCAATCCGGGTCAGTCCGGCACCGGTACGGCCCAGTCGGAGACCCAAAGTGTGGACACTGTCCACGCCCCCAGTTCTCCCCACCAAAGACCCCCAAGCATCCGCACCCCGCGTCGACAGGGCGCGGCGCTTGTTTGCCCAGAAGGACTTGATCCTGCCGGAGAAGTCCAACCTCGGCCGCAACCAGGTCCTGCCCGCGCTCATTGCCGACTCCCGGGCGCACAGCACGGCATGCTCAGCCTAGAGACTCTCCATCACAACGTCACCTCCCTTCAAAACTTTCATGATCCGATGGTCGGACCGCTGCATGACCGGGCAGCGCCCTTTCAGACGCTAGCCGCGGACTAGCAGAGCCACACGAAAACAACGGACCCCGGCGGCGCCACCAGCCGCCGCCACAGCACGGTGCAAACAATCAGGGCCTCGCCACGAGCGCGGCACCAGCTGGCCGACGACGGGGCATAGCGTTGTCCTCTTCCTGATCATTCAAGGTTTGTGCCTTCCTCGTCGCCCCGTCGTGGTTGTCAGGAGGAGAGTATCCAGTGCCGGTGTCACCCCGGCCGCGTACGTGTCTGCCCCGCGATTCCGATCCGAAACGGCTTGGGCGATTGACGCTAAGGTACACCCGTAATTCGATCGTCCAAGGAGCGTGGGGCGGTAGTGGTTTCCGTGGAAACAACCGCCACAGCCCCTTCGCCCGCCCCGGCGAGCCGGACGCCGGCCTCGTCGGTCGACGGAAATGCAGCCCCCGATTACGAACCCTAGGGTGTGCCAGGAACCGGAGGCTGTGACAAAACCTTAGGTGTTGCGTCGAGCTGAGCGAGCCGCCGCGGCGGCGCCGTCCGTTGTTCACGGGAGTCGACCGGGCGGACATCGGCGGCTGGAATTGTAGAACGCTTCTCCTCCGCACCGAGAAGGACGTCGAGAATTTCGCCAACCGCGATCTCATCCAGACCTTCACGGCGGATCGGCTGGTTTGGATGCAGCTCATAGACATTGCGGCTCCCGACCCGGCGGCGGGTCAGGTAACCGCCCTCGACCAAATCCGCAACGAGACGGTGCGCCGCCCGCTCTTGGACCCCCACGCTTTCGGCGATCTCCCGGATCCGGATGCCGGGGTGGCGCGCGACGCAGTAGAGCGCATGCAGGTGATTAGTCAGAAAGCCCCATTCAGCCATGCCTCCACAATAACTGTCATAGGGGACATGTCCCTATTGACCTGTCTAATGCGCCGGCTTAACGTTGCGGTATCGGCGTAAGAGTCCCCTACCGTCGACAGAGTCGCGGACCAGGCCGAACGTGAGAGACCCCGCCCGCCGCTGTGACGCCGCGCCCCTGCCGGGGCAACCGTTTACAGCTCAAGGGAAGGACTTCTCATGGGGCAACTCACCTCATACCCGCTCATCCTCGACGGCGAGCGTTCCCCGCACCTGAGCCGATGGCTGTGGCTCGTCAAATGGTTGCTGATCATCCCCCACCTTATTGCGTTGTTCTTCCTGTGGATCATTTTCCTAGTGCTGTCGGTGGTGGCGTTCTTCGCGATACTGTTCACCGGTCGCTATCCACGGGCAATTTTTGACTTCAACGTCGGCGTGCTGCGCTGGACGTGGCGGGTCAGCTTCTACTCTTACAGTGCGCTGGGCACCGACGACTATCCGCCGTTCACGCTGGCCGACGATCCGGGCTATCCGGGGCGACTGTCCGTTGAGTACCCGCCGTCGCTTTCACGCGGGCTCGTGCTGGTGAAATGGTGGCTGCTCGCGATCCCGCACTACCTGATCATCGGAGTATTCACCGGAGCCGCCTTCGCCGGCTATAACGAGGTGCGTGACGGCAACGCCTGGGCCTACGGCAGCGGCCTGATCGGCTTGCTTGTCTGCATCGCCGGTCTCGTCCTGCTGTTCGCCGGCCGCTACCCCCGCGGCGTTTTCGACCTCCTCATGGGCATGAACCGCTGGGTGTTCCGCGTCACCGCCTACGCAGCGCTGATGACCGACCAATACCCGCCGCTCCGGCTCGACATGGGCGGCAGCGAACCAACACCCAGCGCAGAGGGCCCCGTCATGATCGGGCCGAATCCGCTGCCGACGACCTAAACGGTCCGAACATTGTCGACGCGGCGGGCACCGACGGTCCTGGAGTGATCCGCTCCCCCACCACTCGAACCTGAATGACAGGTGCAAGACGCCAATCATTTTTCTCCCGTCACTCCCCGGCGCCGGGCAGCCCGCTTCATCGCAGCCGGGGAACAAGCCACTGTCAAAGGAGTACGTCATGACGGCCAACATCAGCATCAACCCGCCGGTCCGAGGACCCGCCCAGCAGCGCGGAATGCACCCGATGAGGCGAATCTCGCTGGCCGCCGGCATCCTGTATGTGCTCACGTTTGTCTCCATCCCCACCCTCGCGCTCTACAAAGCGGTGAAGGACGACGCAGGGGCTTTCGTCCTGGGCGCCGGCAGCACCGCAGGGCTGCAGTGGGGCGCCCTGTCCGAGGTCATCGTCGGCCTGGCCGGCATCGGCACCGCCGTAGTGCTCTATCCCGTGGCCAAGCGGGTCAGCCAAACCGCAGCCCTGGGATTCGTGGCCGCCCGACTCGTGGAAACCTGCCTCATCTTCGTCAGCGTCGTCAGCCTGCTCACAATCCTCACCCTGCGGAACGACGTTGCCGGCACCGCAGGGACGGACTCTGCCTCGCTGGTCACGATGAGCCATAGCCTGGTCGCAACCTACAACTGGACATTCCTTCTCTCGCAAAGCCTTATGCCCGTGGCCTGCGACCTGCTCCTGGGCTATGTGCTGTACCGCTCCGCCCTGGTGCCCCGGATCCTGCCGATGGTCGCATTCATCGGCGCACCGCTGCTCCTTGCCTCCGACGTCGCGGTCTACTTCGGCGCCTACTCCCAGGTTTCCCCGTTTGCCGTCCTAGCCGCACTACCCGTCGCAGTGTTCGAACTCTCCCTCGGCATCTATCTGATCATCAAAGGCTTCAAACCCACACCACTCACAGCAGACGACGCCTCAACCCGTCACGGTCACCCCGACACCCAACAAACGGTCTAGCCATGAACAAGGCAAGAACGGCCTCAGACACGGATGGGGCTTAGTGCCGTCAAGAAGAACCGGCTGTTAGCGGAACCGCTCTGGCGGCCATACCGCTACGACAAACTCAGCAGTGTCACCGCGGTACCAATCAACGATCAAGAGCCCCCGCACTACATCGTGGTGGCCAGCATCCGCCAGGGCCGCCTCACCCACCGGGCCCGCGCCTTCCGGGATTTCTGCCTCCAACGGCAGGACTATCCAGAGCCCTCCTAGGAGTAAGAAAATCCGCGGTACTCCATACCTCCGCGTATCCACGAACGACCGCCGGAACCCACATGCGATCGGTAAAGATCCAGTCTAGGTCGCCGCCACGCTGCTCGCCCAGCATGCATTGACGCCCGGGAGGCAGTGGTAGTCGGGGGTTGCGGGCTTTGGATCCGGAGGCCAACTCCCACCGCCAAAAACAACGAGGACAGAGACTCCGGATACCCAGCATCCAAGGGCCACGATGAGATGGCTGCGGCGGCCAGTCAACTGATGGGAAGTCGATGGCAGCAAGGCCCACCAGTTCCTCCAACTCGCCCTCGAGGCTGGCCCCGGCCACCATATGGCCAGGCTCAGCGACCAAAGGATCTGATCCCGATCAGTTGCCCGTCACGCAGTTCCCCCGGCCTTCCTGCATGAACAGGTACACGAGCGGAAATTCCGCACCGGCCACAACCCTCGGTCGCTCTGAAGAATAGGCAGCAAATCATGTTGTAAGCGGGTCTAGCCACCATGAAGTGGTGAACGAGAAAGCCCAACGGAAAGGACGAACGAGGATGAAGGCCCACCAAAGACACCACAGGGCGATACCGCCGTAGACGGCCGCTCCCCCACACAACCGAATAGGCCGCCCGGGGACCCCACACACCCGGAGCATCAGATCAGCGGCGAGAGTGTGGACACTGTCCACACGAAGAAACACCAAAAAAGCCCCTGAACTGGGAAAACATGTGCCCGAGGTGGGACTCGAACCGGACTCCCGGTCCTGAATATCCGCCGCTCCACCGGAAACATCCGCAATCCTGACCGGTTCGGCACCGGTACGACCCAGTCCGCAACTGATTGCGTGGAAATTGTCCACACAATCTCTTTCCTCATCAAAGGCCACTCCCCCGAAAACCTCCGCAATCCGGCCCAGTCCGGCACCAGTACGACCCGATCCAAAGAGGGTGTGCACGTTGTGCACACCCTCTTTTGCCCGCTTCGGCAAGCACCGCGTTGCGGGGCGGCTCTCATGTTGGATATCGACGAAGATCATGACAGGGGGTCCTTCCTTTCTGGACATCTCATGGAGAGAGAACAGCAACCGCATGACAAACAGACAGCCCGGTCGTCCACGAAGCGAGTACGTACCACCAACGGCGTCAGCATTGTCAACTTCCTTCCACAGCACGGGACTGTGGAATTAACGGTGTATCCGGCTCGACACGCCAGGCGGTCTGCTTGGCAGGAATGAGCTGGATATGCCGGTGACACTGGATGCCGTGAAGACTGCGGACACCACTGCGAAACCGAAGGAAGATTCGGAGGCTGAGGCCGCCC
>NZ_JBFTMR010000031.1:0-8595 GCF_056397065.1 Arthrobacter sp. 05N428_2 | reverse complement strand
CTCCAGACGTTCAAATGTGGCTCTGCCAGTCCACACCCCCGCGCCTACGTGCGGAAAGACCCGGACCGGCAACCCACGAATCGCTTTGAACCCGAGGTTCCAGTCCCACCGTCAGGACCGGGCGCCGCCACACTTCATATCGTCTAGTTCAGCACTCCACCACGTTCACGGCGAGGCCGCCCATCGCGGTTTCCTTGTATTTGGAGCTCATGTCCTTGCCGGTCTCGCGCATGGTCACGATCACCTCGTCGAGGGACACACGGTGCGAACCGTCACCCCAGAGGGCCATTTTGGCGGCGTTGATTGCCTTGGCCGCGGCAATGGCGTTGCGTTCGATGCACGGGATCTGCACGAGGCCGCCGATGGGGTCGCAGGTCAGGCCCAGGTTGTGTTCCATCGCGATCTCGGCGGCGTTCTCCACCTGGGCCGGCGTGCCGCCCATGACCTCGGCCAGGCCGGCGGCCGCCATCGACGACGCCGAGCCGACCTCGCCCTGGCAGCCGACCTCGGCGCCGGAGATCGAGGCCTGCTCCTTGTAGAGCACCCCGATGGCGCCGGCCGTGAGCAGGAACTTGACCACCACGTCGTCGCGGTCGGCCTGGGTGGCCTTGTCCATCCCGGGCGCGAAGTGCAGCGCGTAGTAGAGCACGGCCGGGATGATTCCGGCGGCCCCGTTGGTGGGGGCTGTGACGACCCGGCCGCCGGAGGCATTCTCCTCGTTCACGGCCAGCGCGATCAGGTTGACCCATTCCTGCCAGTACTTCGGATCCCGGTAGTCGGGGTCCTGGCCGCGGGTTTCCTTGAGGAGCCGTTCGTGCCAGTCCGGCGCCCGACGGCGGACCTTCAGCCCGCCGGGCAGCAGTCCCTCACGCTTGAGGCTGACCTCGACGCAGCCTTCCATCACGGAGTAGATGTGCAGCAAGCCTTCGCGGATCTCCTCGTCCGTGCGGGCGGCGCGTTCGTTGACCAGCATGATCTCGCCGATGGACAGGCCCTTGGATTGGCACCGGCCCAGCAGTTCCGCGGCCGTGCGGAACGGCAGTGGCAGTTCCTTCTTGGACTCGTCGAGTTCCTTCAGCGCCGCGTCCTCCTCGCCGTCCCGGACGATGAAGCCGCCGCCGACGGAGAAGAACGTGGCGGCGTGCAGGACCGTACCGTCGGCGTCGGCGACCGTGAAGGTCATGCCGTTGGTGTGCCGCGGCAAGATGGTCAGCGGGCGCAGCACCATGTCCTTGACCCCGTAGGGCAGCGGCACCGAACCTGCCAGCTGGAGGGTGCCGGTCTCGGCGATCGCCGCGAGCCGCTGCTCCACCTCGGCCGGCAGGATCTTTTCGGGGTGGAACCCCTCCAGACCCAGCAGGATCGCCGTCATCGTCCCGTGGCCGTGCCCGGTCGCGGCCAGGGACCCGTAAAGGTCCACCCGCAGCGACGCCACCCGTTCGAGGTCCCCCGAGCCCGCCAGTTCCTCGGCGAACACCGCAGCAGCCCGCATCGGCCCCACCGTGTGCGAACTCGAGGGCCCGATCCCAATGGAAAAAAGATCAAAGACGCCAACAGCCATAGCCGGGTTCCTTACTGGATTGGTGTGCGGACGGAGCGGAGGGTGAGTTGCCCTCAAGGGGCCGGCGGAGCCGGGCTTTTCGAAAGCGTGCGTCAAAGCGAGGGACGAACAGCACGCGTGAAAAGTCCGGTCCGCCGGGCCCGGAGCCAAACCCGAAAGAGATCGGCCCCGGGAAGCGGTCAGCCTAGGTTGGCAACCGACGGGTAGAGCGGGTGCGCGGCGGCGAGTGCCTCCACGCGGGAACGCAGGCCCGAAAGGTCCGCGCCGGCGTCGGCGATCAATGCCTCGGCGATGATGTCCGCGACCTCGGCGAACGCTGCCTCGCCGAAGCCGCGGGTGGCCAGCGCCGGGGTACCGATCCGCAGCCCGGAGGTGACCATCGGCGGGCGCGGGTCGAACGGGACGGCGTTGCGGTTGACGGTGATGTCGATTTCCGCGAGGCGGTCCTCTGCTTCCTGTCCGTTGAGCTCGCAGTTGCGCAGGTCAACCAGGACCAGGTGCACGTCGGTGCCGCCGGAGATCACGTTGATCCCCTTGGCTGTGACGTCCGGCTGGACCAGGCGCTCGGCGAGGATCCGGGCGCCCGCGAGCACGCGTTCCTGGCGTTCCTTGAACTCCGGGGACGCGGCGATCTTGAAAGCCACGGCCTTGCCGGCGATGACGTGCTCCAGCGGCCCGCCCTGCTGGCCCGGGAACACGGCCGAGTTGATCTTCTTGGCGATCGCGGGATCGTTGGAGAGGATGATCCCGCCGCGCGGACCGGCCAGGGTCTTGTGCGTGGTGGAGGTGGTCACGTGCGCGTGCGGCACCGGGGACGGGTGCAGCCCGGCAGCGACGAGCCCGGCGAAGTGGGCCATGTCCACCATCAGGTAGGCCCCCACCGAGTCGGCGATCCGGCGGAATTCCGCGAAGTCGAGCTGACGGGCGTACGCGGACCAGCCGGCAACGATCAGGGCCGGCTTGTGCTCCTGGGCCAGGCGCTCCACCTCGGCCATGTCGATCCGGTGGGTGTCTTCGCGGACCTGGTACGGGATCACGTTGTACAGCCGGCCGGAAAAGTTGATCTTCATGCCGTGCGTCAGGTGCCCGCCGTGGGCCAGGTTCAGGCCCATGATCGTGTCACCGGGCTTGATCAGCGCGTGCATCACGGAGGCGTTGGCCTGCGCGCCGGAGTGCGGCTGGACGTTGGCGTACTCCGCGCCGAACAGTGCCTTGACCCGGTCGATCGCGAGCTGCTCGACGACGTCGACGTGCTCGCAGCCGCCGTAGTAGCGCTTTCCGGGGTAGCCTTCGGCGTACTTGTTGGTCAGCACCGAGCCCTGCGCCTGCATGACGGCCTTGGCGGTGTGGTTCTCCGAGGCGATCATCTCCAGGCCGTCGCGCTGGCGGCCCAGCTCGGCGTCGATCTTCGCGGCGATCTCCGGATCCAGGGCGGACAGCTCCGCATCCAGGGACGGCGAGACGACCTGCTCGAACGTGGCTTCCGTTGTGGCGCTCACAGTTCGCCGCCGTTCGTGGAAGCGTAATCCTGCGCAGACAGCAGCGGGCCATCGGATTCGGCGGCCACCTTGAAAAGCCAGCCGGCGCCATACGGATCGGAGTTGATCAGGGCCGGATCGCTGACGACGGCGTCATTGATTTCCGTGACCTCACCGGTCACCGGGGAATACAGGTCCGAGACGGACTTGGTCGACTCGACCTCGCCACAGGTCTCCCCCGCGGTCACCGCGGAACCAACCTCCGGCAGGTCCACGTACACGATGTCGCCCAGCGCGTCCGTGGCGACGGCCGAGATGCCGATGGACACAACGTTCCCGGCCTCCCGCGCAACCCACTCGTGCTCGGCGGAGTACTGCAGTTCAGGGGCAACTTTTGCCATGTGTTCTTCCTAAGTCTTGGAGTGGTCATTGGTACTAAATCTATTGTCGCTGGCATACAGCGATAGCGGGGCCGGGTTACGCGTCCGGGAACCGGATTCCTCCGCGTGCTGCTCCTTCGTCGCTTTGACGCACGCTTCCGGAACCCGCTCCCCTGCCGCTATCAGCCAGTTCCAGTTTCGGGGGCCAGCAGTTTCAGCCGGACCGTAAGTTCCGGAAAGAAACAGTGGCCGTTGATATCTTCTAGGGCCGAAACCCCCGGTAGGCGGTTATGGCTCCGGCACCTTTGGCTTTCGAAGGCGGGCCCCCGTTGGCTTTGATGTTGTAGTGGTTGTCCTAAAGGTGAACTGGAACCGGGGCCCGCCGGTCCCGGAACCGGGGACCGCCGGAGGCTCCGGAACCGAGCCGGGCTACTTTTGGCGCTTGTAGAAAGGCAGTGCGACAACTTCGAACGGCTCGGCCTTGCCGCGCAGGTCGATGTCCAGGGCGGTGCCGGATTCGGTGAACTCGACGTCGACGTAGGCCAACGCGACGGGGTAGCCCAGGGTAGGCGAGGGCTGGCCGGAGGTGACTTCGCCGACCGTGGCGCCGTCCTTGAGCACCGGGTAGTGGCCGCGGCCGGCGCGGCGGCCGAGGCCCTTTAGCCCGACCAACCTGCGGCCGGTGGTGGTCCCCGCTCCGGATTCCTTCTTGGCGGCCAGCGCCGCCTTGCCGACGAAGTCGCCTTCCTTGGACAGCGCGACGACGGGTCCCAGTCCGGCGGCGAACGGGTCGCCTTCCAGGGAGAGCTCGTTGCCGTAGAGCGGCATGCCGGCCTCGAGCCGGAGCGAATCGCGGGACGCGAGCCCGGCGGCCGTCAGCTCGTCGTCGTCGGCGATGGCGATGAGCGCCTGCCAGAGGCCGGCGGCGTCGTCGTTGGGCACGAAGATTTCAAAGCCGTCCTCGCCGGTGTAGCCGGTGCGGGCCAGCAGCAGGTCGTGGCTGGCGCCGCCGACCAGGAAGGGGACCTCGACGGCGGCGTAGTACTTCAGGCCGGTGACGAGCTCGTGCTGCGCTGCCGGAACCAGGCGGAGCAGGATGGACTGAGCCTTGGGACCCTGGACCGCGATCAGCGAGGTCTCGGCGGAGGCGTCCTCCACCGCAACATCAAATGCCTTTGCACGGTCGGTAAGTGCCGCGGCGACAACCTTGGCGTTGCCTGCGTTGGGGACCACCAGGAACGTGTCGGTGCCGCTGTCTCCTGCGGCGTCCGCCGCGGGGCGCCGGTAGGTGATGAGGTCGTCGATGATGCCGCCGTCCTCGTTGCAGATCAGCGAGTACTTGGCCTTGCCGATCGCCATGGCCGAGATCTTTCCGACCAGGGCGTAGTCCAGGAACGCCGCGGCGTCCGGGCCGGTGACCCAGACTTCGCCCATGTGGGAGAGGTCGAACAGGCCCGCGGATGTGCGGACGGCGTGGTGTTCGGCGAGCTCCGAGCTGTACTTCAGCGGCATCTGCCAGCCGCCGAAGTCCGTGAAGGAGGCGCCGAGCTTCTTGTGCTCTTCGTAAAGTGCTGTGTAGTTCTCAGTCATATCGGAATCCTTAGTTCTCGAACTCGGAAAGCGGCGGGCAGGAGCAGATCAGGTTGCGGTCCCCCGCTGCACCGTCGATCCGGCCAACCGGCGGGAAGTACTTGTCCTGCTTGAGCGTGTGGACCGGGAAGACGGCCTGTTCGCGCGAGTAGCTGCGCTCCCAGTCGGTGCTGATCACGGCGGCCGCGGTGTGCGGGGAGTTGCGCAGCGGGCTCTGGTCCACGCTGAAGTCGCCGTTGGCCACCTGGTCGATTTCCGCTCGGATCGCGATCATGGCGGTGATGAAGCGGTCGATCTCGCCAAGGTCCTCGGACTCGGTGGGTTCGACCATCAGGGTGCCGGCCACCGGGAACGCGAGGGTGGGCGCGTGGAAGCCGTAGTCGATCAGGCGCTTGGCCACGTCCTCGGCGGTCACGCCGGTCTTGGCCGTGAGGTCGCGCAGGTCCAGGATGCATTCGTGCGCCACGAGGCCGCCTTCACCGGTGTAGAGGACCGGGAAGTAGTCGTTGAGGCGCGCCGCGACGTAGTTGGCCGCGAGCAGGGCCGACTTGGTGGCCTCGGTCAGCCCCTGTCCGCCCATCAGCTTCACGTACGCCCAGGAGATCGGGAGCACGCCGGCCGAGCCGTAGCGCGACGCGGAGATCGGGGTTCCGCCGGCGCCGTTGGCCGGGTCTGCTGCGTTGCCGGGCATGAACGGTGCCAGGTGCGCCTTGGCCGCGACCGGGCCGACGCCGGGTCCGCCGCCGCCGTGCGGGATGCAGAAGGTCTTGTGCAGGTTCAGGTGCGAGACGTCGCCGCCGAACTGGCCCGGCTGGGCCAGGCCGACGAGGGCGTTAAGGTTGGCGCCGTCGATGTAGACCTGGCCGCCGGCCGCGTGGACCGCGTCGCAGACCTCGCGGACGTCGGCGTCGTACACGCCGTGGGTCGACGGGTAGGTGATCATGATCGCGGAGAGCGCGTTCTTGTGCAGTTCGATCTTGGCGTTCAGGTCGGCGTGGTCGATGGTGCCGTCCGTGGCGGTGGCCACGACGACGACCTTCATGCCGGCCAGCACAGCGGAGGCTGCGTTGGTGCCGTGTGCGGACGCCGGGATGAGGCAGACGTTGCGCTGGGCTTCGCCGCGGGAGTGGTGGTAGCCGCGGATGGCGAGCAGTCCGGCGAGCTCACCCTGCGAGCCGGCGTTGGGCTGGATGGAGACCTGGTCGTAGCCGGTGATCTCGGTCAGCTGGGCTTCGAGGTCCTCGATCAGTTCACGCCAGCCGGCGGTCTGGGATTCCGGTGCGAACGGGTGGATGGAGGCGAATTCGGGCCAGGACATGGATTCCATCTCGGCCGTGGCGTTCAGCTTCATGGTGCACGAGCCGAGCGGGATCATGGTGCGGTCCAGCGCCAGGTCGCGGTCCGAGAGGCGGCGGATGTAGCGCAGCAGCTGGGTTTCGGAACGGTGCGTGTTGAACACCGGGTGCTGGAGGTAGTCCGAGGTGCGCTCCACGGCGGAGTCCAGGGCGAAGCCGGAATCCCCGGCTGATTTTGCGTCTGCGACGCTGGCGCCGAAGGCAGCGACGACGTCGGCGACGATCGCCGTCGTCGTCGCTTCATCGGCGGAGATGCCGACAGTGTCGGCGTCGATAGCGCGCAGGTTGATGCCCTTGGCGTCGGCGGCGGCGATGATTTCGGCGGCCTTACCCGGTACGGACACGGTAACGGTGTCGAAGAAGGAGCCGTGGAGCACGTCTAGGCCGGCGGCTTTCAGGGAGGCGGCGATGGTCTTCGCGTGGCCGTGGGTAGTTTCGGCGATGGCCTTCAGGCCGTCCGGGCCGTGGTAGACGGCGTAGAAAGAGGACACGATGGCCAGCAGCGCCTGCGCAGTGCAGATGTTGGAGGTGGCCTTCTCGCGGCGGATGTGCTGCTCCCGGGTCTGCAGGGCCAGGCGGTACGCGGGAACGCCGGCGTTGTCCTTGGACACGCCGACGAGCCGGCCCGGCATGGAGCGCTCCAGGCCCTTGGCGACTGCCATGTACGCGGCGTGCGGGCCGCCGAAGAACAACGGCACCCCGAAACGCTGGGCAGAGCCGACGGCGATGTCGGCGCCCTGCTCGCCGGGAGGGGTGATCAGGGTCAGGGACAGCAGGTCAGCGGCGACCGTGACGAGCGCGCCGCGCTCCTTGGCATCCGCGATCACTGGGGTGTGGTCGAACACGCGGCCGGACACGCCGGGCTGCTGCAGCACGACGCCGTTGATGACGCCTTCGGGCAGGCCCTTGGACAGGTCCGCGACCTCGACCTCGAAGCCGAGGGCCTCGGCGCGGCCCCTGACGATCGCGATGGTCTGCGGGAGGCAATCGGCGTCGAGCACGGTCTTGCCGTCGTGCGCTGCCTTGTTCTTGTTGGCGCGGCGCATCATCAGCACGGCCTCGGCGACGGCGGTGGCTTCGTCCAGCAGGGAGGCGTTCGCGATCGGCAGGCCCACGAGGTCCTGGACCATGGTCTGGAAGTTCAGCAGCGCTTCGAGCCGGCCCTGCGAAATTTCCGGCTGGTACGGGGTGTACGCCGTGTACCAGGCCGGGGCTTCAAGGATGTTGCGGCGGATCACGGCCGGCGTGACGGTGTCGTAGTAGCCCTGGCCGATCATCTGCACGGCGGTCTTGTTCTTCGCGGCGAGCTTACGCAGCTCCGCAAGGACCTCCACCTCGCTGAGGGCTTCCGTGAGCTGCAGCGGTGAGTCCTGCCGGATGTCCTTCGGGACGGCGGTGTCCACGAGCGCGTCGACGGTGTCGTAGCCGACAGCCTTCAACATGGCGTCGACGTCGGCCTGGCGGCGGGCGCCGACATGCCGGTCAACGAAGGACGTGGAGGCTGGGGTAACAGTCACAAGGAACTCCATAACTAAGGCGGCGCAGGGTACGCCACATTGATTCGGGTTCCTCCCCGCTCTGTATTGGACCTGAGAGTTTCCGCGCCTCCTGCTGTTAGCAGGGGTCCGCTTGCACCGTCGGTGAGCGCGGCATGTCCGAGGACGATGCCGGCTGCTTTCCAGAGTTGCCTTGCCGCGGCGGTACGTGGGCCTGAGAGATTCCTGGGGAGGGTTTGCTCCTACGGCGCCTGCTTGTACCTACTTGCAGAACTCTCCCGCCGCAGATCAAAGGCATATTCAATTACTCGTGACCATAGTCACAGCTTCCATTGTCCTATGCCGGAGGGCTCTGAGCAAACTGCGACGACGCCCCGCTCGCCCGCCCCGCTCACCCGCACCCGACGCTCCCGCACCCGACGCTCCCGCAGATTTGGCAGGTATGGGAGGAACGCTCCCACAGCTCTTGCGAAATTTCCGAACACGCTCCCGCAGATTTGGCAGGAATGGGAGGAACGCTCCCTCGCACAGCCCTCCGCCAGAACTGCGGGAGCGTCCCCCGGTGAGCCGCCAGAACTGCGGGAGCGTCCCCCGGTGAGCCGCCAGAGCTGCGGGAGCGTCCCCCGGTGAGCCGCCAGAGCTGCGGGAGCGTCCCCCGGTGAGCCGCCAGAGCTGCGGGAGCGTCCCCCGGTGAGCCGCCAGAGCTGCGGGAGCGTCCCCCGGTGAGCCCTCTAC
>NZ_JBFTMR010000030.1:0-15260 GCF_056397065.1 Arthrobacter sp. 05N428_2 | reverse complement strand
GCGCATATCAGTCTGACAGCGCCGTCGATCAAGACGCGCCGGCCAACCGGAGCAGGCGGGGAGCGAACACAAAAGAGCGGTCCAAGACATCCAGCCTTGGACCGCTCACCCATGCCCGCTTGACAAGGAAGGCCTACATATCAGGTGTGGCCGTCCTGTATGTCGAGGCGCTGGTCGGTCGGGTCGAGGCGGAACGTGAGCGCCGTCTTGCTGAGGAGCATCGGTTCGTGCAGACGCTAATCGCTGCTCCTGACTTGACTGAGATCCGCATCTCGGGCCGGAGCCTGGCCGGAATCATCCTCGCAGCGCGTGATCTGAGCGGCGGCGACCTCTCTTCGACCGACCTGACGCGTGCAGACCTCCGCAAGTCAAATCTGTCGCGAGCCGACCTGAGCGGTTCTCGTGCGGTCGGCCTGAATCTGCATGGGGCGACCGTCGATGCGCTCAAGGTGCGGGGCGTGGACTGGACGGCGGCAAGCCTCTCGCGCCTCGCCGGCTCGGATGTCGACTTCACCGGAGCCTCGATCGTGGACTCGTCCTTCGCGGATGTCAGACTTCCACGAGCCATCTTGGACAGGGCAGATTTAGGGCGAGCGGATCTCCGCCGCGCCGATCTCTCGGACTGCAGGGGCGCCGCAGTCAATCTTCGCGGGACCGATCTGCGGGCCGCAAGTCTGCGTGGGGGCCTACTGAAGGACGCCGACCTGCGCGATGCTGATTTGCGGGCCGCCGACCTACGGAACGCCACGATCGAGTCGCCCGACCTGCGCGGCGCTGATCTTCGCGACTGCAACGTCGAGGGGCTCGTCCTGCGTGAACCGATCGTCGACGATCGGACGCGGCTGCCAGTTCTGACTCACATCTGACTTAACCAGTAGTGCCCAACCGTACGAGGAGACTGACGCCATGGCCATGTTTTGTACCGACATCGACGGCACGTTGCTTAACCCGGAACGGACACTATCCCGGCGCACGATCAATGCCGTCCGGGCGATACGTGCTGCCGGTCATGCCTTCGTGCTCTGTTCTTCGCGTATGCCGGAGTCTATGCGGATACTCGAGCGGTTGTACGACGGTTCCGATGAGCCCCTGATCGCCTACAACGGCGGGCTCGTGCTGTCCCGCTCGGGCGCGGTGGTGCACGACGTCGCGATCGCGCCCGAGCATGCCCGCAAGATCGCCGAATACTGTTCCGATGTCGACCTGCATGCGAGCTTCTTCGCCGGTGAGGACTGGCACGTCTGGGGCAACGATCGGTGGACGGCGCGCGAAATCAACAACACCGGTGTATCGCCTCACGCGATGTTGTCGAAGGAATACATCTCCTCAGGGCGGGTCGATGTGCAGCCGCCGCACAAGGTCATGTGCATGGGCGAGCAGTCGCTGGTAGACGAGATAGAGTCGCTTCTCAGCACCGAGCCTGGCGTCGTCACCTACCGTTCGAAAGACACCTACCTCGAGATCGCCAACGCGGCATGCTCGAAAGGCCTTGGAGTCGAGGCCGCTGCCGAAGAGCTCGGCTATGACAAGGGGGACTGCTACTTCTTCGGCGACAATTACAACGACATCCCGGCCTTCGCCGCCGTGGGAACCTCTATCGCGGTAGCGAACGGTAAGGAGGCGGTGCTCGCGGCGGCGACCGTCACCACCGCTCGCCACCACGATGATGGTGTCGCGGCCTACCTCGAGACATGGCTCGCCACGGCCGGGGCGGGATCGCCAGGCCCGACCTTTTCTTGAGTCGGCTTTTGAGCGCACGGATTCCCGGGAGCCAAAGAGTTTGAGCAGGTTAGGGCAGCTGGCCATCACCCTCCCTGCCCAATTGCCCTCCGGTATTGCGCCCGGCGAAGACCGCCCGGGCTTCTTCGTTTTAGTCTCGGCCACCCCCTCGGCAGGAGTCGGATCCGTGAGGGTCCCGCCCTCGGGCGACTTCGGCGCCACACGGAATTCCGAGCAGGTCGAGTACGGGGGCCGCGATGTCAGTCAAGGCCTGCGCCAGGCTCGCAATTGCTGTTAGTGGGACTAGCCCGGGATTTGTCGACTCTCGACTTACCAAGGGCTCGTGGAGGGATGTCAACCATGCCGCCGGCTTGAGGGGGCGTAAGACCGCAATGTGAGTTGTGGTCGCCGGTCGCGATGGCGGCCTACAGCGCGCCATCGGGGGTGCGTGCCCACTTCGTGCAAGGCCGGACTGTCGGTCATACAGGGTGCCGTTCCCTTCTCCATGAGATGTTGGAAAAGGAGGCGCCCCACGGTGATGGTCCTCGATTCGAGCATGAGGGCAGCCCTCTCGTGCTGTGCTTATTCGGGGCCAGTCCTGTTCGGGATGCCAGCTCTCTCATCCGGTAGCGAAATCTCCCGCAAGACACAACTGTCGCGCCCGGAAGGCCATCTAAGCGCGTCGAATCGGGCAAAAACAGGGTGTGCACATTGTGCACACCCTGGGCTTCGGATCCGGTCGTATTGGTGCCGGACTGGGCTGGATTGCGGAGGTCTTCGTGGGAATGGCGTGTTTTGAAGGGCTGGAGCGCGGTTCGAGTCCCACCTCGGGCACAGTGTTTCCGCAGGTCAGGGGCCTATGAGCCTCTGAGCGTGCACAAACTGTTCACTTATTGGCCCGTGTGGGGGTCTTTTTTGTTGGTTGCCGTTGCTGTGGGCCGGTGGCTCCTTCTCTTGATTTCCGGCAGCGGTGGCGCTGCTTATTCGTTCATGGCCCGGAGTGCCGCTATCGGCATGACGGGACGCAGGATGGGGGAGCGGTGCTGCCTTTGCTGGTCTGGATTTCGTGATGTCATGACTGTTCATGGAGCCATGGCCAAGTAAGTGTGACTATGTCAACCCTTTCTGGCCCCGGGCGGACGGTCGTAGCCGGCCCCGGTGAAGTCCTAACGAGCTAACGGTGTCCGGCCTGGGCAGTGGACTCTGAAGGTGCTGGGCAACCGATGATTGGTCTAAGTCCAAAGAAGCGGGCGCATGGTTCTCTCGGCGGGGTTGGCCGGATGAGGGCCTTGACCGCTTCAGGCGACAGGCACAGACTGACACTGCCCGGGGCGGTGGGGCCGAGGCTGTGCGTGAAAGGACGGAAGAGATGAACGCAACCAGCAGGTTCCTGATCGTCGCCGGTGTGGACGGTTCCGAACACTCTTTGGCGGCTCTTCGCTGGGCCGTGGATGAAGCGCGTCTGCGGCACGGAAAGGTACGGGCCATCACTGCCTGGCACTACCCGCCTGTGCCGTCAACGGTGGAGGACAGCGGCAGTAACGACTCTTTCCACGCCGCTGAACGTCTCCAGGCCGACGCGCTGAAGACCGTTGCTGGCGAGGGCGTGGACATCGAGGGAACGCTCGTTAGGGATACCGCCGCCACCGCTTTGCTGGATGCAGCCAAAGACGCAGACCTCCTCATTGTGGGATCCCGGGGTCACGGAGGTTTCGCCGGTCTGCAGCTGGGATCGATCTCTAGCCAGGTAATGCACCATGCCCCGTGCCCCGTTCTGGTTGTCCGGCCAAGGAGCGGTGCCTGATTCCTGGCACCACTGCGGTCTCGCTCCTGAATTCTGACGCACGCAACCCGCCGGGGGAACACGGATGATCCCGATGCTCACGCTCGCGTTTGCGGTGCTGCTTCTGTTGGGCGTCCTCATCTCCGAACGCGCCAGCCGGACGGTACTGTCCACCGCCGTGTTGTTTCTTCTCGGTGGCTTTGTCCTGGGCCAGGGCGTCCTTGGGATTGTCCCCGTAACGCCCGGCGAACCGGTCATCGGGGTTCTGGCCCAGCTGGCTCTGTTCTCGGTCCTGTATACGGACGGCATGAAAGTGGGGTTGTCCGACCTGCGGAGGGCGTGGCGTTTGCCCGGGCGGGCGTTGCTCCTGAACGTGGAGTCGGGGCTCAATGACGGGCTGGCCCTGCCGGTGGTTCTTGTGCTCCTGGCGCTTGGGGGTGGAACGGATGTCGGTCTTGGGGTACTGGCCGGAGAATCGCCCTGGGCCTGCTGGTCGGTGTCTTGGTCCCGCTGATCGTCATCTGGCTGGAGCGGCTTCCTTTTTTGATGGCCACGAAAGGCCTGCAACCCCTGGTGGCGGTATCCATCGGCCTGCTCGTGCTTGCCATCTGCCTGGTGACAGGGGCCAACCTCTTCCTCGCCGCCTTCGCGGCCGGCATCACCGTGGCCACCGCAGGACCGGGCTTCCGGGACGAATTCGAGCAGTTCGGGGAACTGGTGTCCGAACTGCTTAAGCTGGCGGCCATCCTGGTCTTTGGCGCGCTGATCACGCCAACGTTTCTCTTCGGCGAATTCGTGTGGACAGGATGGGTCTTCGCGGTCCTGGCGATCGTCGTGGCAAGGCCCTTGGCCCTGCTGGTGTCGTTCCTCGGCACACGGCTGCCCATCAAGGAACAGCTCGCGGCCATGTGGTTCGGCCCCAAAGGGTTCGCGTCGGTGGTCTATGGGCTTCTGGTCCTCGAATCAGGCGTCGAGCGCTCCGATGAGCTCTTTCATCTCGTGGCCCTGGTCATTGTGCTCTCCATCCTGGCCCATTCCTCGACCGACGTCCTCGTCGCCAGACAGTTCGAGAGTGCGCCTCCCCGAACACTGCGGTAATCTGCCGTGGTTCACGCTTCAGGAGGTCTGGGGCGGGCAACCTGGACTGTCCGGCCCCGCAGGCTTGCCCGAACCTCAGATCACATCGCTCATGGGCGCCCTTCCGGACGGCCCCTAGCGCAGGTCCAGCGGTGTTCCCTGAGTCTCGGGCAGCGGCCCGCGCAGACGCGGGCCCTCGCCAGGTTCCTGCGGCAAGCTGCCACCGAATATTCAGCAGTCCGTTTTCCAGCGGTTCTCGACCGCTGCGTCTGTGTCGGGCTTACTTTGCGATCCTGCCCACGATCTGGCGGGCCACCAGCCGGTCGATGCCCGGCAGATGGGTGGCCCGTATGATCCACTGACGCAGGAGCCGCTGGGTCCGGTTGGCGGGCAGGAATGATTTTGCGGTGCGCCTGCCGGCGGCCTGGGCCTCCTCGACCACGGGTCGCCAGCGTCTCTCGAATTCGGCGAGGGCCGGGCTGATCCCTTCAGGTGCGGCCACGGGTCCGAGGATGTCCCCCAGCAGCGCGGCACCGGCGATGGCGAGCGAGCCGCCCTGACCCGCGAGGAGCGACACGGCCCCGCAGGCGTCCCCCACGAGCACGGTCCGCCCCCGCTGCCAGCCCGGCATGACGATCTGTGCCACGACATCGTCGTATGGATACTCGGGGCACAGCTCCAGTAGCCGGTCCACGGCGTGGCCGAGTCCGGCGAACTCTCGGCGCAGCCGCTCCCGCGGACTCCCGGACGGCAGGTGGCCTGTCGCGCCTGCGGCATCCCGGTAGACCATGAATGCCGCCACCTCGTCCGAGCGGAGGCTGTAGAGCCCGGCCATCCGGTCGATGCTGTCGGTGAGGACGAACCGGTTCCGGAAACGGGCATTCAGGAGCGGATCGGTCACGATGAAGGCGGCAGCACGCATGCCCAGAGGGCGCAGGTACTCCACTTCCGGGCCGAACACACAGGCTCGCACACCGGAGTGGATGCCATCAGCGCCTACCAGGACGTCCGCGGCGACCGTGCCGTCCGGCGAACTGTCGACGGCGACTCGCACGCCGTCCTCATCACTCCATACCCGGGAAACCTGCGCCCCGTAGCGGACCTCCACCCGGCCGGAGGCCACGTCGTCGAGCGCGGCGAGGGCGGCGCGCTCCATATCAGGGCGCAGCAGGCTCAGGACCTTCCCGCCGGCAAGACGCGCGAACTGGTCGTAGTCGATACTGGATGTGGGGCGACCTGTTGCATCGACATACTCGGCTGCCTCGACATGGTAGGAGACAGCTGCGAGCCGCGGGTAGAGGCCGATCCGCTCGGCCGCCTCCACTCCGGGACCAAAGAAGTCCATCATGTAGCCATCGGGGCGCGGAGCGCCCGATTTCTCGAGGACCTCGACGTCCCAGCCGGCCAACCCGAGCTGGCGGGCCGCGACGAGGCCCGCAATGCCGGCCCCGACGACCACGGCCTTCATGTCCTGCCTCCAACGATCAGATGAGCCGGGCCCAATGGCGCCCGGCCGGGAGCGCCGGAGATCCGCCGACCTCCGTTGGCTCATTCTTGGCTCTTTACTCGCCGGCTGTCCAGCGCGCACGGTTCCCTGTTGCCTGTCTCCAGTCAGATGTGCCATGAAGTTCCTTCCACGAGAGCTAAGCTCACCTCAGGGCTGGAATTGTCGGCGGTCTTGCTGAGGACGGCGTTTTGCGCGACAGCTAACCTCCAGGTGGCGGGTGGGGACGTTGGGCCCTAGCGCTTCCCGCACTGCACCGGGAGGATGAATGCTGGAGGTCGCGTCACGTGGTGACGCGGGAGCAGGGGACAGAGTCGGCCGAGCGCCTATGGAGGTTGTCCCCTGATCGAGGAGAGTCAAACCCATGAGAGGTCAAGGCCTGGACCCCGTGCTGCTGAAGATGAACTTCTTCCCCGGCGTCGGCCGGCCGTTACTTCCGGAGACTAAGAAGGCCGGTATACCTAACGCGATTATGGTGCAGCCGGCGGCGAGGGAGCGGTACCCGCTTCAACTGAGAGCCACACAGAAGAGGCCGGACGCTTTGTGGAGGCCGACTACGGCACCGCCCGGACGGTGCAAGGCCGAATTGCAGGGACGGAAATCGGCCAATACGTCGAGGGAGACGACGGTGCGAACGGAAGCGTGGGCCCCCGCTCTCAGAATCCGACCCGTCATTGGCGCCGTTAGCGGTCGCGGGCGTGTGAACTCCCGTTCAGGGATCGACGAACCCACCAGACGGCGGCGCAAACCTCCACTGCCCCGACCACGCGCGTCAATCCTGGTCGCTCGGCGAGGAAATTGATCAGGTCGCGCCACCGCTGCGGCCCGCAGATCCAGGTCTTCATGTGTTCGGCCGGCACCACCAATGCCAGTGCCCCGTCACCGATCATCGCCACGGCCGTCAGGTCGACGATACGGCGCCCGAATGAGCCGTTGTTGATGTCCATTCGTTCAAGTTACGTCCGTGGGCGGCCACTTTCTATGGCGTGTCTTGATGCTCGGAAGCAACCCGCGCAGCTGCACTCGAAGCATCAATTTTTGGCCGTGCAGCAGGGAAGGCACAGTCTTCCCTGCTGCTCCGTTGCGGCCCGTAACCGGCGATTGGCCCGCAAAGCACCGTTGCGTAGTCCGTAGCTCCGATGGTCGGAGAGTGCTTTCTGTGACGCGCCCATGCCGGCGCAGGCCCGTTGCATCCCCCGGAGGGGCGTGACGCGGCGGGCATGCGGAGCTTTCGGGTAGTCATCGGGCCGGTGTTTCGAGCATCGATGCCGGCGGCCGCGGGAATGCCCGTGTTGTGAACTGGGGCGCGGCTGCGTCCATGAAGCGTCCCCACTGGCCGCCGGCGAGGTCGGCGCCGTCGACGCCGGCGTAGTAGCGGCCGTTGATGGTGATGTTCTGGTTTACCCATTGCGGGCCGGTGCCTTTGTAGCTGCCGAACCAGGATGCTGTGGCGATGCCGGCTGTGGCGCCAACGGTCCAGGTCATGGTGTTCCCGTCGGTCGTGCCGGTTTTAGCGAAGATGACGTAGCTGGTTTTGTCGACGGGGATGTTGTAGCCGGATCCTCTTGTGAGGACGTTTTTGAGCGCGTAGGTCACCCCTGCGGCGACTCCGGGGTCGATGCTTTGGTGGCAGTCCGGTTCGGGGACCGGGAGCGGGTTTCCGTGGCTGTCCGTGACGGATATGAGGGCCCTCGGGGTGCAGTAGGTTCCTCCGCTGGCGAAGGTCGCGAAGGCGTTGGCCATGGTCAGCGGGGCGACGTCGACGGAGCCGATGAGGTTGGAGATGTTGGAGAAGTCGTAGGGTTTGTTGGTGTGTCCGTCCGTGATGCCGGCGGCCGTGGTCATCTTCTGGACCTCGCAGAGGTCCAGCCGACTGGCGGACTGGAACGTGATGGTGTTGATGGACTGGTACAGCCCCTGCAGGACGCTCATCGGGTAGTAGTGGTTGGGGTCATCGTTAGGCAGAAGGTGGGTTCCGGTCGCCGGGTCATAGGAGCCCGTGGTGGTGCCGCAGGAGTTCTTCCAGGGGTAGCCCGGCGGGTAGTCCCGGACGGCCCCGTTAAGGACGGTGTTCATGGATTTTCCGGCGTTGAGCCATTGGGCAAAAATGAACGGTTTGACGGTGGATCCGATCTGGAACCCGCCGGCTCCGTCCAGCGGATGGCCGTTGGTGTCGGTGGCGGGGAGCGCGAAGTTGCCCATGTAGTTCCCGGGCGCGGGCGCCGGGTTGTAGGCGGTGTTCTGCGCCATGGTCAGGATCTTGCCGGTGCCGGGTTCGACGCTGACCAGTGCCGCCCCGCGCTGCAGCGGGTCCGCACCCGCGATGGTGGAGTTGACCTGGTCCTGGGCGATCTTTTGCAGCCCGGGGTCCAGGGTGGTCCGGATGGTTAGGCCGCCGCGGTAGAGGACACTGCGCCGCGCGTCCTCATCGGCGCCGTAGGCCGGATCATTGAGAATCAGCCGTTGCACATAATCGCAGAAATACGGGGCAGTGACGGCTGCCATGCAGCCTTGCGGGGCCGGATGAACGTGCAGGCCGATCGGACTCTTGATCGCGCTGTCATGGGCTGCGGCCGTGATCCTTCCCTGCTCGAGCATTTTGTCCAGCACGATGTTTCGCCGCCCGATGGCATGCGCAGGCTCGGTCACGGGGTCGTAGTATGCAGGGTTGTTGATGACGCCGGCGAGCGTGGCGGCCTGGGGCAGGCTCAGGTTCTTCGCGTGGACGCCAAAGTAATACTCGGCGGCCGCCTCGATCCCGTAGACGTTGTGGTTGAAATAGATGATGTTCAGGTAGCCCTGGAGGATCTGGTCTTTGGAATACTTCTTTTCCAGGGCGATGGCGAGTTTCATCTCCCGGATCTTGTCCCCGACCGTTTTGGCGGCTCCGAGTTTGACCTGGTCCTGGTGCCCGGCGGCGATGTGGGACTGGATGATGACGTTGTTCACGTACTGCTGAGTGATCGTCGAGGCGCCCTGGCGTCCGCCTTGCGCGGTGGCCGCCAGTGCCCTGAGGATTCCGGTCGGGTCGATGCCGCCGTGCTCGTAGAACCGGGCGTCCTCGACAGCGACGATGCCATTCCGGATGAAGGGCGACATCTGATCCAGTGCCACGCTGTCCCGGTTCTGACTAAAGAAGGTGGCAATGACCGATCCGTCGCTGGCCAGGACGGTGGTGGTCTGGGCGGGAGTGTCAATCTTCAGCTCAGCGGGCAGGTCTCCGATAAGCCCGGCCGAGAACCCTGCCGCCGACCCCGCCACCGCCGCGGCGGGGACTACGAGTCCGGCACCCAGAACACCGCACAATGCACTGACACCCAGAAAGAGAAGAAACTTCCCCAGGACCGTTCTCATTTTCAGCAATAGCAATTACCTCTCTGTGGTGGCCCGCTTATCTGGACCGGGCCGTGATAGCCGGGGCAAGGGGATCACGTTCCGGGCGGCCGAGACCCTCCAGCGCCGGGAACGGACAGGATGCGCAGGACAGCTGCCTGATCGAGCCAGCCCCGCAGGATGCCGGTGTCATCGGTTACCGGAACGCCTGCGCTGGTCGAGGACTCCAGGACCGTATCCAGAACGGATTCCAGGCTCGCGGTGGGTAGGACGGTGGCGGGCATTTCGGCGATGTCAGAGAGCAGCAGCCGGTCCTGGTCCTCATCGTTGCTGAGGATCTCGGAGAGGGAGTGCACGGTGACCACTCCGGCCAACTGGCCCTGCTGGTCCGTTACCGGCAGGGCCAGGCGTCCATCGGCGAGCAACCGTCGGGCTCCTTCGGCGACCGACATGTCCTTCGGCAGTGGCTGCAAGCCGGTGACCATGATGGACCCGACGAGCGTGCCGCGCAGCACCTCGGTGCCGGGGTGGCGTTCGAGGTCAATGCCGCGGCGGCGCAGCTTGAGGGTGTAGATGGTGTCCCTGGACAGGACTTTGGAGACCCCGGACGCGACGACGATAGCCAGCATCAGGGGCAGGATGATGGAGTATTCGCCGGTGAGTTCGAACATGATGATTACCGCGGTGATCGGTGCCCGGGCTGCGCCGGCGAACACGGCTCCCATCCCGACCAGGGCGAAGGCGCCCACCTGCCCGTGGAGGGCGGGATTGAGGAAACCGGCGACCTCTCCGAACGCGGCTCCCAGCATGGCGCCTATAAACAGGGACGGTGCGAACACGCCGCCGGAGCCGCCAATACCAATGGTCAAGCTGGTGGCGAGAATTTTTCCCACGAGCAGGAGGGCGAGAAATCCGACCGCGTAGCCGCCCGCGACCCCGGTCTGGAGGACCGGGTAGCCAACACCGTACATCTGAGGCAGCACCAGCAGCAGCACCCCCAGCAGCAAACCCCCGGCGACGGGGCGCAGCCAATCCGGACCCCGCCAGCCCCAATCACACAGGTCCTCGACCTTGTACAGAATCCGGGTGAAACCGATGCCGGTCACGGCGGAGAGCAAGCCCAGCAGTATGAACAAAGGGTACTCGGCAGCCGAGGAGATGTTGAAGCCGGGCAGCTGCAAAAAAGCCGCATTGCCCAGAAACGCCCTGCCGATGATCGAGGCGGTGACCGAGGCAAGCACCACCGGGCCGAAGGCGCCCGCGGCGAAGTCCACGAGCAGCAGCTCAAGGGCGAAGAACACCCCGGCGATCGGGGCGTTGAAGGTTGCGGCAATCCCACCGGCAGCGCCGCAGGCCACCAGCGCCCGGACCCGGGACTCGGGCAACCTGACCGCCTGAGCAAGCCAGGACCCCAGGGCCGAACCGATCTGCACGATCGGCCCCTCCCGGCCGACGGACCCTCCCGAGCCGATGCAGACGGCCGACGCCAGCGCCTTGACAACGGCAACCCGGCCCTTGATGCGTCCGCCGTGCTGGCTCACGGCATACATGACCTCCGGGACGCCGTGGCCACGCGCCTCCGGGGCGAAGCGCTGGACCAGCGGCCCGTACAACAGACCGCCGGCCACAGGGGCCAGAACCACGAACAGGCCTCCCAGCCACGGCAGCCACGGATGAGCCCGGTCACCCTGAACGGCCGAATAGTCCCCGGTGCCGCTGAAGAACAAGGTGGCCGCTGTGATCAGCCATCGGAAGGCCACAGCCGCCAGTCCGGCACCGGCCCCCACGAGGACCGCCATGGCCACCAGCTGGTAGGACGAGCCGGCGAACTTCCTCTGGAGGAAGGCGGCCCGGTCCGGCTGACGGCGGGAGGCAGCGTGCTGCGCGGTCAAAGGAAACTCCAATTCATGATTTGAGACAATATATGTAGTATGACAAGTATGAACACTACCATTGCGTCCGGCAATCCATCCGTGGACCCCACGGCTGCGCGTCATCGTGATGCGCTCGAGAGCACACTGACTGCTTCCCGTGCCGTGCTGGGCGTTATCGCCCGGTCGCTGGCGCCGGTGATGGACGCCGTGACGCTGCCTCAGTTCCGGGTCCTTGTGGTCCTGTCCAACTTCGGGCCGCTGCGGATGGGCGAACTTGCTCTCCACCTGGGGGCCAGTCAGTCCAGCTTCAGCCGGTTCGCCGACAGGATGGTCGCCGGGGGCCTCGTTGCACGCTCGGCCAGCCCCGATAACCGCCGCGAGGTCATCGTTTCCCTGACGGAGAAGGGCGAACGCGTTTACGCTGAGGTCACCGGCGCGCGCCGGCGGGAGATCTCGGTGGTTCTTGAGAAACTCTCCGCCGCGGACTTGGACGCGGTGCGGGCCGGGTTCGAGGTTTTCGCCCGGGCCGCGGGCGAGCCTTCCGCGGACGAGACCCTCATCCTGGGGATCTAGGGGTGTCGCCGGACGTCGGTCTGCCGGTCCCGGGTGCCGGAGATCCGGGCGTGATGATGAGCGGGCCAATGTGGATGCCGGTCCAGCCTCCGACCCTGGCACGAGTGCTGGCCTGGCACCCCCAGCCCGTTCCGCTCCTGCCGTTAATCGTTCTCATCCTGCTGGGGTTGTACGGGTGGGGCGCCGTCGTTCTCCACCGCCGGGGCGTCCGGTGGCCCCCTGCCCGAACCATCTGGTGGCTTCTGGGGCTGGGCACGGTCCTGCTCGTCACCGCGACAGGGATCGAGGGCTACGGCATGGAGCTCTTCAGCATCCACATGATCCAGCACATGGTCCTTAACATGCTCGCCCCGGTGTTCCTGGTCCTCGGCGCCCCGGTGACGCTGCTGCTGCGGGCCCTCCCGGCAGGATCCGGACCGCGCGGGGGCGCCCGGCGGGGCGTTATTTGGCTGCTCCATACCAAGGCCGCCGCCTTCCTGATGCATCCGGGCGTGACCTTCGCGCTGTTCATCATGAGCCTGTACGGCCTGTATTTCACCCCGGCCTTCGACTACCTCATGGGCACCTGGTGGGGGCACAACCTGATGCTCGTGCACTTCCTGATCGTCGGGTTCCTGTACTTCTGGGGGATCATCGGCGTCGACCCGTCGCCCCGAAACCCCACCCGCGGATTCCGCCGCGTTGCGGGCCCCGTCCTGCCCGTCCTGGAACTGGCCGCGACGGCGCCGTTCCACGCTTTCTTCGGCGTCGTGGTCATGATGTCCACCTCCCTGATGGTCACGTTCTACGCCCGGCCGATAGCCGGATGGCACGTCTCCCCGCTGGCGGACCAGGCCGCCGGCGGCGGAATCGCCTGGGCATTCACCGAACTTCCGACCCTCCTCGTTCTGGGCGCGCTCGTGGCCAAATGGCAAAAATCGGACCAGCGCGCGACCCGCGCCGCCGAGCGCCGCGCCGCCCGTGACGGCAACACCGACCTGATGGACTACAACGCTTACCTGGAGTCGCTGCACCGGCGCACCGGGTCCGGGCACTGACGTGGTCACCGCGAACCAGGCCGGACCGGTCCTCTACGCCTTCACCCTCGGCCTTGCCGCGGCCCTGAACCCCTGCGGCTTCCCGATGCTCCCCGCCTACCTTGCCCTCTTCACCGGCGCGCCTGACGCCACGGGTCCCACGGCCGCCTCCGGGACCGCGCGGATCACCCGGGGTCTGCTGGCCGGCGCCTGTGTCAGTGCCGGTTTCGTCACCGTCTTCGGCGTGCTCGGGCTGCTGCTCGAAGAGGGCGCCCGGTTGGCCACCGCCTGGCTGCCCTGGGTCATGGCCGCCGTCGGCATCGCAATGGCCGGCGCCGGAATCTCCACCCTGCTCGGCCGCCCACCCGCGCTGCACCTGTCCGCCCCCCGTTTCCGCGCGCGGCGGTCAGTGCTGGCCATGGCGGTCTACGGGGTGGCCTACGCAACAGGCTCTCTGAGCTGTTCCCTGCCGCTGTTCCTGGCCGCCGTAGCCGGTTCCGTCACCGGCCAGGGATTCCAAGCCGGCCTCGCCACCTATCTTGCCTACGCCCTGGGCATGGGGCTGTTCGTGACTGCCGCCGCCGTCGTCACCACCACGCTCGGCTCGGCCGCCGTGCGCCGTGCCCGGACCGCAGGGCGCTGGCTGGCTGCCGTTTCGGGAATCACCTTGAGCCTCTCAGGGGCCTACCTGGCCTATTACTGGGTAACGGAACTGCTGGACCCGACCGCGGTGTCACCCGTGACGTCGACGGTCACCGGAGTGCAGGAATGGTTCGCCGCCGGTATCGCTGCGCAACCGCTCCTGTGGGCAATACTGCTCGGCGCCGTCGTGCTGGCCGCGATCGCCGTCGTCATCTACAAGATCATCACCGAAACGCCGGACACCGCGCCCGGACGCCGGGAAAGGCAGCACCGCCCGTGAGCACCACACCGCCAACCCCTGACGCCGCCGATCGCACACGCCGAAAGGGGTTTGCTGTGGCCTGGGCCGCCGCCGGGCTGGCCATCGCCGTGGCCTTGGCCGGAATCTTCATGGCGGCCCTCCGGCCGGACGCCCCGGCCGGACCCGCGGATGCCGCGGCTGCCCAGCCGGACAGGAGCTCGGCCGCGGCCCAACTGCTGCAGCTCGACGTCTTGTCCGCCCCGCTGGACAGCGCCCCGGACTTCACCCTCACCGACCAAAACGGTAAGAACGTCAGCCTGTCCCAATACCGGGGGAAGTCTGTCGTGTTGTCCTTCAACGACGACGAATGTGAGGACCTGTGCACGCTTCTGGCCCAGGACGTTGCCGCCGCCAACACCGACTTGGGTTCGACGGCTGCCGACGTCGTCTTCCTCTCCATAAACGCCAACCCCCTACATACCGCCGTCCAGGACGTGAAGACCTGGACCGACGGCCACGGCCTCGCCTCCGCCCGCAACTGGGTCTTTAGCACGGGGACCCCCGCGCAGCTGGCCGACGTGGCGGCCAGCTATCACGTGCCTGTCAGCGTCGACCCGAAGACCGGCGAAGTGGTCCATGGATCAGAGCTGTTCTTCATCGACCCCGCCGGCAAGGAAGCGGCCATCGGGCAGTTCGGTACCGGTTCCGCGAACACGGCACCGTTCGCCCAAGCCATGGCGCAAACTGCGGCGGACCTTTTGCCCGGCCGCGCCGGTGCTCCGGTCGGCGGCCCAGCGCCCGCAGGTAACACCCCCGCCAGCCCGGCGGCACTGGGCAAGCCGGCGCCGGCCCTCACACTGCCCGGGCTCGCCGACCCCGGAACCCAGCACTCCCTCGACGGGACAAAGGGCAAATACACGGTAGTGAACTTCTGGGCAAGCACCTGCAGCGCATGCGCCGGCGAAATGCCCGAACTCCAGAAAGCGCACACCGACCTCGGCTCCTCCGTAGCCTTCCGGGGAATCGACGTCGCCGACCCCGCCGGCCCGGCGGCAGCCCTCGCCGCAAAGAACGGCACGACCTACCCACTGCTGGCCGATACCAAAGGCACCACGGCAGGGGCCTACCAGATCCCCGGCCTGCCCTTCACCGCCATCATCGCCCCGGACGGCACCCTGGCCGTCCGTCACCCGGGAACCTTCAGCGCCGAACAACTCGAATACGTCCTCCACACCCTCACAAATGGTTCTAAGTGACCACACGAACCTCAGGTTTCTTCTCTCCCGCTGGGGTGGAAGGGACTGCCCCCGGTTTTGTTGACTACTTGTCCTAGCGAGCGAGTGCTGTGGGGACTATCTCACTAACGGTGTATCCGGCGGTTTCCTTTAGTAGTTTTCAGCTGCCGGGAATCGGTCGCTGAAGGTGATGGCGAAGGCGTTCAAAGCGGGCTTCCAACGCACGGCCCATCGGGTCCTGCCGGCACCGGTCGGATCGAGGG
>NZ_JBFTMR010000029.1:0-15892 GCF_056397065.1 Arthrobacter sp. 05N428_2 | reverse complement strand
ATCACCTACTGGTCCCGCGGCGGCACCACCTCCGCCGACAACGGAGTCCTGCTCTGCTCCCACCACCACCACCTGATCCACAAGGAACACTGGACCATCCAACCCCGCGCCGGCATCCCCTGGTTCATCCCGCCACCCCACCTCGACCCACGCCAACAACCCAAACGAAACCACTACTTCCGATCATGAAGCGCTGCCAAGTGTCCGGGGTCCGCGATGGGGCTACCGGGGTGCCTCCTTGGTCAGCCGGAACTGAAGGGGAGCGGGGTTCCCGCCGGGAACTGGACGGTGCCTTGGTCTGGCGTCATCGTGAACCATTCACCGTTCTGCTCGGTGAGGAAGATGAGTTTCCGGTCGCCGTCATCCAGGGGGTCTCCGTGGGGGTAGGTCTGTCCGCAGGTCACCGGCATCGACGCGACGCGGACGGGCCCCCGTCCAAGACCGCCCTTGAAAACCTGCTCGACTTCCACCACATGAACGTTGGCCTGGTAACCGTAGCTCCGCGATTCGCCGTCCCGTTTCAGCGGCTTGCCGACGAGCACGGCACCGGCGTGGTCAAAGCGCTGTGCATCGTCTCGAAGGCGACCCAGTCAACGCAGACGTCCGTGCGGACGGCTCCCGGCAAAAGCCCGCATCCGCAAAGCAGCGCGGCGGACAGACCACCCATAATCCCCGCACTCGCCGGCCTGAGCATGTTCAGACCATATCTGCCGTGCGGAAGGAGATCTATGGAAGTCGTCACCTGGAAGGCTACAGAGGCCGAACCGCCAGCGGCCGAACCCGGGCAACAGATCAGCGGAAGAGCGCGAACGCCCGCAATGGTCCCGGGCTGAAATCAGCAGCTTCGGTGAAGCCCAGGGCCTCGTAGAAGGCCCGCTGTCCTGGTTCATTGTCGGTGAGGAGGACGGTCTGCCGGACGTGCCGGTAGCGGGACTGGACGGCTTCCAGTAGCTGCCGCCCCACGCCGGATCCCTGGAAGCGTGGCTCGACGAGGATGTCCTGCAGGTAGCAGATCGTTGCGTCATCGGAAACTGCCCGGGCCAGGCCGATGAGTTGACCATCGGTTTTCCGGGCGGTGACTACGAACGAGGAGTTCCGGATCGCCCGCACGAGCAGATCCGGGTCCCTGGTGTAGGTGGTCCAGCCGACGGATTGATACAGCTCCAAGGCCTCTACGGCCGAGACAACGTTGCCGGAAAGGCCGGCGTCAGACCCGCTTGCTGCGGCAGAGATGGTGAAGTCCGGCATCGGACCAGTGTGGCATGCTGATGTGCGTGCACCCCCGGAACCCGACCACTGCCCCCTCACGGGTCCTCTTCTATGGCGTCACCGGAAGCGGCAAATCCTCCGCGGCCCGCGCCTATGCGGACCGCACGGGGCTGCCCGAATTCTCCGCCGACGACGACGTCGGCTGGCTTCCGGGGTGGCGGCAACCGAGCACCGACGAGCAGCGGGAACTGGCAGCGCGTATCGCGGCCCAGGATCAGTGGGTCCTCGACAGTGCCTATGGAGTGTGGCGTGACCTCATCGTCCCCCGAGCGGAATTGATCGTGGGACTGGACTATCCGCGGTGGCTTTCGCTGCGCAGGCTGATCCGCCGCTCGGTCCGCCGGGTCATCGCCCGGGAAGAAGTCTGCAACGGCAACCAGGAATCCTTCAAACGACTCTTCGCGCGCGACTCGATCATTGGCTGGCATTTTCGCTCCTTCAGCCGTAAGCGGCAGGTCATGCGCTCACTGCGAAACGCCCCAGGCAACGCCGAGGTCCTGCTCTTCCGCCATCCCCGCGAACTCGAATCGTGGCTCCAGCGGCTCTCGGATGCGGGGCCCCAGCCCGGCCGGTAGTCCGGCACAGCGCGCACCGGCGGTCCACGCCGGCCTTAGCGGATCGGCTCGCCCTTAGCGTCTACCCGGAAGTCCGCAATTACTCGGTCCGTGGCTGTGTCGATAATGACGACGGAGTGTTCCGGCCACGCAGTGTCCGGCGTGACGGTGTATCTCACGTCCGAGAGCTTGGTGGGCCGGCCCGCATCGTTGATCCTGCGGTTGAAGGCGTCCACCACCTGGTTCGTCTCGGTGTTGACGGCAACAGTTTCCTGCGGAAGCGCCGCGGTGGCCCCGGAGGCCGGCGTGGCGTTCCACCAGCCTTCGTACCCGCCGACGTGGCCGTCGAGCCGGGACGTTGTGGACTGCCCGGATCGCTCCGGTTGCACGCTGGCGGCGGACTGGACCCCGCAGGCGCTCAGCGCACCAACCGATACAAGGGCCAGCACGACGGCGGCCAAGAGCCTGTTCTTCAAAGTGTCCCCCAACAATGAGTCGAATTACCGCCGACTCTAGCAGTGCCGCGGGCCCACCTCCCGGTGTTCCAGCCGTTCGGACCCCTCTATTTCTTCCCGAAAAGACCGCCTAACAAACCGCCGAGGCCGCCCTCGTTCTTCCGCGTGTCCTCCTGTTCGTCCTGCGGCGCGTCCGCCTGCTGCTGGCCGGGGAGGTCGACGTCGATCAACTCGCCGGGGCGGGGGCCGCCGTCGTCCGGCTGCTCTGGCCCTGCTGCCTGGGGCTGCAGCCCTGGCTCCTCGGCATTGCCGGGGAAATTACCGGCGGGACTGCCAGGGTCCGGGGCGGCGGTGCCGCTTGCCGTGCGCTGCTGCCCGCCGCCCGCGCCCCCGCCGAGAAGCCCGCCAAGGATGCCGCCCAGACCACCCAAGCCGCCGGCGCCGCCCGCACCGCCGCCGAGAATCCCGCCGAGGATGGCGCCCAGATCAATTCCGCCGCCCCCGGACTGTGTGCCGGACTGCCCTCCGCCGATACCGCCGCCGATACCGCCGCCCGATTGGCCGCGTCCGCCCAAAACCTTGTTGGCAAGGTAGGACATGACGATCGGTGCCAGCATCGGAAGTAGCTTGCGGACCAGGTCGCCGCCCACCCCGCCGAGTTGCGTCGTGCCCGCCAGTTGCTGGGCCACCTGGTCCTGCTGGCCGCCGAATACGTGGTTCACGATCTTCTCGCCGTCGGCCGTGTCCACCTGGGCCGCGTCCACGCCGCCGTCGAGCAACCCGTTCCGGTGCTGGCCGAGCGCGGACTCCAAGGAAGCCGCGCCGTCGGGCGCCTGGGCGTTGTTGTGCAGCCCCGCGAGAAGCGTGGGCACGGCAGCCTCCACCGCCGTCTGGGCCGTCTGCCGGTCCGTCCCGAGCATGTCGGCGATCTGGTCGACCGGGATCTGCCCGAGGATGTCCTGGAGTTCAGTCATGTTCTTCTCCTTCAGCCGCGGGCAGCCCGCGGGCATTCTTGGCGGCGGCGGCCGCGTCGCCGTCGCAGGACTCGTGCCCTTGCATCGTAGACCCGGGGCTGACGAGCCGGAAGGGTCCGCCGAGGGGTCGGCCGGCGTCCGTGAACCGGGATGATTGCGGGTAATCTTAGAGAGTTCCGGAGCCGGCCCGACCACTCCGGAGGAGTTCATTGCAGGCAGCAAAAAGGCGAGGTAGATGGTCCACATCTGGAACGATTTGTCCGAGGTCCCGGCTGGCTTCGGCCCGTCCGTGGTCACAATCGGCAACTTCGACGGCGTGCACCGCGGCCACCAACAGGTGCTCTCGCAGCTCATCCGCACCGCGCGCCTGAACCAGGCGCGCGCCGTCGCGATCACCTTCGATCCGCACCCGGCGCAAGTTCACCGCCCCGAATCCGCCCCCGAGCTGATCATGGGTCTGGAGGACAAGCTCGCTGCCCTCGGCGAACTGGGCCTGGACGCCATCCTGGTGATGAAGTACTCGCTCGAACTGGCCAGCCTCACGCCGGAGGAGTTTGTTTCCTCCGTGCTCGTCGACGCGCTCAAGGCCAGCCACGTGGTGATCGGCCACGACACCCGCTTCGGGCGCGGCAACTCGGGGGATTTGGACACGATGAAGGAGCTGGGGGCGAAGCTCGGCTTCGAGGTTCAGGTCATCAGTGAGTTTGGTTCCGAAGGCTACCCGGTGCACCGCAGCGAGGGCACCGACCACGACGGCGGCTCGAGCGACCGCCGGTGTTCTTCGTCCTGGGTGCGGGAAGCGCTGCGTCAGGGCGACGTCGCCACCGCAGCCGCCGTCCTGGGACGGCCGCACCGGATGCGCGGCGAGGTGGTCCACGGCGCCGCCCGCGGCCGCGACCTTGGTTTCCCTACTGCCAACCTTTCCGCCGCCGCCAGCGGCTACGTCCCGGCGGACGGCATTTACGCCGGCTGGCTCGTGGACCAGGCTGGCACCCGCTGGCCCGCGGCCATTTCCGTCGGCTCCAACCCGACCTTCGACGGCGTCAGCCGGCAGGTCGAGGCCCACGTGATCGACCGCCCGGACGAGGCCGTCGAAGACTTCGACCTTTACGGCCAGAGCGTGGTGGTCGAGTTCGTGGCCCGGTTGCGCGGCATGGTCGCGTACCGTGGCCCGGAGGCCCTCGTCGAGCAGATGCGCCTGGACGTCGTCCAGGCCCACGGCCTACTGTTCGCCCGCTAGCCCCAGGAAGGCAAGAGACGTGACGATCGAGAAGAACACGCGCGAGCTGGACCAGGACATTGTCCGCGATTTCAGCTCGCGGATGAGCTACGCCTCGTATCTGCAGTTGCCGACGCTGCTCAGCGCCCAGCAGCCCGTCAGCACGCCGGAACACCACGACGAACTGCTGTTCATCGTCCAGCACCAGACCACGGAACTGTGGCTCAAGCTGATGCTGCATGAGCTCCGCAGCGCGGCCGCCTGGCTCCGCACCGACGATCTTGGCTCCGCGCTCAAGGCCATCGCCCGGGTCAAGCACATCCAGAAGACCCTCACCGAGCAATGGTCGGTCCTCGCCACGCTGACCCCCACCGAGTACTCCCAGTTCCGCGGGTTCCTCGGCAACTCGTCCGGATTCCAGTCCAGCCAATACCGGGCCGTGGAATTCCTGCTCGGCAACAAGAACCGCAAGATGCTGCCCGTGTTCGAATCGGACCCCGAAGCCCACTCGATGCTGCTGGAACTGCTCGAAGCGCCAAGCATCTACGACGATTTCCTCGCCTACCTCAAGCGCCAGGGCTTCGCGGTTCCGGAGGAGCTGCTCAACCGTGACGTCCGCCAGGCGCATGTGTTCTGCCCGGACCTGGTCCCGGTGTTCAAGGAGATCTACGAGAACGCGGCGAGCAACTGGGGCGCGTACGAGGCCTGCGAGGAGCTCGTGGACCTGGAGGACAACTTCCAGCTCTGGCGCTTCCGGCACCTGCGCACTGTGCAGCGCACCATCGGCATGAAGGGCGGGACCGGCGGATCCAGCGGCGCAGCCTTCCTACAGAAAGCCCTCGAGCTGACCTTCTTCCCCGAGCTGTTCGCGGTCCGCACGGAGATCGGGCAGTGAGCATCGAGCAAGCGGCTGGGCAGACGACGGCAGTGCCAGCGGCACCGGCGACCAGCGACACTCTGTGGGAGCGCGCCGTCGATCTCGACGCCGCGGACCCGCTCGCCGCCTACCGCGACCATTTCATCGGAACAGAAACAGAGCTGTCCTACCTGGACGGCAACTCGCTCGGACGCCCGCTGAAGCGGACCGCCACCGACGTCGCCGCGTTCATCCAGGACAGCTGGGGCGGCCGCCTGATCCGCGGCTGGGACGAGGAATGGCTGGAACTTCCGCAGGTAATCGGCGACCAGCTGGGCCGGGCCGTGCTCGGCGCAGCCCCGGGGCAGACCATCATCGCGGACTCCACCACTGTGGCGCTCTACAAACTGATCCGCGCCGCGCTGGCCGCCGTCACGGATCCGGGCCGCACCGAGATCGTGCTGGACACCGACAATTTCCCCACCGACCGCTACCTGGTCGAGGGCATCGCCCGCGAAGAAGGCCTCACGCTGCGTTGGATCGACGCCGACCCGGCTGCCGGCGTGACCGTGGACCAGGTGCGCGCCGCCACCGGCCCTGCCACCGCCGTCGTCGTTTTGAGCCAGATCGCCTACCGCTCCGGATTCCTCGCCGATCTGCCGGGCATCACCGCCGCCGTGCACGATGCAGGTGCCCTGGTGGTGTGGGACCTCTGCCACTCCGCCGGTTCGGTGGAGATCGGCTTGGACGCAGCCGGCGTCGACTTCGCCGCCGGCTGCACCTACAAGTACCTGAACGGGGGACCGGGCTCGCCAGCGTTCGCATACGTCAATGCCCGGCACCTGCCCGGTTTGCAGCAGCCGATCTGGGGCTGGATGGGGCGCAAGGACGCCTTTGAAATGGGCCCCGGCTACGAGGCCGCCGCGGGCATCCGGGGTTTCCTCAGCGGCACCCCGGCCGTCTTCGGCATGCTCGCCATGCGCGGCACGTTGGACCTGCTCGAGGAAATCGGCATGGCCGCCGTCCGGGAGAAGTCCAGGCTGCTGACAGCGTTCGCCGTCGAACTTCATGACGCATGGCTGGAACCGTCCGGGGTGCGGCTCGGGACCCCGCGGGACCCGGAGTTGCGCGGCAGCCACATCACTGTTGACCACCCGGCGTTCCGCGAAATGACGGCGGCGCTGTGGGAACAGGACGTGATCCCGGACTTCCGTGCGCCGCAGGGCATCCGAGTGGGGCTTTCACCGTTGAGCACCTCGTTCACCGAGCTGTACCGGGGTGTCGCGGCGATCCGCGGGCTGCTGCCCGGCCCTGTGGCCGGCACTGCCTAACGGCGGCTGCCGCCCGCGGTTTAGACACTTCGACGGCGTGCCAGTAAACTAAAGGTTGGATCTGGCTGCAGTCCGTGGCGGCTGGCTCTTGTTGTGTAACGAAGACCCTCCGTTTGGCGGGGATTCTGGCACGGCACCCCCGGCAGTGAATTACTGACTCGGGCCTCACGGCACATCTCTAGGAGTTATCGTGGCACTTGAAGCCGCTGTAAAGCAGTCCATCATGAAGGATTTCGCAACGTCCGAGGGCGACACCGGTTCGCCGGAGGTCCAGGTTGCGGTCCTGACCCAGCGGATCAAGGATCTGACGGAGCACATGAAGGAGCACAAGCACGATTACCACACCCAGCGCGGTCTGCTGGCCATGGTTGGTCGCCGCAAGCGCATGCTCACCTACCTCAAGAACACTGACATCAACCGCTACCGTGCGCTCATCGAGCGCCTCGGCCTGCGCCGCTAGTCAGCTTTAGGGGGCGGCCCTTTCCCTCGGGAAGGGCCGCCTTCTGCAAATTCTTCAAAAAAACTCAACAGGAGGATCAACCGCATCGCGCATTCGCGGTCCTCGGTAGTGATCTCCGGGAACGGCTTCAAGGATTGAAGCCTTGGCCCGTGGGTCTCGATCGATGACCGGGTGTAGTGCAGGCCAGTCGACAGATGCTGACCTGGGTTGATGCGGCTGGGCTCCGTCAACAAGAAACGGAGGTGACTCTCTTGGAGGGTCCCGAAATCCAGTTCTCAGAAGCCGTCATTGACAATGGCCGCTTCGGCAAGCGGGTTATCCGCTTTGAAACCGGCCGTCTTGCCAAGCAGGCAGCCGGCGCAGCCATGGTCTACATCGACGAAGAGACCGCGCTGCTTTCCGCCACCACGGCCGGCAAGCACCCCCGCGAAGGCTTCGACTTCTTCCCGCTGACCGTCGACGTCGAAGAGCGCATGTACGCCGCCGGCCGCATCCCGGGCTCGTTCTTCCGCCGCGAAGGCCGCCCCTCGACCGAGGCGATCCTGGCCTGCCGCCTGATGGACCGCCCGCTGCGCCCCGCGTTCGTCAAGGGCCTGCGCAACGAGGTCCAGATCGTGGTCACCGTGCTCTCCATCAACCCGGACGAGCTCTACGACGTCGTCGCGATCAACGCGTCCTCGATGTCCACCCAGCTTTCCGGCCTGCCCTTCTCCGGCCCGATCGGCGGCGTCCGCGTTGCCCTCGTCGCCGACGAGCACGGCTCGCAGTGGGTTGCGTTCCCGAAGCACTCGCAGCTTGAGAACGCCGTCTTCAACATGGTCGTCGCCGGCCGCGTTGCCGGCGGCGCCGAAGGCGATGACATCGCCATCATGATGGTTGAAGCCGAAGCGACCGACAACTCCTGGAACCTCATCAAGGAACAGGGCGCCACCGCCCCGACCGAAGAGGTTGTCTCCGAGGGCCTCGAGGCCGCCAAGCCGTTCATCAAGGCCCTCTGCGAAGCCCAGGCCGACCTGGCTGCCCGCGCCGCCAAGCCGACCGTCGAGTTCCCGGTGTTCCTGGACTACGAGGACGACGTCTTCGCCGCCGTCGAGTCCGCCGCCGCGCAGAAGCTGACCGCCGTCTTCCAGATCGCGGACAAGCAGGAGCGCGACACCGCCTCCGACGCGCTCAAGGACGAGGTCACCTCCTCGCTCGCCGGCCAGTTCGAGGGCCGCGAAAAGGAACTGTCGGCAGCGTTCCGCTCGGTCACCAAGCAGGTCGTGCGCCAGCGTATCCTCAAGGACCAGGTCCGCATCGACGGCCGTGGCCTGACGGACATCCGCCAGCTCACCGCCGAGGTTGAGGTCCTGCCCCGCGTCCACGGCTCGGCCATCTTCGAACGCGGCGAGACCCAGATCCTGGGTGTCACCACGCTGAACATGCTCAAGATGGAACAGCAGATCGACTCGCTGTCTCCCGTGACGCGCAAGCGCTACATGCACAACTACAACTTCCCGCCGTACTCCACCGGTGAGACCGGCCGTGTCGGTTCGCCGAAGCGGCGCGAAATCGGCCACGGTGCCCTCGCCGAGCGCGCCATCATGCCGGTGCTGCCGTCCCGCGAAGAGTTCCCCTACGCGATCCGCCAGGTGTCTGAAGCCCTCAGCTCCAACGGTTCGACGTCGATGGGTTCGGTCTGTGCCTCCACGCTGTCCCTGCTCAACGCAGGCGTGCCGCTGAAGGCTCCCGTTGCCGGTATCGCCATGGGCCTGGTCTCCGACCAGGTTGACGGCCAGACCCGCTACGCCGCGCTGACCGACATCCTGGGCGCCGAAGATGCCTTCGGCGACATGGACTTCAAGGTTGCCGGTACCTCCGAGTTCGTCACGGCCATCCAGCTGGACACCAAGCTCGACGGCATCCCGGCGTCGGTCCTGGCCGCCGCCCTGAAGCAGGCCCGCGAAGCACGCCTGCACATCCTGGACGTGCTGAACTCCGCGATCGACACCCCGGACGAGCTCTCCGAGTTCGCGCCGCGCGTCATCGCGGTCAAGATCCCGGTAGACAAGATCGGCGAGGTCATCGGCCCGAAGGGCAAGATGATCAACCAGATCCAGGAAGACACCGGAGCCGACATCTCGATCGAGGACGACGGCACCGTCTACATTGGCGCCACGAACGGCCCGTCTGCCGACGCAGCACGGTCCGCGATTAACGCCATCGCCAACCCGCAGATCCCGGAAATCGGCGAACGCTACCTGGGTACGGTCGTCAAGACCACCACCTTCGGTGCCTTCGTGTCCCTGACTCCGGGCAAGGACGGTCTGTTGCACATCTCCGAGCTGCGCAAGATCGCCGGCGGCAAGCGCGTGGACAACGTTGAGGACGTCGTCTCCGTCGGCCAGAAGATCCAGGTGGAAATCACCAAGATCGACGACCGCGGAAAGCTCTCCCTCTCGCCCGTTGTGGCCGACGAGGCAGGGTCCGCTGAAGCGGACAACGCCGAGGTCTCGATGGAGTCCGCAGAGTAGTCTTTCCTGACTCAAGCAGCGGGGCCGGTGGATTCGTCCACCGGCCCCGCTGCCGTTAAAGGGCAGGTAGGATTGCAGGCAGATTTGGCACATTTTTGTGACTGTTTATGGAAAGGCCTTAATGACTGTCGTCCCCCTGCCGCTTGAGCAGAACCAGCACGCTGACACCCTCATCCACGGAGCCGACGGCGGCTCGGAGGTGCGGCGCTCGGTGCTGCCCGGCGGTGTCCGGGTGCTGACCGAGGCCATGCCCGGGCAGCGTTCAGCGACCATCGGCTTCTGGGTCGGGGTCGGCTCGCGCGACGAGGCCCCCGGCCAGCACGGTTCCACCCATTTCCTGGAGCACCTGCTGTTCAAGGGCACCAAACGGCGCACGGCACTGGAAATCGCCTCCGCCTTCGACGAGGTCGGCGGCGAATCGAACGCCGCCACGGCCAAGGAAAGCACCTGCTACTTCGCCCGGGTGCTGGACACGGACCTGCCGATGGCGATCGACGTGATCGCTGACATGATCACCGGCGCCGTGCTGGACCCGCAGGAAATGGAGCAGGAACGCGACGTCATCCTGGAGGAAATCGCCATGGACAGCGATGACCCGACCGACGTCGCCCACGAACACTTCGTCGCGGCCGTCCTCGGCACCCATCCGCTGGGACGCCCGATCGGCGGCACCCCGGACGCGATCCGCGCGGTGGCCCGCGATTCGGTCTGGGACCACTACCGCCGCTACTACCGCCCGGACGAGCTTGTCATCACCGCCGCCGGGGGACTGGACCACGACGTCGTCTGCGGGCTCGTGGTGGGCGCCCTGGACGCCGCCGGCTGGGACCTGGAGCACGACGCCGCCCCGGTCCAGCGCCGTTCGACCGAACGTGCGGCCATCACCGGCACGGCCGGCCTGCACGTGGTCAAGCGCCCGGTGGAGCAGGCCAACATCATCATGGGCTGCCCCACGATTGTCGCCACCGACGACCGCCGCTTCGTGATGAGCGTGCTGAACGCCGTCCTCGGCGGCGGCATGTCATCCCGGCTGTTCCAGGAGGTCCGCGAGAAGCGCGGCCTCGTCTACTCGACCTACTCCTTCGCCTCCTCCTACGCGGACGCCGGCTACTTCGGCATGTACGCGGGCTGCACGCCGTCCAAGGTCCGCCAGGTCCTCGACCTGCTCGGCGCCGAGCTGGACAAGCTGGCCGAGGGCGGCATCTCCGAGGAGGAACTGCGCAAAGCCGTAGGGCAGCTCAGCGGCGGGATCGTCCTGGCTCTGGAAGACACCGGTTCGCGGATGTCCCGGCTGGGCAGGGCAGAGCTGGTCTCCGGCGAGTACCAGGACATCGACGAGACGCTGCGGCAGATCAAGGCTGTTACCACCGCCGATGTCCAGGAGCTGGCGCGCGAACTTGCGGCCGCCCCGCGCACCGTCACTGTGGTGGGTCCTTTCGAGGAAACCGAGACCTTCGGCCTCTGACCCGGAGCTGCCGGCGGCCCTTGGGCAAGAGCATCCGGCGGGGCCGAAGCTTTACAGCCGCGCGGTCCGGGCGTGATGATGGTGGCGGGGCCACACGGGAGGGCCCCTCGGAGGAAGCATGGACCGACCGCTGCCCGGCAGCGCGCACGAAGCACTCGAAGGGTTCCTCGGACACTGGAGCGGCACCACGCAGTGGGAAGCCACCGCCTGGGGTCCGGCCCGGACCGCCGCGGCTGAAGTCGTCTTCGCCCGTGCCGCGGCCGGCCTTGCCGTGACCATGAGCTACCGCCACCTCGACGCCGACGGCTCCAAGACCGAGGGCGTCGGCGTCTTCACCATGGACCGGGCCCATCCCGACACGCTCTGGTACCACGTCAACAGCATGGGCCTGCCCCCGGAAGCGCCGGCCCGGGCGAGCTGGCACGACGGCACCCTGACCATCGAGCGGCGCAGCGACCGCGGCGCGGCCCGCCACACCCTCCGGGTCGAGGGCGGCAGGCTGACCCACGCGGCCGGGCTGCGGCTCGGCAGTGCTCTCGAGTTCAGCCCGTTCATGACCACCGTCTGTCGCCGGGTCCCCGAGACCGCGGCCGTCCCCGCCTGACGCTCCCGCTCCCGCTCCCGCTCCCGCTCTTGATCTGAGGGACGGTCGGGTCGTGTCCCTCTTGATCTGAGGGAGGGTTGAGCGGTACCGCAACGGTAAACGTTGCCATTTCGTTGCAAAGCTCCCCTTGAATTCCGTTGACACGCTGTGAGCTGCATCATAGATTTGCGGTAATCTGAATCACCTTTCAGGTTCTACTCAGATCTCGTGCCCAGACTCCGCAGATTCTCAACGAAAGGCATCCCGTGAAGGATACAAAGAAGTTCCTGATGGCCGCCGTGATGGCCACCGGGCTCGCCCTCAGCGCGTGCGCGCCCACGGCCGGCTCCGCTGCGCCTGCCTCCGGGGGCGCCTCGAAGGCAGCCGTACCGGTCAACGTCGGCATCATCTACTCCAAGACCGGACCGCTGGCAGCCTACGGCGCCACCTACTACGAGGGCCTCCAGGCCGGCATCGACTACGCCACCGGCGGCACCGGCGAAGTGAACGGGGCCAAAATCAACCTGACCTACGCCGACGACGGCGGCGACCCGGACAAGGCCGTCACCGCGGCCAAGGACCTGATCGGCAAAGGCTACAAGGTGATCGGCGGCACGGTCGTTTCCGGCATCGCCCTGAAACTGGCGGAGCAGGCCCAGCAGAACAAGGTCCTCTACATTTCCGGCCCCGCCGCGACCGACGCGATCCAGGGCATCAACAAGTACACCTTCCGCTCCGGCCGGCAGAGCCTCCAGGATGTCGCCACCGCCGGCAGCTTCATCGACACCAAGGGCAAGAAGGTGGTGGTCTTCGCGCAGGACAACGCCTTCGGCCAAGGCAACGTCGCCGCGGTCAAGGCCGTCCTCGGCGCGAAGGGCGCCACCGTGGAGTCCGTTCTCGTCCCGGAAGGCCAGGAGCTCACGCCCTTCGCCCGCCAGCTCATTGAGGCCAAGCCGGACATGGTTTTCGTGGCCTGGGCCGGGGCAACGTCCGGGACCATGTGGCAGGCGCTGAGCCAGCAGGGGGCCTTCGCAGCGGCCCCGATCGTCACCGGACTGGGTGACGCTTCCACCTTCGGCGCCTACGGCGAGGCAACCAGCAAGATCAGCTTCCTCAACCACTACTTCCCGGGCGCCTCGGGCACCGACGTCGAGAAGAAGATGATCGCCGACGTCGAGAAGGCCGGCAAGAAGGCAGACCTGTTCACCCCCGACGGCTTCGTCGCCGGCCAGATGATCGTCCAGGCCATCAAGGGCGGCGGAAACGACGCCGACGCCATGGTCAAGGCGCTCGAAGGCTTCAGCTTCGACGGACCCAAGGGCAAGGAAACCGTCCGCGCCTCCGACCACGCCCTGATCCAGGACATGTACCAGGTCAAGCTCACCCAGAAGGGCGGCACCTGGGCTCCCGAACTCGTCAAGGTGGTTGCGGGCGACACCGTCGCCCCGCCGGAAAAGAAGTAGCCGCCGGCGCCCCAGCGCCAGGCACGCTTCAGCCCAGACCAGCCAGCGAGAAACGAAGGATCCGAATGAATAACCCAGTCCTGCCTGCCCTTGCGGTGGACGGTCTTGGTCTGCAGATCGGCGGTGCCCGCATCCTCCAGGATGTGGGCTTCGCGGTCGGCGCCGGCGAAATGATCGGCGTGATCGGCCCCAACGGGGCCGGCAAGACCACCTTGTTCAACCTGATTTCCGGCGTGATGCGGCCCAGCGCGGGCAGCATCACGCTGAACGGCAGGGACATCACGGCCGCGCCCATCCACCGCCGGGCCCGGGCAGGGCTGGGCCGGACCTTCCAAACCTCCAACCTGTTTCCCCGGCTCAGCGTGCTGGAAAATGTCCGGCTCGCCGCCCAGGTGAAACTCGGCAGCAACTTCAGCATCCTGCGTTTCCCCTCCGCCTCGGACGAGGCCACCCGGATCGCCCGCGGCACCATCGCCGAGGTCGGGCTCACCGGCAAGCTCACGACGGCGGCGGGCGACCTCTCGCACGGCGAAAAGCGCAAGGTGGAGATCGCCGTGCTGCTGGCGACAGATCCCGCCGTCGTACTGCTCGACGAACCGATGGCCGGGGTGGCGTCGGGGGACGTCCCGTCCCTCAGCGCGATCATCCGGAGCATGCACCGGGACCGCGGCTGCACGGTGATGATGGTGGAGCACCACATGGACGTCGTCCTGGGCCTGGTGGACCGGGTGGCCGTGATGCACCACGGCAGCCTGCTGGCCCTGGACAGCCCCGACGCCGTCATGGCCGACCCCACCGTGCAAAGCGCCTACCTCGGAGAACCTGTATGAGCACCGCAGCTGACCACCGGGGCACCGAAGCCCCGCCCATCCTGAGGCTCGAGGGCCTGTCTGCCTCGATCGCCGGCCAGCAGGTGGTGGAGAACGTCTCCTTCACCGTCCCCGCCACCGGGATCACCGCGCTGCTGGGCCGTAACGGCGTCGGCAAGACCAGCACCCTCAAGGCGATCATCGGCCTGATCGACCGCAGCGGTGCCGTGGAACTCGATGGCGAGCGGATCGAAAAGGAGGCGACCTTCAAGATCATCCGCAGCGGGGTCGGCTACGTCCCCGAAGACCGTGAGGTCTTTGCCAAACTCACCGTCGCGGAGAACCTCAAGCTGGCAGAACGCGACGCCGCCCCACGCCGGCAACTGGTCGAGGAACTCTTCCCGGACCTGTTGGCCCGGTCCGCGCAGATGGCCGGCACGCTCTCCGGCGGCCAGCAACAGATGGTCTCGCTGGCCCGCGCCCTGCTGAACACCAACAAAATCCTGCTGGTGGACGAGCCCACCAAGGGGCTCGCGCCCAAGATCGTCGGCGAGGTGGCGGAGACCCTGGCCGAGGCGGCCCGGACCGTGCCGATCCTGCTTGTCGAACAGAACCTGCACGTCGTCCGCCAGCTCGCCGAGGGCGCCGTCGTGCTCTCCGGAGGCCGGGTGGTCCACACCGGGCGCGCCCTCGATTTCCTCGACGACGCCGACCTGATCCAGCGGCATCTGGGCGTGTCTGCCGACGCCGCCCCGGCCGCCAGCACTGCCGGGACACCCGTCGAGAAAGGCGCCGCCCTGTGAGCACCGTTGTCCTGCTGCTGTTCACCGGCTTCGGCCTCGGTGCCCTGTATTTCCTGGTGGCCGCCGGACTGTCCCTGATCTACGGGCTGATGGGAGTACTGAACTTCGCGCACGGCGCGTTCCTGACCTTGGGCGCCTTTACCGGCTGGGAAATCGCCCGCCGCGCCGGCTCCGATAACTGGGGAACGTTCCTGCTGTCCCTCGTAATCGGGGCCGCAGCGGGCGCCGCCTTCGCCGCCTTCACCGAGTTCGTCCTGATCCGCCGGCTCTACCAGCGGCACATCGAGCAGGTGCTCGTCACCGTGGGACTCTCGCTCGCCGCGGTGGCGCTCTTCGACGGCATCTGGGGCACCGACCCGGTTTTCATCAAAAGCCCGGCCTGGTTCAAGGACACCACCGAAATCCTTGGCGCCCGGATCCCCAACGACCGGTTCGTCTGCATCGTCGCGGCCGTCGTGGTGCTGCTCGCCATGGTGTTCTTCCTGAAGAAGACCCGCTACGGCATGATCATCCGCGCCGGCGTGGAGAACCGTTCCATGGTCACGGCCCTGGGGATCGACGTCCGCAAGGCCTTCACCCTCGTCTTCACCATCGGCGGGGCCGCGGCCGGCCTCGGCGGAGTTCTCGCCTCGCACTACTTCGGCTACGTATCGCCGATGCTGGGCGGTTCCCTGCTGATCTTCGCCTTCATCGTTACGGTGATCGGCGGGCTCGGCTCGCTGACCGGCGCCGCCATCGCCGCCGTCGCCGTCGCCGTCCTGCAGCAGTTCGCCAACTTCTACCTCGGCGGCACCGGCGACTTCGTCGTGGTGCTGGCGCTGGCGCTCGTGCTGCTGTTCCGTCCCACCGGCCTGCTCGGGAGAACCTCATGACCACCGACACCGATACCTCCAGCACCGACGACACGGCCAGCGCAGGCCAGTCCGCCGCGCGGGGCGGCACCGGCCGCCGGCCCGGGAAAACCACCCCCGGGTACAACGACGCCGGGGGAGCGCCGGGCGCCACGCCCCGCGGCGGCCGCCTCCGCCCGACCGGCCGGCGGCTCGCGGCGTGGGCCGCCGGCCTGGCGGGGCTGCTGCTCCTGGACCAGCTCCCGTTGCTGAACCTCTCGCTGCCCGGCGTGCTGCCCGGCCCGAGC
>NZ_JBFTMR010000028.1:0-33355 GCF_056397065.1 Arthrobacter sp. 05N428_2 | reverse complement strand
GCGACCAGGCACTCAATCCCCGCCTCGGCCAGTAACCGGGCCAACCCGAATCCGGTTGGACCTGCCTCATAAACAACGAGGGCAGGACCAGGCAACCCGGAAACCCACTCTGCGACCCCGGCATCGTTGGCGGCCAGGCTCTGCCTCAGCATCTCGCCCGTATCCCGGTCGATCGCACAGCCTTTAACGCTGCGTGCATGGACATCCAAACCGACGTAAGTACGCTTGTTCATGGCTGGAACCTCCAGACGTTCAAATGTGGCGCTGCCAGTCCACACCCCCGCGCCTACGTGCGGAAAGACCCGGACCGGCAACCCACGAATCGCTTTGAACCCGAGGTTCCAGTCCCACCGTCAGGACCGGGCGCCGCCACACTTCATATCGTCTAGCCCATACCGGGGCTGCCCCCGTCCGCAAACTCCGGACGGGGCAGCCACAGCGGCATCAACGGCTGAACGGCAAAGGGGTCAGTGCCCCCGGGCGATCCATTCCGCAAGCTGCGGCGCTTCGGCGCCGACCGTCGTCGAATCCCCGTGCCCGGTGCGCACCACCGTGTCCGTCGGCAGCGTGAGCAGCCTGTTCTTGATGGACTCGATGATGGTGGGGAAGTCGCTGAAGGAGCGTCCGGTGGCCCCGGGTCCGCCCTGGAACAGCGTGTCGCCGGTGAAGACGGTGCCCTCGTCGGCGAGGTAGAAGCTCACCGAGCCGGGGGAATGGCCGGGCGTGTGGAGCGCCACCAGCCGCGCGCCGGCGACGTCGAAGGTGTCACCGTCGGCGATGCCGTGGTCCGGCTCGGTTCCCGGGAAGACCCGGTCCCAGAGCATCCAGTCGTCCCGGTGCAGGTAGACCGGCGCGTTCACCAGGCGGCGGAATTCGCCCACCGCGGCGATGTGGTCGTCGTGGCCGTGGGTGAGCAGGATGGCTGCGACTTTCCGGCCGGCGACGGCGGCCGCGATGGCGGCGGCGTCGTGGGCCGGATCGATCACCAGGCATTCCTCGTCATTGCCGACGATCCAGACGTTGTTGTCCACGTCCCAGGTGCCGCCGTCGAGCGAAAACGTACCCGAGGTGACGAGCTGCTCGACCCGCAGGCCGGTGGCGGGGGTGCCGCTCACAGCTCGACCACGGAACGGAGCACGGCGCCCGAGTGCATCTTCTCGAAGGCTGCCTCGATGTCGTTGATCGTGATGCGCTCCGTCACGAAGGCGTCCAGGTCCAGCCGGCCCTGCCGGTAGAGGTCGATCAGCATGGGGAAGTCGCGGGACGGCAGGCAGTCGCCGTACCAGGAGGATTTAAGCGAACCTCCCCGGCCGAAGACATCCAGCAGCGGCAGCTCCAGGGTCATGTCGGGGCTCGGGACACCGACCAGAACTACGGTGCCAGCCAGGTCGCGGGCGTAGAACGCCTGCTTGTAGGTCTCGGGCCGTCCGACGGCGTCGATCACGACGTCGGCGCCGAAGCCGCCGGTCAGCTCGCGGATCGCCTCAACCGGGTCGACGGCGGAGGAATCCACCGTGTGGGCGGCGCCCAGTTCCTTGGCCCGCTCGAGCTTGTTGGGGTCGATGTCCACGGCGATCACGGTGGTGGCGCCGGCGAGCGCGGCACCGGCCACTGCGGCCACGCCCACTCCGCCGCAGCCGATCACGGCGACGGAATCGCCGCGCTGCACGTTGCCGGTGTTGATGGCGGCACCGAGGCCGGCCATGACGCCGCAGCCGAGCAGGCCGACCGCGGCAGGGTCGGCGTCGGGGTCCACCTTGGTGCACTGCCCGGCGGCGACCAAGGTCTTCTCGGCAAAGGCGCCGATGCCCAGCGCCGCGGTCAGCTCCGTGCCGTCCTCCAACGTCATCTTCTGGGTGGCGTTGTGGGTGTTGAAGCAGTACTGCGGCTCGCCGCGGCGGCAGGCCCGGCACTCGCCGCAGACGGCACGCCAGTTCAGCACCACCCGGTCACCGGGGGCTACCTCGGTGACGTCGGGGCCGACGGCGCTGACGACGCCGGTGGCCTCGTGGCCGAGCAGGAACGGGAACTCGTCGTTGATGGCGCCCTGTTTGTAGTGCAGGTCGGTGTGGCAGACGCCGCAGGTGAGGATGTCCACCAGGGCCTCGCCGGGTCCGGGCTCCGGCACCAAGATGGTCTCCAGGGTGACGGGGGCGTTCTTGGACCGGACTACTGCGCCTTTGACTTTATGGACCATGAGGTGGGCTCCTTTCATCACCGCGTCCGTGGCAGGATGCGGCACGGCGCGGGTCCTGGGTGATCCGGGAGTCCGCGCCGTAGCTGGTGTGGTGGTGGTGTGTCCTGGGTGGTGCTCTGGTGGCCGGTGGGCCTTAGGCCGCGAGGCGGCTCTTGACCTCGGCCGCGGAGGGATTGGTGGCCGCGGTGCCGTCCGGGAACAGCACGGTGGGGACGGTGCGGTTGCCTCCGTTGAGCTGCTCCACGAGTTCGGCGGTGCCTTCGACTTCTTCGATGTTGACCTCCGTGTACCCGATGCCCTGTGCGTCCAGCTGCTTCTTGAGCCGGTTGCAGTAGCCGCACCAGGTGGTGGAAAACATGGTGATCGTGCCGGAATCGGGGGTAAAGTCCACGGAAATCTCCTCAAGCTGACGAAAGTCGGGTATCAGTTTCTACAACCGTAACCCGCCGGGCGCTATTCCCGCAGACCGTGTCCACGGGCGCTTCCCGCCGGCCCGGTGCCGGTGGCATGCTGGTGCCATGTGTGGACGCTACGTGATGGCCCGGGCCGTCGGGGACCTGCTGGCCGACTTCGACGCCGAACTGGAGGAAGAGCTCGTGATTCCGCCGTCCTGGAACGTCGCCCCCACCGCGGACGTGCCGATTCTCCTGGAGCGGCTGGTGGACGGGAACCCGGTGCGGCAGCTGCATCTTGCCCGCTGGGGGCTCGTGCCGTCGTGGGCCAAGGACACCGGCATCGGCTCGAAAATGATCAACGCCCGCAGCGAGAGCGTGCTGGAGAAGCCCGCCTTCCGCAAGGCCACCCGGTCCCGGCGCTGCGCGGTCCCCGCGGACGGCTACTACGAGTGGAAGGGCGAGGGCCGCGGCAAGCAGCCTTATTACGTACACCCCAAGGACGGCAGCCCCATCGTCTTCGCGGGGCTCTACGAATGGTGGAAGGACCCGTCGAAAGCAGAGGGTGACCCGGAACGCTGGTTGCTTTCGACCTCGATCCTGACCACCGACTCCCCGCCGGAGGGCTATGCGGACGGGATGCTGGCGGAACTGACGGCCCTGCATGACCGGGTCCCGCTGCCGATGGACCGCCGGACCATGGAGACCTGGCTTGATCCGCAGGCCGAGGACGCCGCGGTCCTGGTGGGGCTGGTCCGGGCCGGTGCGCACGACGTGGCCGAGAACTGGACGATTGACGCCGTCGGCACGGCGGTGGGAAACGTCAGGAACGACTCCCCGGAGCTGATCGAGCCGGTCGGCAGCCTGTTCTAGCGGGTGGCTCCGCAGGCACACGCTCACCGAAGGGTAGCGGATTGCTGCTTGGCTGCCGGTACCATTTCAATTTGTTTGTATCCGGTCCACCAAGGGGGCAATGGTGACAGTTATTAGTCGTGAGTCAGCTACCGCACTTTATCGGATAAGGCGGTCAGCTGGAGCTCTTCGGTGGATCATCTTGAGTACGGTTCTGGCTGTGCTCGGACTGATCAGCGTATGGGTGACCATCCCGGTATGGATAAGCACGGCGCTAGCGGCTGTTTCGTTTGCCTTGTTGTACTTGGAGGTTAGGGCCTACCGGCGATCAGTTGCATCGACGGTGTTTGTGCCTAGGATGAGCGATTCGTTCGAGGACGTCCTGCAGGCAACAAACAACCACGGCCGATTCACGTATCGAAAGTTTTCGCACGGTTCCTTTCTCTCTGACGGTCTGGTGAGCGCCGCAATCCATGACGGCCTTGAGGCCCGGGTGGACCCGGAACAATTCACGGTGCCCGCAGCCCTTAGGCCCCTGGGTCAGCGCTTTCTGGACGAAAAGATCAAGACCAAACACGTCTTTGACGGCCCCATCCTGGGGTGGAACTCAAACGTTGGCGTCGGGCAGGCCGTTTCGGACCTGCCACGCTGGATCGACTTCCAGCCAGCAACGTACTTCCAGCACATCGCCACTGACCAGCTTGCCCTCCACGACGTGAAGAAAAATGATCGGTTCATGGACGACCACGGGCGGCGACTTTTCATTACCCGGAGGGGGGTGCTCAGGGACTTCCGCGATTCATGGCTTGTGAACGTAGTAGGCACTTCCGTTATGGCATTTACGAGCGACGGCAAGCTCATCCTTGTGGATCAAGGTATTCATAACCTAAACAACGGCGGCCAGCTGGCTCCAAGTGGTTCCGGGGCGCTGGAACTACGGGATTTTCAGGGCAATCCTTCACTTCCCCTGTCCGAGCTGGCGGCCAACGGCGCCAACCGTGAGTTGCAGGAGGAAGCCGGGGTCCAAGCTGGTGAGATTCGGGAGAGTTTTTTCCTGGGATTCGGACGGTGGCTTGATAAGGCGGGGCGTCCCGAACTGATGACACTGAGTTTGCTCTCGGTTGACTCGCATGTTCTCGAGCAGCGGATTACGGAAAAGCTTGAGCGGCCATTTGTGAGGGGGCGTTCATTCACCAGACTTGTGGGGGAGCCTGGTGCATGGGGGTCGTCACCTGAAGCGATGCTCGATTCTCAATACCGGGGAAGGCTCTCCCTGCCACTTTCCGTGGGGCTGGCCCTCCTGAAGGAATTCGTCGCCAACGGTGGGCCGTCCGCAGAAGCGTTCGTGTCCCAAGTTATCGCGGGGGAATAGGAGCGAGTTCGCGTCCGGTCTTTCCCCCGGCCGGTCGGCAGCCTGTTCTAGCGGGTGGCCGGACCAGTACCTAGACGGTGACCTGGCCGCCGGCGTCGACCGTCCAGGTGGGGTTGAAGGCGATCTCCCAGCGGAAGCCGTCCGGGTCGGCGAAGTAGCCGGTGTAGCCGCCCCAGGGCTGGGTCTTCGGCGCCGCCACCACGACGGCGCCCGCGGCCTCCGCCCGGCGCATGACGCTCTCCACTTCCTCCGCGCTGCCGACGTTGTGGCTCAGGGTGATGCAGGGGACGCCGGCGGGGGCATCGGTTGCCGCCTCGGACTGCATCTGCGCGGCGTTCCAGAGCGAGAGGATGAGGCCGTGGTTTGCCTGCAGGAAGACCACCTCGCCGGGAACCTCGCGGTGGAGTGGCCAGCCGAGGCCATCAACGTAGAAACGGCGCGAGGCGTCAACGCTGCGGACGCCCAAGGAGATGAAGTCGACTCGTGGTTGCATCACGCGATCCTGTTATGCGCCTGGCCGCACGGCCCGGGGACGGCTGTCAGAGCGACTCCTCGACGGGCACGTTGGCCTGGTAGTCCCTGCCCTCGCAATCGCTGTACGCAGACATCAGATGGCCCTTGATCAGGCCCCGCACCGTGCTGATTGGAAAGGTCCCGGTGATGGTGTTGCCGGAGTGCTCCACGCCCTTGAGGTCGAAGTTCTCTTCCGTGCCGTCGTGGCTGAAGCAGAAAAAGGACACGGCCTCGCCGTTCATGAACTCGATTTCCATCCGGCGCTGGTGGGAGTGGTCCGGAGTGGCCGCCACGAGCCCCACCACATAGGCGCCGGAACTCGGGATATTCCCGTCGATAGCGAACGTCGCCACCAAAGTTGAATCCTTGGCGGCGACGGTTACGTGCTTCAGGAGTGCATTGTGGGAGCTCATGGCTCAATCCTGCTACCTGTGCCTGCGTCCGTCCACCCCCGATCTAGGTTTTGTCCCCGGCCCGTCGTAGACTTGAAGTGTTCGAAGATATATTCGAATACTTTTCGAAAGTCAGCAGCTGCCGGGAGGCGCCATGGGGATGTTCAGCGAGTCGGTGGACGTCGCCTGCACCCCGGAAGGCCAGCCGGAGTCCCTGGACTGGGCCGGGCGGCACTACGTCCTCTGCGCCGAGCCGGTCCGCTGGTTTGAGCGGCGCCAGTGGTGGGCGGAAGAACCGCGGGCGCCGCTGGGCAGCGGCCCGGGGCTGGTGGACCATGAAATCTGGCGCGTTCAGCTCCGGGATGACGGGAACCCGGACCGGACCCTCACCCTCGACCTGAGCCGGCACCTGGGCAGCGGACGCTGGCGGCTGCTGCGGATCCACGATGCCCTGCCACTACTCCGGAAGCCGGAGCCGGCATGAGCTTCACCCATCTGCACGTCTCCACCGCGTTCAGCGCCCACTACGGGGTGTCCTGGCCGGAGGAGTTGGCTGCTGCTGCCGCCGCGGACGGCGCCACGGCGCTCGGCTGCACGGACCGCGACGGGCTCTACGGCACAGTCAAGCACCTGAAGGCGTGCATGGCGGCAGGGCTGGACCCGGTCGTGGGGGTGGATCTCGCGGTCTTCGACGACGACGGCGACCTCCGTACCCGGCTCGGGGGACGCGTCGTCGTCCTGGCACACGGGCAGAACCGCGGCGCCGGGTACCGGGCCCTGTGCCGGCTGGTCTCCGACGCCCATGCCCGCACCTCGGGCAAGGCCGGGGGAGCGGTGCCCGTCGCCGTGACCCGGGCGGAGCTGGCCTCCCGCGCCCTGGATCCGCAGACCCTCAAGCCGGTGCTGACCGTGCTGATCGGCCCGGATTCCGACGTCGGCCGTGCCATGGGCGGCCGGCGCTACCTGCGGCCCCGGACGCTCTTCAAACGCTGGCTGGACGCCATGCCGCCGGGAACCCTCGTCGCCGAGGTCGTCTCGCAGCTCAGCCCGCCGGGCGAGCCGCTGAGCACGGCCCACGCGGTAAGGATGCTCAAGCTCGCCGCGGAACACGCAGTCCCGGCGGTCCTGAGCAACGCCGTTCGATACTGCGCCGAGGACGGCGCCGCGACGGCGGACGTGCTGGACTCGGCCCGGACGCTCAAATCCCTGCCCGAGCTCTCGGCCGCGCCGCTGCTGCAACCGAACGGGCAGGGCTGGCTGAAATCCTCCGCGCAGATGCTGCGGCTGGGCCAGGAGATCATGCACGCCGCCGGGTACGGCGCCGCCGATCTGAAGAGCCTGCTGGCACACACCGAGGCGCTCGCGGACCGCTGCCGGATGGATCCGGTCACGGACATGGGATGGAAGCAGCCGGTGGTGCCGGAGGCCGCGGTGATCGGGATTGCCGGGGATCCGCTGCTGGAGCTCACGCAGCGCTGCGAGGCGGGTATCACCCGGCGCTTCCCGGGCATCACCGGGAAGCCTGCCGCGGAGCTGCGCGCCCGGCTGGAACACGAACTGCGGATCATCGACAGCCTGGGCTTCGCCGCCTACTTCCTGACCGTCGCCGAGGTGTCCCGGATGATCCTGGACATGGGGGTCCGGGCCGCCGCCCGCGGCTCGGGCGCCTCCAGCCTGGTCAACTTCCTGATCGATGTCAGCCAGGTGAACCCGCTGCAGCACGACTTGATTTTCGAACGCTTCCTGTCCCGTGACCGCGCCACCCTCCCGGATATCGACATCGACGTCGAAAGCGCCGAACGGCACAACGTCTACCGGAAGATCTTTGAACGCTTCGGCTCCGAACGCGTCACGCTGATGAGCATGCAGAACGGGTACCGCGCCCGCGGCGCCGTCCGCGACGCCGGCCTGGCCCTGGGCATGGACGGCGGCGACATCGACGAGATCGCCAAGCAGCTCTGGCGGTTTTCGGCCCGGAACTTCCGCGAGGCCCTCGTGGAGAAACCGGAGTTGAAGGAATTCGCCGGCCGGGTGGAGCAACGGGACTTCAGCGAAAACCAGCAGCTTGACCTGCTCGTTGACCTGACCGAACGGTTGGACCGGCTGCCGCGCCATATCTCGATGCATCCCTGCGGGGTCATCCTGGGCGACGCGACGCTGCTGGACCGTACCCCGGTCCAGCCCAGCGGGCTCGGCCTGCCGATGAGCCAGTTCGACAAGCACGACATGGACCCGATGGGCATGCTCAAACTCGATGTCCTCGGCGTCCGGATGCAGTCCGCCATGGCCTTCGCGGTCCGGGAGGTGATCCGGCTGCACCCGTCCAAGGCCGAGGTGATGGCGGCCGGCCGGCACCCGGCAGGACCGGACGGCACCGGGCCCGATTACATCGCCGCGGACGGCCGCATCGACCTCAACGCCGTCCCGCTCGACGACGAACCCACCTACGAGCTGATCCGCAGCACCCACACCCTGGGCTGCTTCCAGATCGAGTCCCCGGGCCAGCGGGAACTGATCGGCAAGCTGGCACCCCGGGAATTCAACGACCTCATCATCGATATCTCGCTGTTCCGGCCCGGGCCGATGAAGTCGGACATGGTCCGGCCCTTCCTGGAGCACCGGCACGGCTTCGCGCCGGAGGTCTACCCGCACCCGGACCTGAAGCCGGTGCTCCAGGAGACCCACGGCGTGACCGTGTTCCATGAGCAGATCCTCAAGACCTTCGATGTGATGACCGGCTGCGGGCTGGCCCGGGCCGACGAATTCCGGCGGGCCCTCGGCAACGAGGTGCTGGAAGGCAAGGTGGAGGAATTCTTCCGCCGCGAGGCCCGCGCCCGGAACTACACGCCCGAGGTGGTGGACAAGGTCTGGGGAACCCTGAAGGCGTTCGGCAGCTTCGGCTTCTGCAAGGCGCACGGCGCCGCCTTTGCCGTGCCCACCTACCAGTCGGCGTGGCTCAAGACCCACCACCCCGAAGCCTTCCTGGCCGGACTCTGGGAACACGACCCCGGCATGTACCCCAAGCGGCTGCTGGTGGCCGAGGCCCGGCGGCTGGGGATTCCCATCCTGCCGCTGGATATCAACCGCAGCCAGGCCGAATACCGGGTGGAGCGGGTGGAAACCGGTCCGGACGGGGGCAGGCTGGGCATCCGGCTGAGCATCAACGGTATCTTCGGGCTTTCCGGCGCCGAGCTGAAACGGATCGTGGCCGGCCAGCCCTATGACTCCCTCGCGGACCTGCGGGCACGCTCCCGGATCAGCAAGCCGAGCATTCAGCGCCTGGCCCAGCTGGGCGCCTTCGACACGCTGCACCGTGCCGCCGGCGGAACCGCCAACCGGGCCGACCTGGTCCAGCACCTGCAACAGCTGCAGGGCCGGCCGCACCGCAAGGGCGTGGAGGTCATCGAGGGCCAGCTGGCGCTGCCGCTGGGCGACGTCGAACTCAAAAACCTGAAGGGCGGGCTCCCGGCCCCCACGCTGGTGGAAAACGTCCGGGCCGAACTGGACCTGTTGGCGGTGGATGTCAGCGGGCACCTGATGGAAAGCCACCGGCCCCTGCTGGACCGGCTGGGCGTCACCACGGCGGACAAGCTGCTGGGACTGCGCAACGGCACCGAGGTGCTGGTGGCCGGGGTGCGGGTGGCCACCCAAACCCCGCCGATGCGCGGCGGCCGCCGGGTGGTGTTCATCAGCATCGACGACGGTACCGGCTGCGTGGACTCGGTCTTCTTCCATGAGGCCCAGGAACAGTCAGGGCCCCTGCTGTTCGGCACCCGGCTGCTGCTGATCCGGGGAACCACCCGGCGGACCGGGCCGCGGGGCATCAGCATCAGCGCCTCCCTGGCCTGGGACCTCAGCCGAACGGAGACCCTGCCCTTCCCTGCGACTGCCCCCGGCGGGCCCGGCGGCCCGGAAGTGCCGGCGTCGCCGGAACCCGCCGTGCCCGGCCCGCTGGACGGGATCGGGCGGAACCTGGCCATCACCGGGCTGGGAGGCTGACCGCCGGCCGGCCGCGTTGGTTGGCCCATCCTGAACCCGATAGCATGGACGAGGCTGGCTGTGGTCCCCGTACGCCACAAGCTACGAAGCCTAAAACCGTGAATAGGAGACACCCGTGTCAGATGCCCAGCAGATCACCCTTCTCGTCGACGGCGAAGAGACCAAGGTGACTACCGGGACCACCGGCGCGGAACTCTTCTTTGAGCGCCGCGACGTCGTTGTGGCCCGCGTTAACGGCGAACTGAAAGACCTGGACCAGCCGCTGCCCGAGGGCGCCACCATCGAAGGTGTCACCATCGGCTCCCCGGACGGCCTCAACGTCCTGCGCCACTCAACAGCCCATGTCATGGCCCAGGCCGTGCAGCAGCTTCGCCCCGACGCCAAGCTCGGGATCGGCCCCTACATCACCGACGGCTTCTACTTCGACTTCGACGTCGAGGAACCGTTCACCCCGGAAGACCTGCGCCAGCTGGAAAAGATGATGCAAAAGATCATCAACCAGAACCAGAAGTTCGTCCGCCGGGTGGTCACCGAGGACGAGGCGCGCGAGGCGATGAAGGACGAGCCCTACAAGCTCGAACTGATCGGGCTCAAGGGCGCCGGCTCGGACGCCGACGGCTCCAACGTGGAGGTGGGCGGCGGCGAGCTGAGCATCTACGACAACGTCGAGCGCAAGGACGGCACCGCCGTCTGGTGCGACCTGTGCCGCGGCCCGCACCTGCCCAACACCAAGCTGATCTCCAACGCCTTCGCGCTGACCCGCTCCTCCGCGGCCTACTGGCGCGGCAGCGAAAAGAACAAGCAGCTGCAGCGTATCTACGGCACCGCCTGGCCGACCAAGGACGCGCTCAAGGCCTATCAGGAACGGATCGCCGAGGCCGAGCGCCGCGACCACCGCAAGCTCGGCGCCGAGCTGGACCTCTTCTCCTTCCCGGACGAGCTGGGCTCGGGCCTGCCGGTGTTCCACCCCAAGGGCGGCATCATCCGCAAGGCCATGGAGGACTATTCCCGCCAGCGCCACGTCGACGCCGGCTACGACTTCGTCTACACCCCGCACATCACCAAGGGCCACCTCTACGAGGTATCCGGCCACCTGGACTGGTACCGCGAGGGCATGTTCCCGCCAATGCACATCGACGCGGAACTGAACGAGGACGGCACCGTGCGCAAGCCCGGCCAGGACTACTACCTGAAGCCGATGAACTGCCCGATGCACAACCTGATCTTCCGCTCCCGGGGACGGTCCTACCGCGAACTGCCGCTCCGGCTCTTTGAGTTCGGCTCGGTCTACCGCTACGAGAAGTCCGGCGTTGTGCACGGCCTCACCCGCGTCCGGGGCATGACCCAGGATGACGCCCACATCTACTGCACCCGCGAGCAAATGAAGGACGAGCTCACCAAGACGCTCAACTTCGTCCTCGGACTGCTCAAGGACTACGGCCTGGAGGACTTCTATCTGGAACTGTCCACCAAGGATCCGGAAAAGTTTGTGGGGTCGGACGAGGTCTGGGAGGAAGCCACCCAGACCTTGGCTGAGGTCGCCCAGGAGTCCGGCCTGGAACTGGTCCCGGATCCGGGCGGAGCCGCGTTCTACGGACCGAAAATTTCCGTGCAGGCCCGCGACGCCATCGGCCGGACCTGGCAGATGTCCACCATCCAGCTGGACTTCAACCTGCCCGAGCGGTTCGAACTTGAGTTCCAGGCCGCCGACGGCACCCGCCAGCGCCCCGTCATGATCCACCGGGCCCTCTTCGGCTCGATCGAACGATTCATGGGCGTTCTGACCGAGCACTACGCCGGAGCATTCCCGGCGTGGCTGGCCCCGGTGCAGGTTGTGGGCATCCCGGTGGCAGAGGCCTTCAACGACTATATGTTCGACGTCGTCGGCCGGCTCAAGGCGGAGGGCATCCGTGCCGAGGTGGACGTTTCCTCGGACCGCTTCCCGAAGAAAATCCGTACCGCCAGCAAGGACAAGATCCCGTTCGTGCTGATCGCCGGCGGGGACGACGCCGAGGCCGGCGCAGTCTCGTTCCGCTTCCGTGACGGCAGCCAGGACAACGGTGTACCCGTCGCGGAAGCCGTCCGGCGGATCGTCGACGCCGTCCGCAACCGGACCAGCTAGCGGGGGAGCGGCACGTGCAGGAGACCACAGGCGCTGTCACGGGATACCCGGGCGACGACGACGCAACCGATGACTTTGTCCTCGCCGGGGTGCCGGACGCCTTCCAGCGCCTGTGGACTCCGCACCGCATGGCATACATCAAGGGCGGCCAGCACCAGTTCAAGAACAAGGACGACTGCCCCTTCTGCGTCGCGCCCGAGCGCCCGGACGAGGATTCCCTGATCGTCTACCGCGGCCGGACCTGCTACGTCGTGCTCAACCTCTATCCGTATAACCCGGGCCATCTCCTGGTCTGCCCCTACCGGCATATTCCGGACTACACGGACCTGACCGTGGACGAAACCGCAGAGTTCGCCGAGCTGACCCAGACCGCGATGCGGGTGCTGCGCAAGGTGGCGAACCCGACCGGCTTCAACCTGGGCATGAACCAGGGCGTGACCGGTGGGGCCGGCGTTGCGGGGCACCTGCACCAGCACGTGGTCCCGCGCTGGGGCGGGGACGGCAACTTCTTCCCGATCATCGCGCAGACCAAGGCGGTCACGCAGACCCTCGGCGAGGTCCGCGAGCAGGTCGCCGAGGCGTGGCCCCAGGGCGGCGGCCGGGGGGAGAACCACGAGCAGACGCCGTCCGGGGCCACGGATGCTGAATAAGCACGCCCGCGGCTTCTTCACCGCCCTGTTCTCGCCGCTGGCCCGCTGGCTGCTGCGGATGGGCATCTCGCCGGACGCAGTCACGATCGTCGGAACCGCCGGCGTGGTGGTCGGCGCCCTGGTGTTCTACCCGCTGGGCCAGCTTTGGTGGGGGACCCTGTTTATCACCGCGTTCATCTTCTCCGACGTCATCGACGGCATCATGGCCAGGATGCAGGAACGCGGCGGACGCTGGGGCAACTTCCTGGACTCCACCCTGGACCGCGTCGCCGACGGGGCGCTCTTCGCCGGCGTCGCCATCTGGTTCTTCACCGGCGGCGCCGACACCCCCATCGCGATCGCCGCCGTCGTCTGCCTTGTCCTGGGCATGGTGGTGTCCTACGCGCGGGCCAAGGCGGAAGCGCTCGGCTACCACGCGAACGTCGGCGTGGCGGAGCGGGCCGAACGGCTCGTGTCGGTCCTGGTGGTCACCGGCTTCACCGGCCTCGGGCTGCCGACAGTAATCCTGTTCGGCACCCTGTGCCTGCTCGGCATGGCCAGCTTCGTGACGGTCGTGCAGCGGATCGCCGCCGTGCACCGCCAGTCCGTCGAAGAGAGCAAGGGCACGGCCACCGAACAAGCCGCCTGAGCCCGCCTTAGCGGGCGCCCCGGGCGGGGTGTCCGTCCAGTCCGCCCGGCGGGGCCGAAGGCCGTAACCGGATTCAACCCGGCCCCGGAGGGGGACTAGTATTAGCCATACCGGCCAATGGTTCCCGGTAATCCGGTGTGTGCGAGCCGGTGTGTGCGAGATTCTTATCTCCGTGCCGTCCGCGCCCCGGCGAGGTCATCTATCTACCCATAGGGGTTTTTGTGTCTACACCTGATGTAAGCAGCGAGGCCGGCGCGTCCGCCAAGAACGTTACGGGCAGCAGCCGCGTCAAGCGCGGCATGGCGGAGATGCTCAAGGGCGGCGTCATCATGGACGTCGTCAACGTCGAGCAGGCCCGCATCGCCGAAGACGCCGGTGCCGTGGCCGTGATGGCGCTGGAACGCGTTCCCGCCGACATCCGCGCCCAGGGCGGCGTGTCCCGCATGTCCGACCCGGACATGATCGACAAGATCATCGACGCCGTCTCCGTGCCGGTCATGGCGAAGGCCCGGATCGGCCACTTCGTCGAGGCCCAGATCCTGCAGTCCCTCGGCGTCGACTACATCGACGAGTCCGAGGTCCTCACCCCGGCGGACTACGCCAACCACATCGACAAGTGGAACTTCACCGTTCCCTTCGTTTGCGGCGCCACGAACCTCGGCGAAGCCCTCCGCCGCATCAACGAGGGCGCGGCCATGATCCGTTCCAAGGGCGAGGCCGGCACCGGGGACGTCTCCAACGCCACCACCCACATGCGCCAGATCCGCGCCGAGATCAAGAAGCTCGCCGGCATGGCCGAGGACGAGCTGTACGTCGCCGCCAAGGAACTCCAGGCCCCGTACGAACTGGTCAAGGAAGTCGCCGCCACCGGCAAGCTCCCGGTGGTGCTCTTCACCGCCGGCGGCATCGCCACCCCGGCCGACGCCGCCATGATGATGCAGCTCGGCGCCGACGGTGTCTTCGTCGGCTCCGGTATCTTCAAGTCCGGCAACCCGGCCCAGCGCGCGGCCGCCGTCGTGAAGGCCACCACCTTCGCCGGCGCCTCTGGCTAGTCTTTGAAGCACGACGGCGGCGGGWCACCTTTCTTAGGTGACCCGCCGCCGTCGTTCGTGTTCCCCATCGATTGCTCCGAAACGGCCCTTTTCAGGGTCCTAAAGGGCGTCTGCGGAGCAACCGATCAGGGGTTACCCGAGGCCGCGGCGCGTCAGCAGCGGCTCGAGCCTGGCCTCGCGGCCGCGGAAGGCGCGGAAGGATTCCAGCGGGTCGCGGCTGTTGCCCCGGGCGAGCAGTTCGGCCCGGAAGAAGTCGCCGTTCGCACGGGTGAGGCCGCCGTTCTCCTTGAACCATTCGACGGTTTCGGCGTCGAGCACCTCGCTCCAGATGTAGGAGTAGTAGCCCGCGGCGTACCAGCCGCCCGCGAAGATGTGCTGGAAGTAGCCGGTGCGGTAGCGCGGCGGGATCAGGCTGTGGGCCACCCCGGCGGCGGCCAGGGCCTTGGCCTCGAACGCGAGCGCGTCGTCGGGGATGTCGGTACCGTCAAGGACGTGCCACGCGAGATCCAGCAGCGCCGCGCCAAGGTATTCGGTGGTGCCGAAGCCCTCGCCCCAGAGCGCGGCCTCGTTGAGCTTGTCCACCGTTTCCTGGGGCAGCGGTTCGCCGGTGGCGTGGTGCCTCGCGTAATTGGCGAGGACCTCCGGCCACATGATCCACATTTCGTTGACTTGCGACGGGTACTCGACGAAGTCGCGGGGCACGGAGGTGCCGGCGAACCGCGGGTACGTGACCGAGGAGAAGAGCCCGTGCAGGGCGTGGCCGAATTCGTGGAAGGTGGTCCGCAGCTCGTCCAGGGTCAGCAGCGTGGGCTCGCCGGCGGGCGGCTTGGAAATGTTGAGGTTGTTGATCACCACTGGCCGGGTGTTCAGCAGGCTGGACTGGTCAACGAGCGAGTTCATCCAGGCCCCGCCCCGCTTCGAGTCGCGGGTGTAGTAATCGCCCAGGAAGAGTCCCAGCTCGGTTCCGTCCGAGTTCTTCACCTCCCAGACCCGGACGTCCGGGTGGTAGCCGGCAAGGTCGGTCCGCTCATGGAAGGTGATCCCGTAGAGCGCGTTGGCGGCGAAGAAGACACCGTCCTGCAGCACCCGGTCCAGTTCGAAGTACGGACGGAGGGCCTGCTCGTCCACGGAGTACCGTTCACGCTTGACCCGGGCCGAATAGTAGGCCCAGTCCCAGGCCTCCAGCGGGTGGCCTGCGACCTCGGCCAGGGCCTCCGCTTCGGCGTCGGCATCCCGGACGGCGGCCGGAGCGAGGCGGTTCAACATGGCCTGCACGGCCTGGAAATCCGGGGCAGTTTGCTGGTCCACGCTGAGTTCGGCAAAGTTGGCGAAGCCGAGCAAGCCGGCCTTCTCGGCACGCAACCGCACCATGTCCTTGACCAGGTCCAGCACGTCGAGGCTGCCGCCGCCACTTCCGCGGCCGATCGACGCTTCGTAGACCCGGCGCCGCACCTCGCGGTTCTCCAGCGCGGCCAGGGCGGGCTGGTTGCTGGGCTGGATCAGGGTGAGCAGGAACTTGCCCTCGTGCCCGGCTGTTCGCGCGGCTTCGGCGGCACTAGCGATATCGTCCGCGGGCAGGCCGGCGAGTTCAGTCGCTTCGTCCAGCAGCAGGGAAGCGGACTTCATGCCCTCCTTGACGCGCTGGCCGAATTCCGTGCCGAGGGTCGACAGTTCGGCGTTAATGGCCTTGAGGCGCTCCTGGCCGACCTCGTCCAGCTGGATGCCGGACTGGCGGAACTCCTTGAGGTATTCCTCCACCAGCCGACCGGATTCGGCGTCGAGCCGGTCCGTGTCTATAGCGGCAAAGCGCTCGAACAGCCCCCGGTTCAGGTACACGGCGTCCTGATGCGCGGAGAAGGCGGGGGAGAGCCGGGTCTCCAGTTCGCGGATCGGCTCCGAGGCGTCCGCGGACACCAGCGTGAAGAACGACGCCGACGCCCGCTGCAGCAGCTGACCGGACCGCTCCATCGCCAGCGCCGTATTCTCGAAGGTCGCCGGCTCCGGTGCCGCCACGATGGCTTGGATTTCGGCCAGGTGCTCGGCCAGGCCGGCCTCCACGGCTTCGGCGTAATGCTGGACCTCGATATCCGCGAAGGGCGGCAGTCCGTACGGCAGGGTGCTTGGGCTCAAGAGGGGATTGATCATGAAATAACTCTTTCATGTTAGGCCGGGGTTCTCAATGATCGGCTAAGCGTGTTGTGCTTCGCGCCACCGTACGATGACCGCATGCGAATCCTCAGCTCCACCCCGCCGGGCCGGCTCCTCGCGGGCGCGGCCGCGGTGATCCTGGCGGTCTCCCTGGCATCCTGCGGCCTTGTCGCCCGCCCGGACGCCGGCGCTCCCGGGTCCACTCCGGCTGCAGACGGCCCCGGGTCGTCAGCGGCCGGCGAACCGGGCACCTCCCCGGATCCAGGCCCCGCCGCCACCCCAACGCCCACACCGACGCCCACGCCGGGGAAGGGTCCTGCCTGCGCGGCGGTACGCTGCACCTCCGTGTTGGTGACCGGGGACATGCTGGTCCACGCCCAGCTGTGGGAACAGGCCCGGGTGGACGCCCTGGCCACCGGCGCCAAGGGTCTGGACTTCGGACCGCTCCTGGCGGGCCAGCGCCGGTACATCGAAAAGAGCGACCTCGCGATCTGCCACCAGGAAACGCCCGTGGCCGGCCCCACCGGACCGTTTTCCGCCTACCCGTCCTTCAACGTCCCGCCGCAGATCATCACGGCGGCGCAGCACGTGGGCTACCAGGCGTGCACCACGGCCAGCAACCACACGATCGACCGCGGCACCGCGGGGCTGGTCCGCACCCTGGACGCCCTCGACGCCGCCGGGCTGCAGCACACCGGCTCCTACCGCAGCGAGGCGGACTCCCGGGGCGTCCTGATCCTGCAAACCGCCGCCGCGAAAATCGCCGTGATCGAGGGCGCGTACGGGCTGAACGGCCAGACGCCCGAACAGGCCTGGCAGGTGGACATGCTCGACCCTGCCGCGATGATCGCCAAGGCCCGGCAGGCGAGGGCCCTCGGGGCGGACATCGTCCTGGGCGTCATGCACGCCGGGGACGAGTACTCGAGCGCGCCCAACGCCGAGCAGCGCACCGTCGCGCATGCCCTCGTGGACAGTGGTCAATTCACCCTGATCTACGGCCACCACACCCACTCGGTGCTCCCCATCGAACAGTACAAGGGGACCTGGATCGTCTACGGCCTCGGCAACGGGATCACTGAACTTTCGCCGTCGTACGTGGTGAACAACGAAGGCCTTCTGGTCCGGGCCCAGTTCAGCCAGGACGCCGCGGGAACCTGGACCGCCGCGGACCTCGCCTGGGCGCCGTCCGTCATCGTGCGCGGACCCTACCGGTGGTGCTCGGTGGCCTCCGACGCCCCGCAGGGTCCCTGCGCCGGGGCCGCCGCGGATGCCGCCACCCGGCTGCGGACCAAAACCGTGGTGGAATCGATGGGTGCCGCGACAGCAGGCGCCCACGAACTGCTGATCACGAAGGAGCGCTAGGCATGAGTCCGCTGGCGGAACCATGGGGCGAACGACTTCGTACCGTCTCGGCGCGCGGCGCCATGCTGGCCGTGTTCGAATACGGTCGCCAGCCCGGCCCCGGCGTGCCGACATTGCTGCTGGTGCACGGCTATCCGGACGATCACCGGGTGTTTCTTGCCGCGATCAGGGAGCTCGCGGCGACGCACCACATCGTCGCCTACGACACGCGCAACGCGGGCGCATCCGCCGTCGTCGGAAACCCCGGCGACTTCAGCCTTGCGACGCTGGTGGACGACCTGTTTGCCGTCCTCGCCGACGTCGGCGCCGCCGGGGTGCACCTGGTGGGCCACGACTGGGGCTCGATTCAGGGCTGGGCCGCCGTGCAGGACCCGCGGGCCGCCGGACTGATCCGCCGGTATACCAGCATCTCCGGCCCGGACCTGCGGCATTTCTCCCGCTGGATGCGCGCACGGTCCCGGACCCCGCGGACCTGGCGGCAGATGGTCGGACAGTTGCTCCGCAGCTGGTACATCGGAGCTTTCCTGCTGCCGGTCCTCCCGGAGGCGGCCTGGCGGTTATTCCTCACGCGGCGCTTCGAGCGAATCGCCAAGCGCGACGTCGGCAACGACCCCGTCCGCGGGCTGGCACTCTACCGGACCAATATGTTCGGCGCGCAGAACTGGCCGCCGGCCGGGCACGTGACGATCCCGGTCCAGGTGGTGGTGCCGGCCCGGGACCCGTTCCTGTGTCCGGACCTGGTGGAGGGCCTTGACGCCTGGGTGGACGAGCTGACCGTGGTGAGCGTGGACAGCGGCCATTGGTGGCCGGCGACCCGGCCCGCAGAGTTCGCGGAACTGCTCCGGAACAGCGGGACCGGGCAATGACGACGGCGCCGCTGGTGCACCTGCTCTGCGGGCTCAACGGCGCAGGAAAGACCACCCTGGCCCGGGACCTCGGGGCGAGTCTCCCGGCCGTGCGGTTCAGTCTGGACGACTGGATGCTGTGGCTCTACCCGGGCGTGCACTTTGCCTCGCCGGAGTACGGCCAACTGGCGGAGAGCTGCAAGCTGTTCATCTGGGACATCGCCCGGCAGGCCCTGGAGGCCGGGAAGGACGTCGTTCTCGACTGGAACCAGTGGAGCCGTGCGCGGCGGGCACTCTGGCTCGCGAGGGCCACCGACGCCGGGTTCGGCGTCGTTCTCCACCACGTGCAGACGCCCTTAGACACGGCCATTGAACGGGCGAGTCTCCGTACCCTGTCCGGCGAACCGGGTTCGCACGCGGTGACGGAGGCCGATGTCAGGCACCTTGCACGGATTTTCGAGGAGCCTGCGGACGCGGAGGGGCTGCGGATCCTCAGGATCCCTGGCGTCTAGGCCGAACCCAGCCTGCGGGCCGAGTGCCCACCGCGCGTCAGCGGGGGCGGCGGGCCGCGTGTTCGCGGGCAAGGACGGCGTAGGAGTCGTCCGGGGTACCGGGCGTGAAGTGGCCGTACTTGCGCTCCACAGCGGTCTTGATCAGGAAGTCCGCCAGCGCCGGGTTCTTCGGCAGAAGCGAGCCGTGCAGGTAGCTGGCCACGATGTTGCGGTAACGGGCACCTTCCTGGCCGGAACTGCTGTTGTTTCCGGTGCCTTTGGCCGTGGTGCCCAGCGGGTTGACGCCCGGGCCCAGGGTGGTCTGGCCGCTGTGGTTTTCGTACCCCAGGACGGTTCCGAACTCGGCGGAGGAGACAGCGACATTGCCGATCAGCCGCTCATCCGTCCCGTGGGTCTCCACGTCCAGGACGCCAATGCCCGGGATAACAGAACCGGTCCTGGTCTTGAAGAACTTCCCGAACAGCTGGTACAGCCCGCAGATCACCAGCATGGGCGTGCCGCCCTCGGCCAGCTCCTTGAGGATGGTTTCGCGCGACAGCAGGTCATCCTGAATCACGAGCTGGCCGCTGTCCTGGCCGCCTCCGCCCACCACGAGGTCGACGTTGGCCGGGAAATCATCGCCGACGTTGTACTCGAGCAGCTCCGGGGTGTACCCGTGCCAGCGCAACCGTTGGGCCAGGACCAGGGCGTTGCCCCAGTCGCCGTAGATGTTCATGTCCCGCGGGTAGAGCTGCAGCACGCGGATGGTGCCCTTGCCGGGCGCGCCGGAGTCATCGGGGGGCAGAACATGGCCGAAGGAGAGCCCGTGCGGGTTGTCGGGGGAGTCGGGGGTCATGAGACCACCTCCACTGTGGTGATTTTGGACAGCTCGCGGCGGATCGCAAGCATGGCTGTGTAGGTGCAGAAGATGCGCTTCGGTTTGGCCTTGGCGCCGCGGATGAATGCGGCCAGTGCGGGGGCGATCTCCGGGTCGACGGCGCCGATCGCGACGTCGTCGTATTGCAGCCGCAACGCCATGTCGTAGGCGCGGGAGCCGGTGAGCTGGTCCACGCCGCCGCCTCGCAGCGTGTCGAACTCGACGTCCCACAGCCAGGACATGTCCCGGCCGTCGGCGTAGTTGTCGTTGATGGCCACCATGGTCGCGTAGCCGGCGGCCGGGAAGGACTTCAGGCCCAGCCGGAAGCCGCTGGGGTTCTTGACCAGGACCAGTTCGAGCGGCAGCCCGTCGACAACCAGGCTCTCACCGCGGCCAAACGCCGGCGCCACGTTGGCGAGGGCCTTCAGCAGCCCGTCGTGCTCAGTGCCTGTGCCGCGGGCGCCGGAGATGGCCCGGGCCAGGGTCAGCGCCGCCGCAGCATTGAAGATGTTGTAGACACCGCGGAGCTTCATTCCCGTGGTGACCGTGCCGCCGTCGTACTCAAAGTCGGCGTCGTCGGCGCCCACCCGGCGGAGGACGACGTCGGCCGGCGGCCGCGGGGGTGCAGCGGGTACCGGGCTGCCGGGGGCGGCCCGCATGTCGTCGTCGTTGGGGAAGGTGCTCAGCAGCGAATCGTCGAGGCCGAAGTAGCGGACGTCGGGTCTGCCCGCGGGAAGGGTGTCAGCGATGCGCGCGACGCGCGGATCTTCACGGTTCAGGACAACGGTACCGGTGGTTTTGGCGGCGATGTGCTGCAGCAGTTCGGCGGTCTTGTCGATCTCGCCGAAGCGGTCCAGTTGGTCCCGGAGGACGTTCAGCAGCAGGCAGTAACGCGGCGGGACCTGGTTGACGAAGTGCACGGCGTGCGCCTCGTCGAGTTCCAGCACGGCGACATCGGCGTCGAGCCGGCCGCGCCAGTCCACCTCACCCAGCAGCGCCGCTGCCACGCCCCGGGTGAAGTTGCTGCCGGTGCGGTTGGTGAAGACCTTCAGGCCCTGGCTTTCGAGCAGTTCCACCACCATTTTGGTGGTGGTGGTCTTGCCGTTAGTGCCGCTGACGACGGCGACGCCCAGCGGCAGCGTGGACAGCGTCCGCCGCATGAAGCCGGGGTCGATTTTTTCGACCACCAAGCCGGGGAGGGCAGAGCCTCCGCCCCGGAGCCGGGAGACCCGGCGGACGAGCTTGCCGAGCGGAACACTGAAGTAGAGCATGCCTTGTAATATATCCCAGCGGCAGCATGGAACCCGGCCCGCAGGCGCGCCCCGGCGCTGCTTCCTTGCGGCTTTAGTGCGGCTGCACGGAGCCCTGCGCACTATGCTGGCAGGATGACCACCCCCCTTTCCCTGCCCAGCCCCCGCGTGGGGTCAGGCCTCCGGATCGGCGTCCTCGCGCTCCAGGGCGACTTCCGCGAACATCTGCACGTCGTGGAAACCGCCGGGGCCGTCGGCGTGACCGTCCGCCGCCCCGCTGAATTGGACGGCCTTGACGGCCTCATCATTCCCGGCGGGGAATCGACCACCATTGACAAGCTTGCCCGGGCCTTCGACCTCCGGGATTCGCTGCGCGAACGCATCCAGGCCGGGCTGCCCGTCTACGGTTCGTGCGCCGGCATGATCCTGCTGGCCGACGACATCGCCGACCCCGCCACGGACCTGGCCGGCAATCCGCAGCAGACGTTCGGTGGACTCGACATCACGGTGCGGCGCAACGCCTTCGGCCGGCAGCGCGAATCGTTTGAGACCGACCTTGAATTCAAGGGACTCCAGTTCAGCGCGGGCGAGAGCGGCGTGGCCCCGGTGCACGCCGTGTTCATCCGCGGGCCGTGGGTGGAACGGGTCGGCGCCGGCGTCGAGGTCCTCGCCCAGGTGGAACCGTCCAAGGCCGGCCACCCGGAATCCCTCGACGGGACCGCTAGAATTGTTGCTGTGCGTTCCGGCAAGCTGCTGGCCACCTCCTTCCACCCGGAAGTGACCGGTGAGAAGCGCGTGCATGAACTGTTTATTCGAATGATCAGAGGAGAAGCGTAAGCATGTCAGGCCACTCCAAATGGGCGACGACCAAGCACAAGAAGGCCATCCTGGACAGCCGCCGGGCCAAGTCGTTCGCCAAGCTGATCAAGAACATCGAAGTCGCCGCGCGGATGGGCGGCCCCGACCTGGCCGGCAACCCGGGCCTGGAACTCGCTGTCACCAAGGCCAAGAAGACCTCGGTCCCCGCTGACAACATCGACCGCGCCATCAAGCGCGGCGCCGGCCTTACCGGCGAGGTCGTGGACTACACCGAAATCATGTACGAGTGCCGCGGCCCGCAGGGCTCCGCCCTGCTGATCGAGTGCCTGACGGACAACAAGAACCGCGCCGCCTCCGAAGTCCGGCTTGCCATCTCGCGCAACGGCGGCAGCATCGCCGACCCCGGATCGGTCAGCTACCTCTTCTCCCGCAAGGGCGTCGTGTCGCTGCCGAAGAACGGGCTTAGCGAGGACGACGTGCTGATGGCGGTCCTCGACGCCGGCGCTGAGGAAGTGAAGGACAACGGCGAGAGCTTCGAGATCCACTCCGAACCGACCGACCTGCAGGCCATCCGTGATGCGCTCAAGGAAGCCGGGATCGAGTACGACACCGATGAGGCTGAGTTCGTGCCCTCCATGCAGGTGCCGCTGGACCTGGACGCAGCCAAGAAGTTCATGAAGCTCGTGGACGCTCTGGAAGAGCTCGACGACGTGMAGAACGTCTACAGCAATGCCGACCTCAGTGACGAAGTGCAGGCCGCACTGGAAGCCGAGTGACCCTTCGCGTCCTCGGCGTCGATCCGGGCCTCACCCGCTGCGGGATCGGCGTCGTGGACGTTGAGAAGAACCGGCGAGCCACCATGGTGGCGTTCGGCGTCGTCGGCACGTCCCCGGACGAGGGCCTCGACCAGCGGCTGCTCGTGATTGCCACCTCGATCGATGACTGGCTGGACAAGTACCAGCCGCACGTCCTCGCCGTTGAACGGGTCTTCTCGCAGCTGAACGTCAGCACGGTGATGGGCGTGGCCCAAGCATCCGGCGTGGTGATCGCCGCCGCCGCGCGCCGCGGCATCCCGGTGGCGCTGCACACGCCGTCGGAGGTCAAAGCCGCCGTGACCGGCAGCGGAACCTCGAACAAGGACGCCGTCACCAAACTGGTCACCAAGATCCTGCGGCTTGAYGCGCCGCCGCGGCCCGCCGACGCTGCCGACGCGCTGGCGCTTGCCATCACGCATGCGTGGCGGGCCGGCAGCGGTGCTGCCGTCGCTACCACGGGACCAGGCAGCCAGTCCCTGACCCCCGCACAGCGTGCCTGGGCGGACGCGGAGGCAAAAGCGCGCCGTGCGCGCTGAATGTCCGGCTGAGTGACCGCACAACTTGGTAGGGTATTCGTAGATATGTTCGGATAGCCGGCTGTAAACCAGCCGTAAACCCAGGAGCCAGGCCTTGATCAGTTTTCTCCGCGGAAGCGTTGCGCACGTCGGCCTGTCTTCGGCGGTGATCGACCTGAACGGTGCCGGTATGAGCGTGAACGCCACGCCGCAGACCCTCAGCCGGCTCCGTGTCGGCGACGAGGGCAAGCTGTTCACCTCCCTGATCGTCAGGGAAGACTCGCTGACTTTGTTCGGTTTCGCCAGCGACGACGAACGCGAGGTGTTCGACGTGCTGCTCAGCGTCAGCGGCGTGGGACCGCGCCTGGCGCTGGCGGTCCTGGCCGTCCATGAACCGGAAGCGATCCGGGTCGCCGCGCACTCCGGCGACGGCAAGGCGTTCACCAAGGTGCCCGGCATCGGCCCCAAGGTCGCGGGCCGGATTGTGCTGGAACTGGCCGGCAAGCTGGTCCCGCACGGCACCGCCGGCACCCCCGACGGCGCCCCCGTTGCCCGTTCTGCCGAAGCCGTCTGGAAGCCGCAGGTGGTGGCCGCCATGACGAGCCTGGGCTGGTCCGAGAAGGATGCCACCGCCAGCATCGACAAGTCGCTGGCCGATTCGCCGGAGCTGGCCGAGCAGGGCAACGTCGCCGAAATCCTCCGCGCCACGCTGCGCTGGCTGGGCCAGGACGGCGCGCGCGCCGGAAACCGGGTAGGCGCCCGTGGCTGAGCCGTCCCTCGTCGGCGGGGGAGAGGAACCGGAGGAGCGCGTCATTGAGGCGGCCCTCCGGCCGAAAAACCTGCACGATTTCGTCGGCCAGCACCGGGTCCGCAAACAACTCTCACTCGTGCTGGAGGCCTCCCGGATGCGCGGCCGCAGCGCCGACCACGTACTGCTGTCCGGGCCGCCCGGGTTGGGCAAGACGACGCTGTCCATGATCATCGCCGCCGAGATGAATGCCCCGCTGCGGATCAGCAGCGGCCCGGCAATCCAGCATGCGGGGGACCTGGCGGCCATCCTGTCCTCGCTCTCCGAGGGCGAGGTCCTGTTCCTCGACGAGATCCACCGGATGTCCCGGCCGGCCGAGGAAATGCTGTACATGGCCATGGAGGACTTCCGCGTCGACATCGTCGTCGGCAAGGGCGCAGGGGCCACCGCGATCCCGCTGGAGTTGCCGCCGTTCACCCTGGTCGGTGCCACCACCCGCGCCGGACTGCTGCCCGGACCGCTGCGGGACAGGTTTGGCTTCACCGGCCACCTCGAGTTCTACGCCGTCGAGGAACTGGAGCTCGTGCTGCGCCGCTCGGCAGGACTACTGGACCTTAAGGTGAATTCGGCGGGCTTCAGCGAGATCGCCGGCCGGTCCCGGGGCACGCCCCGCATCGCCAACCGGCTGCTGCGGCGGGTCCGGGACTGGGCGCTGGTGCACGGCGTCGAACAGATCGACGCGCGCGCGGCCTCGGCCGCGCTGGACATGTACGAAGTCGACAAGCGCGGCCTGGACCGGCTGGACCGGGCGGTGTTGGAGGCGCTGATCACCAAGTTCGGCGGCGGCCCGGTGGGCCTTTCCACACTGGCCATCGCCGTCGGCGAGGAAACCGAAACGGTGGAAACCGTCGCCGAACCGTACCTGGTCCGGGAGGGCCTGCTGGGCAGGACGCCGCGCGGGCGGATCGCGCTGGCGCCGGCCTGGACACACCTCGGCTTCGCGGTGCCCGCCGGTGCCTTCGGACAGGACCCGCTGGAGCTGTTCCAGGCCGTGGACGCCGGTGCCGAACCGGATGGGTTCGGGGGAGCCGGCACGAACGAAGCCGAGCCGGAATGGATCCGCAACGGCCAATAGCACTCGCTTATGACCTTTTCCCTTTAGACTGGAATGACACTCGGCACGTTCGGGCCTTTATTTGCATGTGCGGCCACCGCCAGGCCGCCGTTGGCCGGGCATGGTCCCCGGCCGGAAAACCTGCCAGGTCCACAGCCCGGCGCGAAGCGGACGTTGCTCTGAAACCAGCTTGTAAGTACAGAACGGAACTTTCCCTTGGATCCAATGACAATTCTCCTGTTCGTCATGCTCGCCGTGTTCGTCTTTATGATGTTCCGCCGCAACAAGAAGACGCAGCAGCAGCAGGCCCAGCTCCAGTCGAAGTTCGGTCCCGGCGTTGAGGTCATGACCAGCTTCGGCCTGTTCGGCCGCATCGTCGAGATCGACGAAGCCGAGAACAAGGTCGTCCTGGAGCTCTCCCCTGGCAACACCGCCACCGTGCACCGCCAGGCTGTCACCAAGATTGTCGAGCCGGCTGTCGCAGCCGCCGAGCCCACCATTGTTCCGGACGACGCCTCCTCATTGACATTCGACAAGGCCGACAGCACCGCACCGGCTTCTGAAGCGCCGCGCAGCGAAACGCCGGACGAAACCCTCCGCCGCCTGAGCGACGAAGGCAAGAAAGACAGCTAGTCTGCCTCCTGAGCTATCCCGCGGAGCTACGGTGCGCGGGCATCCGCCGGTGCATGCCCAGCAGGCAGCACCGGCGGTTCTTCCGTAAACAATAGAAAGATCGACAATGGCACGAACTGGCCCCAAAAACTCAGCCCGCAGGGTGCTGGTCTGGCTTGGCGTGATGCTCGCCGTGCTGACCGCCGTCCTGGCCGGTGGCGTCATCACCGGGCACGCGAGTTGGGCTCCGAAGCTGGCCCTGGACCTTGAAGGCGGCACCCAGATGATCCTGGCGCCCAAGGTTGAGGGCGGTTCGGGCATCAACGAAGAGCAGCTTAACCAGGCCGTGGCGATTATCCGCCAGCGCGTGGACGGCTCCGGCGTCGCCGAAGCGGAAATCAGCACGCAGTCCGGCCGCAACGTCGTCGTCAGCCTGCCGGGCACGCCTTCCAAGGAAACCCGGGCCCTGATCCAGGCGTCCGCGGACATGAACTTCCGGCCCGTCATCCAGTCCGGTGCCGGCGCGGCGGTCCCCGTTGAGTCCCGGACCCCGGACGACAAGCTGCCCAAGCCGACCGCCGCGCCCGCGAACAGCAGCGACGAGAACTGGGTCACCGCAGACGTCTACAAGAAGTTCGAGGCCCTGGACTGCGTCAACCCGTCCCAGGACAAGCAGGAACGCTCCGATCCGGCCAAGCCGCTCGTGACCTGCGAACCCGCAGCCGACGGCAAACCCGCCATCAAGTACATCCTCGGACCGGTAGAGGTCAAGGGATCGAACATCACCACCTCCTCCTTCCAGCTGCAGCGCGGCGCCCAGGGTGCGGTCACCAACCAGTGGGCCGTCGACATCCAGTTCGACGCCGAAGGCACCACCAAGTTCAAGACCGTCACCGAGCGGCTGAACCAGTTCTACGTCGCAGCCGGCGGAGAAACAGGTTCGGATCCGAAGGCCCAGTTCGCCATCGTCCTCGACGACCAGGTCATCTCGGCTCCCCGGGCCCAGGCCGTCATCACCGATGGCCGCCCGCAGATCACCGGCGGCTTCACCGAGCAGTCCGCCAAGGCCCTCTCGGACCAGCTGCGCTTCGGCGCCCTGCCGATCAGCTTCGAGATTCAAAGCGAACAGCAGATTTCGGCCACCCTCGGCGGGGAGCAGCTCCGGATGGGGATGCTGGCTGGCCTGATTGGATTGTTGCTGGTGGTGGTCTACTCGCTGTTCCAGTACCGGGCCCTCGGCTTCGTCACCGTCGCCTCGCTCGTCGTCGCCGGTGCGCTGACCTACCTGGCCATCGCCATCCTGGGCTGGACGGAGAACTACCGCCTCTCGCTGGCCGGTGTGGCCGGCCTGATCGTGGCCATCGGCCAGACGGCGGACTCCTTCATCGTCTACTTCGAGCGCATCCGTGACGAACTCCGGGAAGGCCGCGGCCTGGTCTCGGCCGTGGAGAACGGTTGGAAGCGTGCCAAGCGCACCGTCCTGGCCTCCAAGGCCGTCAACCTGCTGGCAGCGCTCGTGCTGTACTTCGTGGCAGTGGGCAATGTCCGCGGCTTCGCCTTCACCCTGGGCCTGACCGCCATCGCCGACCTGATGGTCGTCTTCATGTTCACCCACCCGACCCTGCAGGTCCTGGCGCGCACGAAGTTCTTCGGCGAAGGCCACAAGTTCTCGGGCCTCGACCCGAAGCGACTCGGCGCTGTGCCCCTGTACCGGGGTGCCGGGCGGATCCGCACCCCGCAGGACAAGCCGGTTCCGGCGCCGCGTGCCAAGAACACCGGTGCCGTGGCCGAGGCCGAGCGCCGGATGACCATCGCAGAACGGCGTCTCGCGGAAAAGCAAAACCAAGGAAACCAGGGTAACCAGGGAGAGCTTGCCGGTTCCTCCAAGAGCGCGTCCAAGGAGGGCAAGTAAATGGCCAGCTTCGCCACATTCGGTAACGAGCTATACACGGGCAAGCGCTCGTACGACTTCGTCGGGTCCAAGAGGATCTGGTTCCTGATCGCCGCGGTCGCCGTCGCGCTGTCCATCCTGCTGCCGATCGCCAAGGGCGGCTTCAACCTGGGCATCGAGTTCCGCGGCGGCTCGGAGTTCACTGTGTCCAACGTCAAGGACACCGACCCCGGCCTCGGCGAGAAGGCCGTGCAGGATGTCGTGTCCGGCAGCCAGCCGCGCGTCGCCAACGTCGCCGGCAACACCATGCGCATCCAGACGGACAAGCTCAGCGACGACGAGACCCTCAAGATCAAGGAGGGCCTCACCAAGACGTACGGCGTGACGGACAACGAGGTCACCTCGACGTTCGTGGGCCCGACGTGGGGCGCGGACGTGACCAAGCAGGCGCTGCTCGGCCTGCTGATCTTCGTGGCCCTCGCCGCGGTCCTGATGGCGCTGTATTTCCGGACCTGGAAGATGTCGATCTCCGCCCTGGCCGGCATGCTGGTGACGATGTTCATCACCGCGGGGGTGTACTCGCTCAGCGACTTCGAGGTCACGCCGTCGGCCATCATCGGCTTCCTCACGGTGCTCAGCTACTCGCTGTACGACACCGTGGTGGTCTTCGACAAGATCCGCGAAAACACCTCCGACCTGCAGGCGTCCACCCGGCGCACGTTCGGCGAAGAGGTCAATCTCGCCGTCAACCAGACCCTGGTGCGCTCCATCAACACCATGATGGTGGCCATCCTGCCGGTCGGCGCCATCCTGTTCATCGGCGCCGGACTGCTCGGCGCTGGAACGCTGCGCGACCTTTCGCTGGCGCTCTTCGTGGGGATCCTGATCGGCACCGCCGCGACCATCTTCATCGCGGCGCCGCTGTACGCCGCGTTGCGCCAGGGCGAGCCGGAACTGATCAAGCAGGCCCGGCGCGTGCAGTCCCGGCGCGCGGAAAGTGCCGCCAAGGCAGCCCCGGCCACCGCCTAACCGAGTCCGCCCGACGGGCCGGAGAGCGTCCCTGTGACGGTCTCCGGCCCGTCGCCGTTGGGGGGCCGGTTATCGAAGTGTCCCGGCTCGGAATAGACTTGAATAATTAACGGGTTGTGAGGGGTGCTTCATTGGAAGAACGTTCGACGCCGGCGCCTGCGGTTCCGGCGGATAAGGGTGCCGGCCAGGGGTCGCAGACCGGCCTGGTGGCTGCCGGACGCCCGGACGCGGCCGTGCCCGTGGACAACTCCGGAACCCGGCCGACCTTCCCCGGCCGCCGTGAACGCACCCGCTCTCGGCTGGCGCGCCTGACCGGCCGCGGCACGCCCGCCTATTCGCCGATCCTGGAGCCGCTGCTGCGCACCGTGCGCGCCAATAACCCGAAGGATGACTTCGAGCTGATCCAGCGCGCCTTTGTGGTGGCGGAGCGCTGCCACCGCGGCCAAAAACGCAAGAGTGGCGACCCCTACATCACCCACCCGGTGGCGGTCGCGACGATCCTGGCCGAGCTGGGATTGAGCGGGACAACGCTGGCGGCCGCTCTGCTGCACGACACCGTCGAGGACACTTCCTACACGCTGGAGGACCTGAAAGGGGAGTTCGGGCCGGAAGTGGCCATGCTGGTGGACGGGGTCACCAAGCTGGACAAGGTCAGCTTCGGCGAGGCCGCCCAGTCCGAAACGGTCCGCAAGATGGTCGTGGCCATGGCCAAGGACATCCGCGTGCTCATGATCAAGCTCGCCGACCGGCTGCACAACGCCCGGACCTGGCGTTTTGTCTCGGCCGAGTCCTCGGCCCGCAAGGCACGCGAAACCCTGGAAATCTTCGCACCGCTGGCGCACCGGCTCGGCATGAACACCATCAAATGGGAACTTGAAGACCTGTCCTTCGCCGCGCTGTACCCCAAGGTCTACGAGGAAATTGTCCGGATGGTGGGGGACCGGACCCCGGAGCGGGAGAAGAACCTCGCCGTCATCCGCAACCAGATCACCGAGGACCTGCGGGCGGCCAAAATCAAGGCCACGATCACCGGCCGGCCCAAGCACTACTACTCGATTTACCAGAAGATGATCGTCCGCGATAAGGACTTCGACGACATCAACGACCTGATGGGCGTCCGTGTCCTGGTCGACTCGGTGCGGGACTGCTATGCCGCGCTGGGCGCCATGCACTCGCGCTGGAACCCGCTTCCGGGCCGGTTCAAGGACTACATCGCGATGCCCAAATTCAATATGTACCAGTCGCTGCACACCACGGTGATCGGCCCCGGCGGCAAACCGGTCGAAATCCAGATCCGGACGCACGAGATGCACCGGCGCGCCGAATACGGTGTCGCTGCGCACTGGAAGTACAAGGACCAGCCGAACCGTACGGCGGCCGGGCCGGGCAGCCCGCGCGACGGCGACATGGGCTGGCTCCGGTCGCTCGTCGACTGGCAGCAGGAGACCTCCGATCCCGGCGAATTCCTCGACTCCCTGCGCTTTGAGATCAACGCCCGCGAGGTGTTTGTCTTCACCCCGAAGGGCGAGGTCATGGCCCTCCCCGCCGGATCGACGCCGGTGGACTTCGCCTACGCGGTCCACACCGAGGTGGGGCACCGGACCATCGGAGCCCGGGTCAACGGCAAGCTTGTCCCGCTCAACAGCGAACTGAACCACGGCGACTGGGTCGAGATCTTTACGTCCAAGGCCGAAGGCGCCGGTCCAAGCCAGGACTGGCAGCACTTCGTCAAGAGCGCCCGTGCCCGCAACAAGATCCGGCAATGGTTCAGCAAGGAGCGCCGCGAAGAGGCGATCGACCGCGGCAAGGACCTGCTCACCAAGGCCATGCGCAAGCAGAACCTCCCGCTCCAACGACTGATGACCCACGACGCCCTGGCCGCAATCGCCGAGGATTTCAAGTACACAGATATCTCCGGGCTCTACGCGGGTGTGGGCGACGGCCACACCTCGGCCCAGTCCGTGATGGAACGGCTCGTCGAGAGTCTCGGCGGCAACGACACCCCCGAGGACGACCTCACCGAGGTATCCATCCCGGCCCAGGTCAGCAAGACCCGGTACTCGGACTCCGGCGTCGTGGTCCGCGGCGTCGACGACGTCTGGGTGAAGCTGGCACGTTGCTGCACCCCGGTGCCGCCGGACCCCATCCTGGGCTTCGTCACCCGCGGCTCCGGGGTCTCCGTGCACCGGACCGACTGCACCAACGTGTCCGGGCTGATGGACCAGCCGGACCGGATCGTGGATGTGGAGTGGGCGCCGACGCAGTCCAGCGTGTTCCTGGTTGAAATCCAGGTGGAGGCGCTGGACCGCAAGTCGCTGCTCTCCGACGTCACCCGGGTCCTGTCCGAGAACCACGTCAACATCCTCGCCGCGAGCGTGCACACCTCCACCGATCGGGTGGCGATCTCCAAGTTTGCCTTCGAAATGGGAGATCCGAAGTACCTGAGCCACGTTCTGAGTGCCGTCCGGCGCATCGACGGCGTGTTCGACGTCTACCGCACCACCGGCAACCGGCGCCGCAGCTGATCGCTGCACTAACCGGCGGGGCCCGGGCGTTCCTCGGCCAGCAGCGCCGCGAGCTTCGCGAGTGCCGCCTTCTTGTACGGCACCCGCGGGGTGGCTTCCACCGCTCGGATCAGCAGCCGCAGCCGGACGTTTAGCCCGGGCGCCGCCAAGAGGGCTTCGAGCGCGGGCAGCGCGCGCTCTGACTCGACGTGCAGGGCGATGTCCACCGCCGTCCGCAGCGGGCTGGACACCATCAGGCCGCCCAGGCTCACGACGTCGAACGGCCCCAGCCGCACCTCGTGGAAACTGCAGCCGCGGGTGGCCCGGAGACTCGATACCCGCCGGTTCGCGTCGACCAGCAGGGCGATGCGGTCCGGCTCGCCGGCGCAACCGTAGATCCAGGCCGCCGTCATCCTGCCGGCGACTACCCGTTGCCGGATGGGGAGCGGGATGGCGCAGGCCGCCGCCCGGGCCCGCAACTGCGGGGTGGAGGCAGCGCCGGGCGGGAGGTAAGCCCGCTGGGAGAGCCGGGCCAGCACGCCGTCGGCCGCCATGGCCTGCAGTTCCGCCCAGGAGAAGGGCGCGCCCGGGAAGTAGAGTACCGGCGGCGCCGCGCCGGGCGGGTGGCAGGTAGCGGGATTGGAAGGATGGCCGGAAGCGGGGTAGCCGGGCGTGAGGACCATGCAGCCATCGTGACGCTTTCCCCGGAGCGCGGAAAAGGCCCCGCACCGGTCATGTGGATAACCGGGCGGGGCCTCTTCGTGCCGGTAGTGGCTACCGGCGGCAAGCGACGCTACGACAATTCGCTGGCCGACCGCTCCAGCTGCTCAAGCCACGCCTGGCGCGCGTCGAGGGCTTCCTGGGCTGCCTTGATCTTGCGTTCGTCGCCGGCCTTCTCCGCTTTGGCCAGGTCGTCCTTGAGCCCGGCGATGGCCGACTCAAGCTGGGACAGGGCGCTGTTGGTGCGTGCCTTCGTCTCCGGGTTCGAACGCTTCCAGTTTTCGTCCTCGGCGTGGCGGACAGCGTCCTCCACCTTCCGCAAGCCTGCCTCAATCCGGCCCATGTCGGCGCGGGGAACCTTGCCGGCTTCCTCCCAGCGGTCACGGATGGACTGCAGGGCCTTCTTGGCAGCGGCGAGATCCTTGATCGGGAGCAGTTCGTTGGCCTCGACCAGCAGGGCTTCCTTGACCTTGAGGTTGGCGCCGTACTCCTGGTCGATCTCCTCATTGGCGGCCTGCCGGTTCGTGAAGAAGACGTCCTGCGCGGCCCGGAAACGCGCCCAGAGGGCGTCGTCATCCTTACGGCTGGCGCGCGGGGAAGCCTTCCACTGGTCCATCAGGCGCCGGTACTCGCCGGCGGCGAAGCCCCAGTCGGTCGAGCTGGACAGCGCCTCGGCGTCGGCGATCAGCTTCTCCTTGGCGGACTTGGCAGCCGAATTGTTGCTGTCCAGCTGGGAGAAGTAGGCGCGGCGGTGCCGGTCGAAGACGGTGCGGGCGGCACGGAAACGCTTCCAGAGGGCGTCTTCGTTGCCGCGGCCAAGGCGGACCCCGCTCTTCTGCGCGGTCTTCCAGCTCTCGAAGAGTTCGTTCATCCGGGCGCTGGAGGTCTTCCACTGGATCTGGGCGGGGTCGTGCCCGGCGATCTCTTCGGCTTCGGCCACGATCGCCTCGCGGGCCGCCAATTCGGCGGCGCGTACGGCCTCATGTTCGGCCTTTTCGGTCTTTTCCAGTTCGGTGATCTGCCCGGAGAGCGTGTCCAGGCGTGTTTCTGCGGCACGGAGGTCGCCCACCATGTTCCGTTCGGCCAGCTGCTCGCGCAAGTGCGTCACGGTCTTCTGCATGTCCGCTGCCGGAGCCTTGGACGCCACTCGCTGCTCGAGCAGTACAACCTGGGCCACGACGTCGTCGTACTTGCGGGCGAAGTAGCCCAGAGCTTCGTCGTCGCTGACACCGGGGTACTGGCCCACGGCGTGTTCTTCGCCGTCGAGGGTCAGGAACACGTGGCCGTCGCCTTCAACCCGGCCCCAGCGCGCGGCCTCGGCAAGCGAAGTGGCGCTGGGCGCGGGCGCGGCGACCGGGGCTGCAGCAGACGGGGTCGACTTCGGCCGGGCCGCGAAGGCGGCGGGCGACGGGGCCGGGCGCGGCGGCGCGGGCGCCGGGACGGGGG
>NZ_JBFTMR010000027.1:0-25599 GCF_056397065.1 Arthrobacter sp. 05N428_2 | reverse complement strand
GGGCGGCCTCAGCCTCCGAATCTTCCTTCGGTTTCGCAGTGGTGTCCGCAGTCTTCACGGCATCCAGTGTCACCGGCATATCCAGCTCATTCCTGCCAAGCAGACCGCCTGGCGTGTCGAGCCGGATACACCGTTAATTCCACAGTCCCAACGTTGAAGGTGGGGCCACAAATAACCGTTACAAGCGCCCGGCGAGTCATGAAGTGGGGGCCAGATAACCGTCCTACCGGGGCCATCCAAACCTGTCACAGCCAGTCGGCAAGGAGCGAGGGCGCGAGCAGGTAGGGCCGGGCAAACCTTGTCAAGCCAGAGAGGTGCCGCGCCCCGTCAATCCGGGGTACTGCTGTTGGAGAGGCCCTAGGTAGGGAGAAGGGGTGTGGAAAGTGTCCACATATTCGGCTTTCGACTGGGCCTCGAGTGGCGGAGCGGGACGGACTACGCAGGCTTTCGGGGGAGCCTAGTGCTTGCGAGAGTTGGAGAGCGGTACGGGGCGCTCGGAAGCCGTACCGCCCGGATGCCCATAGAATTTGGACATTGCAGGAACCCGGCGTAGATCCGGCAGGCGTTTAGGGACGCGCTGACGGAGAAATTGCATCACAAGCCGGAGGATTATTTTCCGAAGTCCTGGCCGGGTTTCGGAGGCCAGCACCTGCAGGTCCTGGACGGCCAGACGCAGCGCCAGCTCGGCCTCGAGGTCGTTGCCGAGGGGAGCCGAACTCGAAGGTCGACTTCCGGCATTGCGTCGCAGGCTCGGTGAAGAGTTCGGAAACCGCGACGGACGTTAGCAGCTGCACAACGATCGAGAGGACGACATGATGAACGCGAAGCGCAACGTGGCAGTGCTGGGAGCCGGCATTATGGGGGCTGCAATGGCCCGCAACCTTCTGCGGGCCGGACACGAGGTCCACGTGTGGAACCGGGACCAGGCCAAGACCGGCCCACTTGCCGACGCCGGAGCGCAGGTGGCCTTGTCCCCGGCCGAAGCCGTCGCTGGCGCCGACGTGATACTGACGATGCTCTACGATGCCGCCGCCGTGACCGAAGTAATCCGGCAGGCCACCCCTGGAATCCGGCAGGGCGCAGCTTGGGTGCAGTCCACGACTGTCGGCGTGAACGATGTCGCGGCCCTTGCAGCTCTGGCCGATGAGGTTGGTCTCGGCTTCGTCGAAGCGCCCGTTTCGGGCACCCGTGAGCCCGCTGAAGCCGGCCAACTCCTTGTGATCGCTGCCGGACCCAAAGTTGTGCGCGAGCGGGTGGCACCGGTTCTGGACGCAATCGGCGCACGCACAGTCTGGACTAGTGAAAATCCGGCCGCGGGTTCGGCAACCCGGCTTAAGCTCGTTACGAATAGCTGGGTCCTCGCTGCCTCGAATGCCGCCGGCGAGATCCTGGCCCTCTCCGAGGCCCTCGAGGTGGATCCCCAGCAGTTCTTTGACCTGATCGAAGGCGGCGGCCTAGATCTGCCGTTTCTGCGAATCAAGGCCGGCCTCATCCTCGATGATCGGCTGGAACCGGCGTCGTTCGCGGTCGACACCTCCCTAAAAGACGCCCACCTCATCCTCGACGCCGCCAACGAATACGGCCTTCGGCTCGACGGGGTCGAGGCATCGGCCGCGCGGCTCGAACGGGTTGCCTCTCAAGGACGCTCCAAGCAGGACATGGCGGCCGCTTACTACGCCAGTAACCAGTAGGACTAAATTCGCAGGCCGATTGTCTGCCGCAACGGCCCGGCGTCCTCGGATTTGCGGCCTATGGAGTCGCGTGCGGCTGCAGCATTCTTGCGTGGTGGGGGAGGGACCATGTGAACGGCTCAGTCGTCGGAACGAACTCCATGGCTAGCCTCTCCGCCCGGCCCGGCGGCCGATCGACCTGGTGAACGGCCGGGGCGTCGGGTCATAGCCCGGTGGGAACCTGAAGGTCCACCTTCGGTTGGCGGAATAGAGCTCATGAGGAACCCAGGCTGTCAGCAGGATTGCCGCCGCCAAGAATGCCGCAAGGACCGGTTCGGAGTCCGATCCCCAGGAGCCGCCCTTGGAGATCGCGTGGAGCGGGGCACCAGGACGCTTGGCCCAGGCTCCCGTAAGGGACCTTCGACAGGGCAGGCCGAGGGCGCCGTCGATGCCCAGCACTGCGTTCTGGCGTTTCATCGGTGCGCGAGCTGAAGCCAGGAAGCGCCGATGGCGGCCTTGACGGACCCGGTCACCAAATGACGGCCAGACACGCCACCTTCCTCTAGCTCTTTGCCTACGCGTCCGCACTGCGCGCCACGATGGGCGTGGCCACGCTCACGGAGGGCTCGCGGACGAGGATGGCGACTGCAATGCCGACGGAGGCGCCGATGAGCGTTTCGATTCCCCGGTCCATGACCAGTACGTGCCTACTGATCGGGTAGGCCAGTTGGCTCATGAGGAGGATGGCAGGAGTGAAGAACATCATGGCAAGCCCGTAGTGGCGCATCATGAAAAGCTCCGTGGGAAAGAGCAGGACCATGAGGAGCACCGTCAGCGTGGTCCGGTCGAAACCGGGCAGCAGGATCAGGGCGGTGAGGAGGATACCGGCCAGCGTCCCAATCACACGGTGGATGCCGCGGAGGATACGGCTCTTCCTGTTCGTTGCTGCGAGGGGCACCGCGGCCCCGGCCATGGTCCAGTTGGCGTGTCCGGCGCCGCCGAGAACGCCGAGCATGCCGGCGGTGGCTACGGCAATGAGATAGCGGACAGCGTGCACGCGCACTGCCCGCGCATCCGCGGCTCCTCCTGGCGGTGCCTGAGCGGGGTGCCAACTCCGGTTCCGGGCCCATCCCGCGATCCCGACCACCATGGAGAACGCCGCGGAGGCAACGCAAATGCTGACCGCGAGCCAGAACGGAATCGTTGTCGGCACCGACGCGCAGGCGCCGAGCGCAAAGATTGCGTAGAAGGGCCCGGCTGGTCTGAGACGCATCCTGTCCGCAGCCAGGGATGCAGCCACGGCGAACAGCGACTCGACAATGACGAGAAGCCAGGACTGGGCCCGGAACAAGGAAAGCAGGACGCCGACGGCTAGGCCCGAGGTGAGAAGAAGGGCAGCGCGGCCCTGGTGCACCAGCCGGGCACGGTAGCCGTCTCTGCGTCCGTACATGGCGGTGAACCCGCCGAAGACTGCGTAGATGCTCAAGTCCGGGCGGCCAAGGGCGAGCAGAACCAGGAGCGGGATGCTGACGCTGAGTCCGACGCGCAAGGCAGGCAGATGGTCACCCTGTGCGGGTTCTATACGGACTAGTTCCTTCGCATGTTTCAGGACCCTGTGCACCTTCCGATATTAGCGCTGGTCCGGCACGGCCTTCCCCGGTAGCAGGTGCGTGAACGACTCAGTCAGCAATCAAGCAAACCTTCCTCTGTCCGTAGTCCACGGCGGTCTGCGGTTGGTGGTGGGGGCGACTTCGTTGACCCGCTGCCGATTTCCAGCAGGCTTCTCCGCCATGCCAGGGGTTTCACCGGATATGACGTGGGCCAGGACTGCTTTCTCCCCGGGCCCGGATAGAAGTATTCTGGGCGAAAGGACGGTTTGCCCAAATGTTCTGCTGACCGACCTTTCTGCTAAAGAGGAGAAATTGATCGATGGCATATTCCCGTGACCCGTACGAAGAACTTCCCCGGCTTCCGGAGTTTAAGGTGACAAGCACTGACTTCGGGGACGGCCAGACGCTCGCTCCGGCGCAGCGCAGCGGAAAGATGGGAATAGAGGGGGGCCAGGACCAGTCACCGCAGCTTTCGTGGTCTGGCTTTCCTCCTGAGACAAAGAGCTTTGCGCTCACCGTGCTGGACCCGGACGCCCCAACCGGAAGCGGTTTCTGGCACTGGGCTGTCTGTAACCTGCCGGCGACCACCACCTCTTTGCCCTCCGGCGCGGCGGACCAAGGACTGCCCGAAGGCGCGTTGCAACTGCACAACGACGCCGGCTTCGCTGGCTTTGTTGGCGCCGCACCGCCGCCTGGCCACGGTGTCCACCACTACCATGTGGTGGTTCACGCGCTGGACGTGGATAAGCTCGACATCACTGCCCAAGCCAGCCCTGCTCTTTTGGGATTTAACCTTTTTTCGCACGCCATCGGCCGTGCACGGCTGGTCGGCTTGTTCGGGCGGTCCTGAAGTCGGGGTGTGCGCAAGTTACAGCGCGGACGGAGGGACCGTCAGCCCCCCAGAGTGGCTGACGTCCGCCGATTACCACGGGATGCCGTGGCAACTGCTAAAAGGAGGACCGCGCCGTTCGTTCAGCTTTGGCGATGAAGTTCGGCGCCGTCCTTGGCCGTCAGTCAGGTTGGTGCGTAGCTTTGGGCGCTTCTTGGGTTGATCAACAGCGTCCGGTGTTAGTTTCAGGAGTCGTCGGCTCGGAATGCCAGAAGTCCTCTGCACCTCAGAGGTGCCGGTCAGCGTTGTCCCGCCCGCGTAGTGGCCCCACGGTTTGCTGGCCGAAGCAAACCGTGCCAACGCCTCGCCTCAACCGAGCTGCTTCATCAAAAAGAGGAGAATCCCAGCCCGAATCATTGACGAGTCGGTCCCATCAGCTGCCATGGCCTACACGGCGCATACTGGTCCCATGGACGCAAACCTGAACTCAGGTTGGCTGCCCGTTCTCGTCTTGGTCCCGTGCCTAAGCCTCTGGGTATATAGCCTGATCGATTTCAGCAGGACCGATGAGCGGGACATGCGCACATTCCCCAGAGACATTTGGCTCGTCGTCCTGGTCTTGGGAAGCGTTGCCGGCGGTATCGCGTGGCTCCTGGGCGGCCGTCCTCAGCCGCCCAACTCCCACAGGGTGTCTTGAAGAGGGTGTTCCGAGCCAGCGACCCAACCTGACGAGTACTCACCCCCGCTACGGCCAACGTTTCCGTCATTTCTTGAGTATCTGGAGGCGCCAGCCGCCCATGATGCGGTGGGCGATGACGTGGCTGGGCCCTCCTTGACCAGAGTCCAAGTGACCGCGCTGCTCAGGCACTTGCCGCCGTCGGCGTCTCGCCGGCAGAACCGCAGAAGCCGTTCTGGATCCATTTCGAGCACTTCACCTGCGGTTGCGGACCCGGTGCACCGCGGCGCAGACTGGCACGCATGAGTCTTCCTCCTTCTGGGCGTCAGATCGAAATCAGCCACGGCCGACAGAGCGCGACGATCGTGGAGACCGGCGGTGGCGTCCGAAAGTACACGGACTCAGGCAGGGATGTGCTGCAACCGTACGGCCGGGACGCCATGTGCGACGGAGCCCATGGCACACCCCTGATCCCTTGGCCAAACCGCTTGGCAGATGGGCGGTACCGCTTCGATGAAACTGACTATCAGGTTGCTCTGACGGAACCGACAAAGCACAATGCGATCCACGGATTTCTATGCTGGCGTCCGTGGAGCGTCTCGAACACGATGCCGATCGTGCGGTGATGGGTACCCGGCTATTTCCGTTGGAGGGATACCCGTTTCAGCTCCAGGTGCGAGTGGAATACAGGCTCGACGCTGGAGGCCTCACTGTCGCGACCACTGCGACCAACATCGGCGAGAACGCCTTGCCTTACGGATGCGGCCAGCATCCTTACTTGGCGACGGGCGGTGATGAAACGATCGACGGCTGCACCCTGCAGATGAATGCCGGAACGCGCATAACGACTGATGCTGAACGCCAATTGCCCACGGGCCGGGAATCTGTCGGCGGTACAGTGTTCGACTTCCGAGAGCCCAGAAGGATCGGGGACTTGGCCATCGACCACGCCTTCACCGACTTGGTCCGCGACGCCGAGGGCAGGGCTTGGGTGCGTCTGACCGGACATGACGGCCGGACGTCCGAGTTGTGGGTGGATCAGGGGTACGCGCTGGTCGAGTTGTACACCGCTGACACCCTCGTTGAATCCCGGCGCCGGAAAGGACTCGGGACCGAACCGATGACGTGCCCGCCGAACGCATTCGCGACAGGCGAAGGAGTGATCCGGCTCGAACCCGGTGAGTCGACGGCCGCGGCCTGGGGTGTCCGGCTGCTTTGATCCTTTCCCGGAAGGGGTCTGGACTGGGCGTCGTCGGCGGCGCCCCGCGGACCCAGCCTCGGAAACAGAAGCCTGCCGGCCGCTCGCCCAAACCAGAGAGCCAGCCCTGAGGAAGGTGTTGCAACTCTGCAAATATTGCCTCCGCGCAATAGATCGATGGATACTCGTGGGCATGACTGATTCAGAAGCTGCCAAGCAATCCGCAGAAGGAGCGGCCCCCACGGTCGACGGTGGCCAGGTGGATGCTGTAGTCCGGGCAGCCAACGTCTTCCTCCGGGTGGCCGCCCGCTCGGTGGCAGAAGTGGAAGACGTGGTGACGACCCCACAGTTACGGGTGCTGGTGCTGATCGCGAACGGCGGACCACAGAACCTTGGGGCCGTGGCCGTTGAACTGGGCGTCCATCCATCCAACGCCACGAGAACGTGTGAGCGCCTGGTGCAGGCTGGGTTGATTGAACGCGGGGAGGATCCCCAGGATCGGCGTTTGTCCAAGCTGGTCCTTTCCGTCAAGGGCCGCGAGTTGGTGGAGCAGGTGATGTCGCACCGCCGCGAAGCTGTGGTGGTCGTGATGGAACGTCTGCCTGCGGCGATGCGGGCCTCCCTTGCCGGTGCCATGGAAGCATTCGCGCTAGCCTCGGGAGAAACCGGAACGGACGACGGGCGCTTCGCACTGACGCTCGATAGCTGAGCCAGTACCCTCCGGACCCGGCTCGATGCCCCCGCGCGGAAGCTTGGACAGGGCCGCAGCGGAGTGTGGACTTTTTTGGGCGTTAGGCAGTGATCGAAACCCCCGACTCTTTTCTTTGCGCTTACGCAATGGTAGCGTCTATGCAAATACTTCGTGTTGGCATACGGCCGCACGTCCCGTCCTGTGGAGGATCAAACCATGGAACAAGGGTCTACAACGATCTACCAGTGGCTCTGCTGGGCAATCCCCACCGCCAGCGCGGGCGCCGCTCTGATCCGGGTTGGGGTTGCTTCCAGTGCGGGTCCCGACATCGTGCGGCAGAACAGCGGTCTCATCGGCATGCTTTGGATCCTATGCGCGACTTCCGCCCTGACCGGTTTCATCCTTGCTGTTACCGCCGTCCGTGCCGGCAGCAGCTGAACAATTGCCGGCGCCGAACGTTCGTCCGGCCCAGCCCATCCCCACTGTCAGGTGGATGCGGCGGTCTTGCCGCAAAACGAATCACTTCCGGGAATTAGTTTGCCGGAAGGTGCCATTGGTCATTCAGTCCGCCGGGCGGCCTTTTATTGTGTGGAGGAAATCGTGAGAGCTTTAACCGTTGTTCCGGGAGACAAAGATTCGTTCCGGCTGAGGGACATAGCCGAGCCTGAACCGGCGGAGGGACAGGTCCTGGTCGAGGCTCTGTCGGTTGGGCTCTGCGGCACCGATCTGGAGATCAACGCCGGGGAGTACGGAGAGGCGCCGCCTGGAGCGTCTTTTCTTGTGCTGGGCCACGAGAACCTGGGACGGGTCCTCGAGGCTCCAGACGATTCCGGATATTAGGTATCTGCCTAGCTGAAGTAGGCTGAGGTATGGCCGATTTGTCGCCGCCGATGCCTCGTGCCGGGGTGGACTATCCCAAGACGTCCGGGCAGTTTCGGGACTGGTTCGGCACGGAAGAGGCCTGCTTCGGGTACCTCGCGGGGCTGCGATGGCCGGCCGGTTTCGTCTGCTCCCGGAGCGGCGGGCGCGACTACTGGCGCACGGGCGCCGGGCTGTGGATGTGCCGGGGATGCTCGCGTCGGACGTCGGTGACGGCCGGGACGATCTTCGAACGCACCCGCACTCCGCTGCGCACGCGGTTCGCGGCCGTCTGGTTCGTGACCGCGCAGAAGAACGGCGTGTCCGCGCTCGGCCTGCAGCGGGTCCTGGGGCTGAATTCCTATGAGACGGCGTGGGCCTGGATGCACAAGCTCCGCCGGGCCATGGTCCGGCCCGAGCGCGAGATGCTCTCCGGGCTGGTCGAGGTCGACGAGAGCTTCATCGGCGGGGTCCATCGCGGTATGCCCGGCGTCGGCCCGGACAAGATCTCGATCCTGGTCGCCGCTGAGCACTTGGACCACAACCGGATCGGACGCGTCCGCCTCGAACCCGGGCCCATCGACCGCAGGCTAGCGCTAGTGAAATTCGGCCAGCGCGTCGTCGCCCCCGGCTCCACTATCCGCACCGACGGGGCGAGGCAACTGAGGCGCTTCGCCGACCTCGTCTTCCAGCACGAGTACATCACACAGCTCGGCTCGGACGTCCCGGCGCACGTGAACATGCCGGCCGTCCATATGGCCGCCTCCCAGCTCAAGCGCTGGATCAACGGCACCCTTCATCAGGGCATCTCGAGGGAGCAACTGGCCTACTACCTCGACGAGTTCACCTTCCGCTTCAACCGACGCACCGCAAAGAGCCGCGGACTGCTGTTCTACCGGCTCCTCCAGCAGGCCACGAACACCGACCCCGCGCCCCTGAAGGACCTCGTCATCCCCCACGACAGCGACTGAGAGGACGCTCCAACCGGCGGGGGCGCTTCATTGACGTGCCGTCTTCGCATGGTTCAACGACAGCTTTAGCAACACACCCTGATCTCGGGCCGCTCTGCTGTGAGGCCGAGGGTTGTGGGTCGTGTTCACATGTGTAGTCGGATGATGAAGAAGAAGTACAACCAGACGGGCATCGAAAGCAGTGACAACACGGCCATCGCGGTCCGTACTCGGGATCGCTCGCGCAGGATCGCGGAGAGCAGCCAGAATGCGAGCATTCCGATGAGTCCTCCGATGCAGTTCAGGATCACGTCGTCGATGTCCGATGCTCCAACCGCGAACACGCCCTGGATGATCTCTACGGCGCCGCTGACCGAGGCGACTGTGAGCATGGTCAGCCATGCGGCCGCCCGATGTCGGAGCCACGATGCGGAGACTCCGAGCGGGATGAAGATCAGGATGTTCCCGACGACGTTGGCGAACGCAACTCTCTCGGTCCCGGGAGAGTGGCTGAACGCATATTCCGCGATACTTGCGAACGGGATGAGATTGATCGATCTCTCCGAACCCGGTGCACGAGAGAAGAGAAGCAGCTTCAGCAGGAAGGCCGCGTAGAGGGCGAAGACGGCGAAGATGGCCACGGTCTCCGCTTTCGCCCATTTGGTGGCGAGTCGCCAGCTCGGCCCGTCATCTGTGACCGCGGCGGGTTTCGGTTGTACACCCATCCGCAGGACGGTACAGAGGGAACCTGTTGCGCTCCTGTGAGACCTGGATTCAACAACCGCCCCCGAGGAGCGGAACGGCCGACCATGCGCGGCCGCGGAACGACTTCATCTAAGCAGATACCTAATTTCCGGATTCAGCGCAGGCGATCTCGTGGTGTGCATCGTCCGGCGGCCTGACCCGGTGCCCTGTCCCGCCTGTGCCGTGGGCCAGTGGGACATGTGCCGTAATGGCCGGTACACAGAGCACGGCATCAAGGGGCTGCACGGGTTTGCCCGCGATCGCTACCGCACCGACCCCGGTGCGCTGGTCCGACTCAACCCGTCCCTCGCGACCGCCGGAGTCTTGTTGGAGCCAACGACAATCGTGGCCAAGGCGTGGCAACACATCGACGCGATCGGCTCCCGGGCCTTTTTCCAACCGAGGAGGGCGGTCGTCACGGGAGCCGGCCCGGTAGGCCTGCTTGCCGCGCTCCTGGGTGTACAGCGAGGTCTCGACGTTCACGTCTTTGACCGGGTAACCGGGGGACCGAAGCCGGATCTGGTCCGCAGTCTCGGAGCCACTTATCACTCCGAGGGCCTCACCGCCTCGGGCGTGAAGGCCGACGTGATGGAAACGATCACCTGCCGGGCCCTGGAATCGGTCACCTGCCTGACCGGAGTGTCCTCGACCGGCCGAAGTGCACCAGTGGACGTCGGTGCGGTCAACCGGGCCCTGGTGCTTGGTAACGAGTCTGTCTTCGGCAGCGTTAATGCCAACCGCAGTCATTACGAGGCTGCTGTGGCAGCCCTCGAGAAGGCAGACAACGGATGGCTGCAGCGCCTGATCACCCGGCGGGTGCCGTTGGCCGATTTTCAGGACGCCTTCCGCCGGCAGGACACAGATGTGAAAGTCGTCCTCGAAGTTAAGGCCCTCTGAGGTGGCCAGAATTGAGGATTACGCCCTCGTCGGTGACCTGCACACCGCTGCACTTGTCGGCTCGGATGGCTCCATCGACTGGCTTTGCCTGCCGCACTTTGACTCGCCCGCCTGCTTTGCTGCTCTTCTGGACACTCCTGACGCAGGGCGGCATCCCTCACCGCCCACCAGACCCGCGACTAAGAACCCCTGGCCGCGTAACCGAAAACAACGATGAAACTGTCCCAGAAACTTGACGTGCGCAGACGTCGCTGCCGGAAATTTCCACGGGTCTGGCCTCGGTAGGCCAAGGTGATTACAAACTGGCGGTCAGTGACATCTCGGTGGAAATGCCTTCCTTCCAGTTCTGTTCCTTCTGGCCGTCCTCATTTCCGGCAAAACGGTCCTGCCGCAGGCCAGGCCACCGACATCTATCTCACGGCGCTGGCGATCCTGCTCACCGTCGTGTACCTGCTCGGGCTGCTCTTTCGGCCAAAACGACGGATAGCGAGGATGGGAACCGACTCCCTCATGGTGCTGGTGCTTTATGGGCTCGGCATCGCCGGACTCTTCGTCGTCGCCAGCGCGTGAAGGCACCTGAACCCCCACCGACCTTGCGATCGCCGATCCTGGGTGGCAGGCGCCGGGCGCCCGGACACCCCAACAAGCTGCTGAGGCGGCACTGGATCCACCATTCCACGGGGACGCCGATCGAGCGGTTCCAGTCTTGGTAGGGGTAGGCGGAGGAACGACTTCGGACGGACCCAATAGGAGTGCTGAAAGAACGTCTGGATGAAGGTCTGGCATCCGAGGTTCGTGTTCACGTTGTGTTGGCCGGGATGTCGGTTGGTCATGCAGGTTGGTGTTCGCTTCTCCACGAGATGTTCGTAAAGGCGGAACGCGCCGGCATGACGGTCGTCGATTTCCAATAAGAAGGCTGCCCCGTTTCGGGTGCCGGTTCGGGGCCGGCCCGGTTTCGGAGGCCTACTCTTCGCATCGAAGCGAAACCCCGGCCAAAACACAACTGCTCGACGGACTGTCGTTTGAGCAGCCTGATTGGGGCGCCGAAGTGGGCAAAAGGAGGGTGTGCACAATGGTCATACTCTGGGAACCCGATCGGGTTGTATGCGGGCCGGACCGGGCCGGATTGGAGATCTTTTTCGGGGGAGTGGCGGATTTTGAAGGGCTGGAGCCCGGTTCGAGTCCCACCTCGGGCACGCAAGCACCCTCGTCAGGGGTTCTATTCATGGCGCAGGATGGTGCTGAGGACCCGAGTTTCAGGTGGGTCCGTTCGTTGCCGGTCGTGGTCTTCCGGGTTCTTGCGGCCCCGGTTCTGGCGGGGGCAGTTTCCGGACGCCGGTGCAAAGGTTGCGCGGCCCGTCGCTCACGTTTCCGTCCGTGCGTTGCCACTTGCCCTGCTCTAGGCGCTTCCGTGCCTGGGAATCGCCTGCGGGGCGGGCCCGGTCTAACCGAGTAGGCAAGCAAGTGTTACTGGAGGGTATGAACGCTACCAATGAGGTAATTGTTACTCGTGTGACTGGTGAGCAAATGCTTTAGCGTGGTTTCAATGGAGCCGTACCGGTGCAGGGACGATTCCGCGTGATGACGACAGACGGATCCGCACACGACTGAAGCACCTTTTGCTGTGCTGCAAGGGAGTGATCGCTATGCCGAAGTTCGCGGCCGGTTCGCCGGCAACCCGAATCAGGTACGGGTGGCTGCATACGTTGTTCATCCGATCTGTCTGGTGGGCTCGCACGTCTGCCGTACCGTTCCGATTTGGTGCCGTGGCAGTCGGGGACGACCCGTTCAACGGGCGGAGACAGGGTGTGGTGGCGGTCAGAAATGGCAGGTCAGTGGGGCTGCACACTCCGGACGGCATCTACTTCTATGACTATCGGCAGATCACCGGGCCTGACTAGGCTGGCTTCTGCCCGCTTCGGCAGGTCCTGCCGCGTTCCGAAGCAGGCGCTGGAGGATTACCCAGGAGAACCACAGTGACGCAGGTCAGACGCCTGCAGGATCGACGGCACCATAGCGTTCAATGGTCGCCAGTTCCTTCAGCTCCTGCAGAATCTGCAGCTGCTGGCTGTTGATGGCCATCAGCAGCTCAATCTCTTCCTTCGCTTTCACGTTGGTGTCGTAGTCATGCTGGGCCATGGCGGCGGCGATGGCGTCTTGCCGTTTGGCCGCGATCAGCAGGATGGCGCCTTGCAGTCCGGCCAGCATCGAGAGCAGGAGGTTCAACAGGATGTAAGGATACGGATCCCAGGAATTGGTGGCCAGCGCCCAGGTGTTGATGGCGGCCCAGATGAGCATGAAACCGATGAAGCCGCCGACGAAGGGCCAGCTCCCCATCCCGTTTCGCATGATGTCGGCGGCGCGCTGGCCTCGAGTGAGGGTGGCTTTATGCCCCTCGTGCCAGGTCTTTTGATGGTCGGTCATGACTCAGGGTAGCCGGGGAGCGCAGAAGGCCGGCCTGCCCTTGCTGCGAGCGAGCGGCATACCCGTAGATGCTAAGCTTACTTAGTTTCTCTCTCTGTCAAGCAGAGTGCGGCGAGGGCAAACTTGAAAAGTCCCCGTCGGCCGTTGTGGCTGGCGGGGGTTTCCTACACTTCGCCTCTCCAAGGTAGTGGCGATCACGACAGGGAAGCGGTGGCGTGCTGCCGTTAGGCGTTGCTGCCGGAGTGCCACGGTGCCGCTGGATATGAGCGAATCAGGCTCCCTCTTCGTGCGTTGTGTAACGCGGGCCACAATCTGCTTGGCGTGGTGGTAAACCGGCTCTCGGTGTGGCCTTGACCGATGACTTTTCGTACCGTGCTGGTCTGTACAACGAATACCGACTCACGGGAGACTGACGCCATGCGCAAACTGACCTTTGGCATGAACGTGAGCCTGGACGGTTATATCGCCGCGCCCGGCGACGACCTCGGCTGGAGCGTACCGAGCGACGAGCTGTTCCAATGGTGGTCCGACCGGGTGGGGGCGACGGGGCTGGCGCTGTACGGGCGCAGACTGTGGGAGACGATGAGCTCCCACTGGCCGACCGCTGACCAGCAGCCTGGCGCCACACCGGCGCAGATCGAGTTCGCCTGTCGCTGGCGGGACATGCCAAAGGTGGTGTTCTCCTCGACGGCCAGGACGGTTGATTGGAACACGCGCCTGGTCACCGGCGACGCGGTTACCGAGATCACCCGGCTCAAGGCCGACGACGGCGCCTCCATGGACATCGGCGGTGCTACGTTCGCCGCGGCGGCCATGCGGGCCGGGCTGATCGACGAGTACGCGATTGTCACCCATCCGGTGCTGGTGGGCGGCGGCACGCCGTTCTTCACAGCCCTGGACAACTGGGTGAACCTGAGCCTGGTGGAGACCCGGACGTTTCCCGGCGGCGTGGTCCTTACCAGGTACGAGAACCGGCGCTGAGGGCCCGACGTCGAATCAGCGCGCGTGCTCGCGCCATCTAAGGAGGTCCTGCCGCTGTGTTCTGTGGCGATCGTGACGTTCCTGCCAGATTTTGTTTTTCACCCCTGACGATCCGTCCGATATGGGATCTGCCACCCCGATACGATTTCTGCACGCATCCCGCTGATCTAGCGGACTAACAACGCGAAGCCGAGCATGACGATGGCGAGTCCCTGCTTCAGGTCAACCAGGGCGGGGACCGCGTAGTCGGAGTCGGCTGTCATGACCCATTGGACGCGGGCGTCGCCGAAATCAGCACTATGGGCTGGGTGGCAGTCGAATGTAAGTATTGACGAATTCAGGTCGTCCCTGCCCTCGAGAATTGGTCTCTTCTCCTCATGCGTGGTGGACTGCCATCCTCACCGGTTCCGGACATGCAAAAGCCGGGCAACCACAAGGGCTGCCCGGCTTGTGGGGATAGCAGGGGCTCCGCTTATGCGGCTGGGGCGGCCGCAGCGGCCTTCTTTCCGAGGGCCTGGGCTGCCTTCTGGATCTGGGCACCGTAGCCGCCGTTCAGCGCGGTGTCCTTGATCTTGTTGGCCTGGGTGTCCAGGTCGGCCGGTGCTGCCGCCTTGAGGGTCTTCAGGTCAGCCTGCAGGTTGGCCGGGAGCTTCGCGAGAACCTTCGGGTGGCTGATGAGCTGGTCGGCGACCTTCTGGAGTCCGGCGCCCGGGTTGGCTGAGCTGAACGCGGTCCGGAGTTCCTGGCGCAGGCCCGCGGTCTCCGTCGTGGTCTTGGCCAGGTTTTCGGCAGCCTTCTGGATCTCGGCACCGTATCCGCCGGACAGGGCCGTGGTCTTGATCTTGTAGGCGTCTTTCACCCGGTCAGCCGAGGGGGCGTCCTTGAGTGTCTTCACGTCCGCCTGCAGGGCGGAGGGGAGCTTGGCGAGCACTTGCGGGTGGTTCACCAGGGCTGTCGCCGCCTTTGCGGCACGGTCGCCTGCTGCCTGCGGGCTGTCGGCTTTGAGCTGCAGGAAGGCGCCGATGCCGCGCAGCCCGGTGTGGGCTCCGGCTTTGGTTCCGGCCGACGGGGCGGCTGTCGACGTCGCCGAGGGGGCCGGGGTCGAGGGGGATGCTGAGGCGGCATTGACGCCCACGGCGGCCATGGCGCCGGCGGCGAGGATCGCTGCTGCTCCCACGCCCAGACGGGTCTTCAATGAGGGGGTTGTCGGCATTGCTACCTGTTTCCTTCCGCTTTCGAATCGTTGCGAGCCGGGGTATTTTTCCGACCTCCAACGACTGTACGAGTCGAGGCTGGGCGCCAACTGAAAGCAGTCTTCCGGTTCGCTCAAACGGGTTCTGCTGCGAAGCAGGCATCAAACAGCCGCGAGATTGGTGAGGTTCGGCGGCTGGTCAGCCGGTGAAGAAGCCGCGGAGTTCTGCCGCGATGGCCGCGTCTGAGACTTGGTGGGTTTGGCCCGCGAGGGTGTGATGCATGGCTCGGGGGATGGCGGCGGCTGTTGTTAATTGGGCTGTGGCCATGGCGGGGGCGGCTTTCCCGCCGACCATGACAAGGGTCGGGACAGTAATTTTGGCGAGTCGGTCGGTGGGTGCGGTGAAGTTGTTGAGAACGGCGATCTCGTAGGGGAGGGTGTTGGCGGCATCTTTTTGGCTCTTCCAGACCTTGGGCATAAGGCGGAGCATGACGGGCACAAAGGCGGGCACGCCGATCATTTTGACCAGGAAGTAGGTGACCATCGCGCCGCGTTTGTTTTGGGCGAGCAGCGTATTCAGGTGGCCGGCGTGGTCGACGGGTGTTCCTTCGGCGTTTCCGACTCCGGTGTAGGGGGCCTCGTAGGTCGCGAGTTTGCGGAGAGGGACACCGGCGGCGGCGGCCTCGAGGGCAAGGGCGGCGCCGGAGGAGATGCCGTAGACAAAGGCGTTTCCGCCCGCATGGCTGATCACGGCGGCGAGGTCTTCGATCTCACGTTCCACGGAGTAGGACCCCGTATCATCACTGTCTCCACGGCCTCGGCGGTCGTAGAAGTACACAGTGAAGGAATCGGCCAGTTTTATGGCCAGTGGCCGGGCGGGGCCAAAAGACCGGCCGCAGAAGGCCCCGTCCACCAGAACGACGGCGGGGCCGATGCCGATCTGTTCGACGCAGAGGCGGGTCCCGTCCGCGGAGGTTATCTGGGTGACCTGCGTTGGCGGGGAGGAGGTGGTTTTCATGCTGTGGGCCTTTCGAGAAGGGTGTCGAGTTTGGCGAAAGACAGGACCCAGCCGGTGCGGGTCATGTCCCGGAGCTGGTCCGTGAACGGGCCCTGGTGGAGCGTCATGCGGGTCCGTTCGCCGTGATCGTGAAACTGAAGCCGCAGCACGACGTCGTCCACGAGGCCGGCCGCGGTCAATGCGGTCAGCTGGATGTCAAGAAATTCCGGGGCTAGGAAGGCCACGATGCGGCCCTGGATGGGGTGACTGGCCCCGGTGGCGCTGTCGACCATGGTCAACTCCCACCGGCCCTGCTCCACGAGGTCTACCGTGACACTGTCGACCGGTACGTCAACTCCTTCGGGCCCGAACCAGGAGGCGAGGAGTTGGGGTTCGGTCCAGAATCTCCACACCACGTCCCGGGGCGCGGCGAAGGAGCGAGAGATGAAGACATCATGTTCTGTGATCTCCTGCTGGCGGCCCTCAGACATCGCGTCCCTGGCCCATGTGCGTGCTGTCGCGCTGAAACGCGGCCAGCACGCCGTCGAGCCTGTCGAAGGACTCACCCCAAAACTTCTTATACCGCTCCATGTACTCGCTCGCTTCCTTGAACCGCTCGGGTTCCAGATGACTGAGCCGGGCAGTCGCCACCCGGTTCCTGGAAATCAAACCGGCATTCTCCAGTACCTTCAAGTGCTTGGAAATTGCCGGTTGGCTGATCTTGAACGGCGCCGCGAGATCGGAAACTTGCGCATCGCCTTCCGCGAGCCGCTGCAGAATGGCCCGTCGCGTCGGATCGGCCAACGCTCCAAACACTGCACTCAATTCATCAGCCATCAAGACCATAACCTAACTGTTTTATAACCATCTGGTTTTAGAATAGATCCGGTTGAACAGGGCGTCAAGCCTCCAAGCCAGGGCATCCTCCCACCGCGCGGAATCAACGTTCGCTCTGGGTTCGGGACTGAGCCGACTGTCGGTCGGATCGGGCCGGACTCCGTATGGTTCGGCTGGAGTCCAGTGTCCGCAAGGGCTGGAATACAGTGCGAGTCAACCCCTCGAGAAGATGACGCTGGACTCGGGACGCGACGTGCCTTGGAGAGATGTGACATGTGCCTGGTACTTCACCTCCGCTCGTTTCGTCGACCGGTGACGGAGCCCGGATGGTTTGATTAGTCCGTGCTCCGTCTAAAACGCCTTCTGGTTTTCAGCCTCTTCGCGATTGGCCTTACCATCGGCTTCTCGTTCTGGGTGACCCGGCCGCCCGGCGCAGAGGCCCTCGGTGCCGTTGCGGCACCTCCGCGAGCGGAGGCGAAACTTGAAGTGTTGTCCTCCGGGATGACCACTGCCGTGAACGTAACCCGGAGCCCGGACGCCCAATGGCTCGTTCGGGTTGCCGCGCAGACCGGGATCCCCGCCCGTGCGCTGCAGGCCTACGTTGTTGCGGCCGCCACGGCCAACGATTCCACTCCCGGGTGCGGGATCGGCTGGAACACCGTTGCGGCCGTCGGTTTCGTCGAATCCGCACACGGAACTTACGGCGGCGGCAGCATCAACGCCGCAGGGCAGGCGAGCAGCCCGATTGTGGGCCCGAGCCTCAACGGCGCCGGGTTCGCCGCCATCGCTGACACGGACGCGGGTGCCCTGGACGGCGACGCCCGCTGGGACCACGCCGTCGGACCCATGCAGTTCATTCCTTCCACCTGGCGGCTTGTGGGGCGGGACGGGAACGGGGACGGAACAGCGGACCCCTTCAATATCGACGACGCCGCCCTCAGCGCGGCCACCTATCTCTGCGCCCACGGCCGTGACCTCTCATCCCCGAAGGGGTGGACCGACGCTATCTACGCCTACAACCAGTCCGATCCCTACATTCGCCAGGTGCGGGCCCAGGCCACCGCATACGCCGCCCAGGCTGGGGCCGCCCAATGAGTCCGCGGGCTGCAGCTCCGGGGCCCGCTGAAGCTCGGCGAAGTCCGCAACTCAACGGCCCGGCCACCGGCACGTCCATGCCGCTCCCTTCGGGCATGAGGCTCGGCACGCAGGCAAGCCCACCAGCAGCGGTTAAGTCAGGCACAGGCGCGGTGCTGCAAACGTAACTGTCCAACTCCAAACGGGCGTTTGACGCGACATTCCCGTTCACCTCCGGCAAGTCCGGCGGGCAAGTGGTCACCTACGAGGTAACCTTCCCAGCAGGCAAGGCCACCACGGCCTCCGCCAAATCGGAGGCTGTCATCGTCCTTGACTTCCTTGCTGCTGTTCGGCGGCTTTGGGTCCAAGGGTGTATCAGACACGCTGACGATCACCTTGGACCCATACGCTGCTCGGCGCTTAGCAGCGAGAGGAAGTCATGCACGCACACGCAAGGGCGTTGTCCACGAAACGGCTTACAGCGCTCATTGCTGCGGTCCTGCTGGGCTTGGCGGCACTGGTCGGGATCGGGACGGTTCACCCTCAGCCCGCGAGCGCCGCGACGGCCTACCACGGCATTTTCTCGGATCCCGGCTGGGCCGGCCCAAACAAGGGCGATTCCGGCGCGCAGGTGGAACTTGGGCTTCGGTTCAAAACAGACGCACCCGGGACGATTGGCGGAATCGCGTTCTATAAAGCGGTTGGTGCAACTGACAATTCCCATATTGCCCACCTTTGGGACACTGCCTCCGGCTATAGTGTCCGTGATTTGGTCATCACCGATCAGTCTGCGTCCGGGTGGCAGTTCGGCTATTTTTCGACGCCGTTCGTTGCAACGCCGGGCCATGACTACACGGTTAGCTATGGCGCGGGCGACGGCCACTTTGCATTCGACGCCAGCTATTTCCAGATGGGCCGGAACATTTCGAACAACCTCTTGGAAACGGTCACGCGCACCACGACCGAAGCGACCGGCGTTTATATGTACGAGGCTGCCGGGTTGAACGGAACGATTCCCCGGGGTGACGGATCGGGCGCAAACTACTTCGTAGACGCCCTGTTCGCACCGGCACCCGCCGAGACGCCGGCGCCGACACCAACGGCAACGGCCACCTCTACGCCGGCGCCGACCGCGACGCCCACGCCGACCGCGACTCCGACTCCGACTCCGACGCCGACCGCGACTCTCACGCCGACGCCAACGCCATCGCAGACGCCGACCGTCGCGCCGACGCCTGCTCCCCCCGCGCCGACACCCATTCCCTCGCCGGTTCCCCCGGCACAGAGTTCCTATCCGCTCCATACCAACATCGTGTCCACGAGTTTCTGGGTGGGCGAGATTTTCAATGCCAACCTGGCGGACGGCTCGCAGGTGTGCTCCACGTACGACAGTCAGTGGGCCATGCACTGGGGCGGCAAGAACACTGGCACCACGCCCGCCTGGGCATCCGGTTGTGCAGGTTCGGTGTACGGCTCATGTGACGGCACGGGGTCTGGTTCGGGCACGTCATTCAAGTGCGCTACCGAAGCACGGACAGCGGCGAACGGCTTTGAACCGTCCGCGGGAACGCCCAAGGAAAATGCCTTCTACCTGGATCTTCCCTATGACGACGTGAACAACGCCACCGCCTTTGCGGAACGTTGCTCAGTCATCACCTGGGCGGCGGCCGACAACGCAGCTACCGGCAAGAACAACTGCGCGAACTCGAACTACTCGTACATGAAGAATCGCTGGGTGGCGATCACCGGTCCGAACGGGCACACCTGCTACGGCCAGATCGAAGACGCTGGGCCTTCCTCGGGAAGCCTCTACCACGACAAGGGCTACGTGTTCGGTCAGAACAACGCCCGGCCCGTCAATAAACAGTTCTCAGGTGACTCCACCCAGGGCGCAGGCATGGACGTCTCGCCCGCGCTGAACGGGTGCCTGGGTTTCGCTGACTTGGACGGCGACAGCGACCATGTCGCCTGGAGCTGGATCGACCGGTCGAACGTACCCGCCGGCCCCTGGCTGGACGTGGTGACCACTTCGCAGGTGACGCAGTAAAAGGGCGGGATAGTCCACCTTGATTGCCCCCGCCTGCGTCGCCGGCGTCTCGGTTGCGCTGACCACCGGTACTGCACCCTCGACCACCGTGGAGCTGAACCAGCCACCATGAAGTCGTGAGCGCGTAATGCCAAAGGACAGGAGCGCCACCATCACGCCAGCCAATGTCTGACGTCGCCTCATAATCCCGTGTCAGATCCGAAGAGCCCCCTTGCGCAAGAACGAACGTCATGCCACAGTGCGCCCATGAATGAAGCCCGCTTCCGGTTCGTGCGTCTCGCCATTCGGATCCGAACGTCGCATTGTCCTACTACGGTGGTGCTATGACCTTTGCGAATGTGGGGACGCTCGGCGTCGTCTCAGGTAAGCGGGACGAGTTGGTGCGCCATCTGACTCGACGGAGCGAGACCCTCCGGCAGCTCGGCTGCCTTGCTTACGAGGTTGGCGTGAACGAGGACGATCCTGACACCGTCTTTGTAGTGGAACTGTGGGAGAGCGAGGAGGCGCATCAGTCTTCCCTCGCGTTGCCGGAAGTGCAGGCCTCGATCTCGGCCGCACGCCCACTACTGTCCGGTACTTTCGGAGGATTCCGATTCGAGGTCGCCGGGTCGCCGCTTCGCGACTGACACGAGCCGATCGTGGCGGCATCCGAGGAAAAAAGACCCCAGTCGCCGCTCGTCTAGACTTCCAGAAGGCACCGGGTCGGCTGATTGAAGAACGCGTAGAGGGGATCCTTGGACTTCGATGATTTGGCGTGCGGATGGGAGCGTCTCGGCCTGTCCGCTGGCATGACGGTGATTGTTCATTCGTCACTGTCGAGTCTTGGAACCGTGACGGGCGGCGCCGGCACCGTCGTGGCCTCGCTGCTTGAGGCCGTCGGGTCCGGCGGTACGGTGGCCATGCCGGCGTTTACGCCTCAGATTGCAGATCCGTCTCCTGGTACCGTCGGTGTGCCAGATACCGCCACGCGCGGGCGCCGGGACGTGGTGCCGCTGTTCCATCCGGATATGCCCTCGGAAATGGGTGCAATAGCCGAGGCATTTCGCAAGCTTCCGGGAAGCGTTAGGAGCGCCCATCCCCAGGTGTCCGTATCCGCCCACGGACGCCACGCGGATCGTATCGTGGCGCCGCATCCGTTGGGATTCGCAGTGGGCCGAGACTCGCCGTTTGGCCGGTTGCATGACCTCGGGGCGCACATCTTGCTCGTTGGCGTTGGGCATAACCGAAACACCTTCCTGCACCACGCCGAGACGTTGTCTTTTGCACGTCGGTTGAAGATTCGGCGGTTCCCTAAGATCGTCGATGGCGAGCGGGTATGGGTCGAATCGCTCGATGTTGCGGACGATAACGGCCGGTTGTTCCCGAGCATCGGGGACGAATTCGAACGGAGGAGCGGAACCCGGATCATCAGGATGGGCCAAGCAGCCTGCCGGCTCATACCGGTGCCTCCGTTCGTGCACTTCGCAACGGGCCGGTTCGACGAGCTCCTCACGCAGGCACCCTCAACCAATGCGCGTCAGCGGTGACTGGCCGTCGCACTTGAACACGTCTCGTTGCCATCTATCCACTTGGCTGCGTGCGAAAGCGTCCGGCCTCGGGTCCAACGAGCGTTCGGAGCGGCGTCTGTCATTGAGCGATAACAGGCCGCGTACTAATCCATTCGGCACGAAGTATTGAAAATACCTCCTTGTCGTAACGCTTCCCGTCGTAGACCCAGCTACTGCGAAGAACGCCGTCCGAATGCATCCCCAGTCGCTGCGCGACAGCAACACTGCGGTCATTGTCGGTGCGGCACCGCCATTCAACGCGAGACATCCCCCGCTCTACGAAGGCCCACTCCATCAGCAGTTCGACTGACCGGGTGATGAGGCCGCCTCCGACAGCCTCGGGTTCGAGCCAGCAGCCGACCTCGCAAATGCCCCAGACGGGATCAAACGTCACAAACATGACGCCTCCAACGATCTTCCCTCCATCCCAGAGACCATAGATGCGCGCTCCATCATTCGCGGTAGCTGTGGCGTAACGCTGAAGGGTAGCGCGGGCGCCGTCGACTGTGTCGGTGACAAAGGCCGGTCCGACCCACGGCCGGATATGGTCTCTTGCCCTGCTCATATGCTCGGCAAACTCCCGGGCCTGCCACGTCTCAAGAGGCTTCAAGACGACTCCGTCTCGCACGACTGTTTCAAACATAGTTACTCCGGAGGGTCTGCCCAGCGTTTGGTTGCCACTGGGGGCGGGTCGAATTGTCTCGGACACGAGGGGCGGCCAGCAACCGCTGCCCCGCAGCGACCTACGATCCGTGCCATTAACCTGCCACAGCTTGCGAAGCCGTAGCCGTGACTCCTTTTAGAATAGCGGCCAGGGCACCGCCGGCATCTCACCGCTCGGGGCCGGAAACCGCCCTGCCGAGCGTAACCGGGCGCAGCGCGCGGCAAGCGAGGCGATTTCTTCGGCGCTGAGCAAGTCCGCCAAGTTTCGGCCAAGCCCACGCTGCATTCCTTCGCTGACACGCTCGATGCCGTCGCGTTCCTCGGCGGTTAGAGCGTCTCCCAGCCAACCCCACAGCACTGTGCGTAGCTTGTGGTCACGGTGAAAGGTGAGGCCATGGTCCACACCGTGCCGGTGTCCGTCAGGCATGGCAAGAATGTGGTCCCCTTTTCGATCGGCGTTGTTGACGATGACGTCGAACACCGCCATGCGTCTGAGCGCTGGCGAGTCTTCGTGAACGAGGGCAACCATCTGCCCGTTCGCATCTCGTCCCTCGAGAACGTGTTTCCAGCCGACCTCTGGGGCGCCCTCTGACGCAACGAGGTCCACCGCGGTCTGGTCGGGATCTGCCTCCTGCCACAGCTGCACCATCCCTGCGCCGAACGGACCATCACGCAGCCACGTGCGTGGAACCACGTTCCAGCCGAGGACTTCCGAAACCAGGTAGGCGGCGACCTCCCGGTGGGCAAGGAAGCCGTCGGGAAAATCCCACAGCGATTTCTCACCGGCTATTGGCTTATAGACAACCGTCGTGTCGCCGATGCGGCCCAGGAAGGTGGCGTTCGACGCCGTCGTAATGCGCCCGGTAAGCGTCAGCTCGGCCGTCAACAGGTCCGGCGCTGGCATCAGACCCCGGGAAGGGTACAGATGTGCCCGTCGGCGTCTACGGGGTAACCACAGAGCGGGCACGCCGGACGCCCGGCGCCCACGATCTCGCGGGTGCGCTTGGCGAACGCTCGGGCGGTGCCGACCGGCATTCGTACCAGCAGCATCTCGGGCACTTCAGCGCCGTCCTCATCGAGCGGGCTGCCGTTGTCATCGGCGTCGGCGCCGGTGATGGGGTAGGCCTCAATTACGACCTGGGCCGTGGTTGGGTCCCAACCTAAGCTCATGGCGCCGGTGCGAAACTGCTCCTGAACGGCCTCGAGCTGGTCATTGTCAACAAGTTCAATGGGAGTACTCGTGGGAACGCTGAAGGGGTTGCCCTCGACGGTGATGAGCTGGTCGAGAATTTCGTCGATCTTCTCCGCGAGCAGAGCCGACTGCTGCTTTTCGAGGGCAATACTTACCATCTGCGTCCCTGCGCGGACCTGCAGGTAGAACGTGCGCGCCCCCGGAAGACCAATGGTGCCAACAACGACCCGATCAGGCCAGGCAAACTCGTGAACACGTGTAGGCATGTAAGTATTTTAGGCACAAGCGGTTCATGGCGCCTTTTGCCCTGCACCGCCGCCCACCGGCGCATCGCCCGAGGGGATGCCGTTTGACAGCCACGACAGATTACCCGCGTCCGTGTTGGTCGCGTAGACGCTCGGCCGACTGGCGCCGTAGCGCACGATCGATACCGAGGCGGGGCCCACGTTTAGACGCTGGAAAAGGTCTAGGTGCATGCCGAGCGCGTCGGCGAGGATTGATTTGATGATGTCACCGTGGCTCACCGCCACCCACACCGCCCCTGGCCCGAACTCGGCTTCGAAGGCTGCATCGTGGCGTCGAATCGCTGCCACCGACCGGGCCTGCATCGCGGCCATGGATTCACCGCCGGGAAAGACGACGGCGGACGGTTGCAACTGCACAACCGGCCACAAATCCTCGGTCGCGAGATCACTGAGCGTGCGGCCCTGCCACTGGCCGTAATCGCACTCGGTGAGATCGGGATCGATCGGCGCGTACGGTGCGCCAGCCTGGCGATCGAGGATGAGCTGGGCGGTCTGCTGACAACGCTCAAGTGGGCTCGACACCACCCCCACTACGGGCACGGCCGCGAGCCGGTCTCCGGTCAGAGCCGCCTGGTCACGCCCGAGCTGGTCCAGGCTGACGCCGACGGCCCGACCGGCGAGCAGTCCAGTGGCATTGGCTGTGGTGCGGCCGTGCCGCACGAGAATTACTGTCGCCATCCTGCCAGCCTAACCACCCGCTCGACGGCGGGGCGAAACGTACCGGGTAGCGCGTCGAACAGGCGATAATGCACTGGCGGACCCTTCCCTTCAAGCACGCTGACGCGCTCAAAGCCGCCAGGCGGAGTCGGCACGCATTGACCGGCCTTGGCGTGGTCGGCGCGTTCAAGAATCCGTGACACCGCGTAGCCGAAGACCAGTCCCCAGAATGCCGGGTGGATGTTGAAGAGACTTATGCCTGACATGGTCACGACGAATGTCACCAGGGACCCCAGCGAGAACGTCGTGGCAAAGGCGGTCACAAAGGCCTGCTGGAGCGCGCGCAGCATGGCAATACCCCCCCCAGGGCAAGGATGAATTCCGTTGGGGTGGCGAGCATGAGCCGAGTGAGGGCGGGCCTGCTCCAGTGGCTGGCACGTGGGGACGCCGGACACATTGAGACGGACGGCCCGGTGCCGGCACTGCCATCCTGGTGAGCGTGCCGGCGCCAGGGACTAGGGCGCGTCGGGAACGCCTCTTCCATGTCTACTGTCGCGGTGCCGGCAATGACTCCCTTGGCTTGTTCAATGAGGATCCTGCTGTTCAAGGCGCGTTGCTATTGTTCGGTGACCAACTCCGGCTCACGTTAGACGCGTTCCTGCAGGATGCTGATCATTGCGACGTCCGCAGGGCCTGGCCGACGGCGGAGTCCCCCCGACTCAGCGCGCCGGGTTGTTCTTCGAAGAGGCCCTTGGCTCCACTTATCCTGCCGTGAACCCGCGTTGGGACGGCGTGTACTGAACGGAAACCCTGGAAGAGCGCGCCCGCTTGGAATTCGGGCCACTTCCCGTTCCGGGAGCGGATGTCGTGCCGCCCCGGAGTTGGAGTATCTCAACGAGCTGGCTTTGTTTGCTGGCGGAGGCCACGACCTGCAGTTCGCCGCGCGGATCGGCAAGGAGCAGGCCTGCTGCTGCCGCGTCCAGCAAATCGACGGACACTTCAACCAAGAACGCTCCGGCTCATCCCGGGCCGCTGGCTGGCGCCACCTTCGGCACGGCGCAATGCAGTCATCCTGCGGCGCGATAGTCATCACTGTGGCGCGCGCAGGACGGGACTCCCTCCACGCCCGGCACCAACAGCCGTGAAGGGCCAGCCCGACAGTCCCTCATCCTATGCCGGGACTGTTGGCATGGATTATCGGCGTTTCGCGGCCGGCGGACTGCCGATGAGGTTTTGCGGTGGGGCGTCGAAGTCGCCGTGGTCGTAGAGGCCGACGACGTGTTGCATGTATTGCGCCCATTGCGGGCCTGCGATGTATGCGCCGTCGACGACGGGGTAGAACTTACCGTTGACCGTGACGTTGCGCCCAAGCCGGGACGGGCCGCCATTGAAGGGGTCTCCGAAGAAGGATGCCGTTGCCAGGCCCTTCGTGTAGCCGATGACCCAGGTTTGGTTGTTGTATTGGTTGGTGCCGGTTTTTGCGGCGTCCGGGACGCCAAGTTTTTGTGGGATGAGCAGGCCGGAGCCCTTCGTGAGGACGTCTTGGAGGACGTTGGTGGT
>NZ_JBFTMR010000026.1:0-29533 GCF_056397065.1 Arthrobacter sp. 05N428_2 | reverse complement strand
CCTTCCTCGTCCCGTACGGCTGCACGTAATACTGATGCACCAATTCTCGAATCTCATCGCGGCTAATACCTCGCGGACCAACAGTCATGGCTACTCCTGCTCCTCTTCAATCACTGACTGACTCACAACCAGCCTGACGTAGAGGGTTCCGGCAAGAACTGCGGGAGCGTCGGTCGGATTCCGGCAGGAACTGCGGGAGCGTCGGATGGCGGCCTAGAGGAGGCGGCGCTCCGCGGCCCAGCGGGTCAGTTCGTGCCGGCTGGAGAGTTGGAGTTTGCGCAGTACGGCCGAGACGTGGGTTTCGACCGTCTTGATGGAGATGAACAGCTCCTTGGCAACTTCCTTGTAGCTGTAGCCGCGCGCGATCAGCCGCATCACCTCGAGTTCGCGGGCCGACAGCCGGTCGAGTTCGTCGTCCGCGATGTCCGCCGGGGCGGTCCCGAAGGCGTCGAGGACGAAGCCGGCCAGCCGCGGGGAGAAGACCGCGTCGCCGCCCGCCACGCGGCGCACCGCGTCGCTGATCTGGGCTCCGGAAATGGTCTTGGTGACGTAGCCCCGTGCGCCGGCGCGGATTACGGCAACGACATCCTCGGCGGCGTCGGAAACGCTCAGCGCCAGGAACCTGATGCTGCCCAGCAGCGGGGCGGAGCCGGCCAGCACCTCCCGTCCGCCGCCGCCCAGTCCGCCGGGCAGGTGGACATCCAGCAGGACGACGTCGGGCCGCGTCTGGGCGATGACTGCGACCGCTTCTTCCACGGTTCCTGCCTCGCCGACGACGACGATGGCGGGGTCCAGGTCGGCCTTCAGTCCGGACCGGAAGATGGCGTGGTCGTCGACGATTACAACGCGGGTGGCTGCGGGTATGCTCGGGGCTCCGCCGCTGTCGACTGGCTGGCTGCTCACTGGTTGTCCTCTCGGTTGGTGTCGGCCGCTCCGTGCGTTCCGTTGGTTCCGGCCGCGGCGGCCGCGAGCGGCAGCCGCAGTCGTACCTCGGTACCGTCGGGGCTGCTCACGATGGTCGCCGTGCCGCCGTGGCGCCGCATCCGTCCGATCATAGATTGCCGCACCCCCAGGCGGTCCGCCGGGATGGACGCCGGATCGAAGCCCGGCCCGCGGTCCTTCACGAAGACTTCGGCGGCGTCGTCCGTGACCTCCAGATACACCGAGACGGCGCCTCCGCCGTGGCGGGCCGCGTTGAGCATCGCCTCGCGCGCCGCCTGGACCAGGGCTTCGAGGCGTTCGTTCATAGCGCAGTCCCCCACGGTCACGACCTCCACGGCGTGCCCCAGCGAGTCCTCCACGTCCGCAGCCGCCGTCTGGATCCCGGTGGAGAGCCGGCCCGAGTCCCGGCCCGGATCCCGGTAGAGCCACCCCCGCAACTCCCGCTCCTGCGCCCGGGCGAGCCGGACGACGTCGTGCTCGCTGCCGGCACGCCGCTGGATCAGCGCCAGTGTCTGCAGCACCGAGTCGTGCAGGTGGGCGGCGATCTCGGCCCTTTCGGTGGCACGCACCAGACCTGCTCGTTCGGCCTCCAGGTCGCGCCAGAACTTCAGGCCCCAGGGCAGCAGCACCAGCGCCACCCCGCCCAGGACTGCGACGGAGGCCAGCAGCGCGAGCCAGGTCTGCTCCCAGGAGCCCGAGCCGGAGACCATCAGCAGCACCCCGGCGACCACCAGGCCGAGGCCGGCCGCGAGCCGGGCCCAACCGCCGGCCTGATCCGCCTTGGTTTTGTCCACAATGCCCGCGCGCCGGGTCTCGTCCAGCTGCATCCAGGCGATCGCGGCGCCGCCAAGGATCGCCGCCACCGGGATCAGTGTGCCCAGCGGGACGTCCAGGCCGAAGAGCCGCGCGATCAGGATCCCGGCTGCCAGCAGCAACCCCGCGCCGAGCAGGATTTCCTTGCCGAACGGCAGTCCCGGGAACCGCGTCCGCCAGGTACCGGCCGGGGCGCCAGCATGGCCGCCGGCGAACGTCTCGCCCACGGCGGGACCACTCACCGCAGGGGCGATTGGCGACGCCGGCTGCCGGGCGTTGCGTTTGGCGCTCTCGTCCGCGGTGGGGACCATGATCCAGAGCCAGGCATAGAACACGACGCCGGCCCCGCCCGCGAGCGCCGCCACCACCATGCCCACCCTGACCATCCGCACCGGCCAGCCGAGATGGTTCGCGAGGCCGCCGCACACGCCGGCGATCACCCGGTTGCTGCTGCGGGCCAACGGCGGGCGGGAAACAGCTGTAGTCATAGGTCAATCCAAGCACGGACGGGGGTTCCCCGGAGCAGCTTTCGGGCCGAACCGGGGGCCGCTCAGGGATCGTTCAGGGTCTTCCCCAGTAGAGCGCGAGCAGCCGCAGGCGGGAGGATCGAGGTATGAATCCGCACACTCCGCACCCAGATGAAGACCCGAGCGTTTTAGGCCGTCCGGAAAACAGTCCGGACGCCACTTCCGGCGGCTCCGCCGAAAACCCCACGCCACCCGGCGCACCGTCCGGGGAGGCCCCGCCCCTCTACCCGCCGGGCGGTCCGTACCCGGCCCAGGCCGGGGCCACTCCGCCGCCGTACATGCCGCCGCCCTACGCCCCGCCGCCCTACAGCAGCGCACCGCCGGCGCCGGCGCCGGCGCCGGGCGCGCAGCCGCAGAACTTCTTCGACTGGATCCGCAGCCACGGCATCTACCGGGGCCGCGAGCGCTGGGTCGGCGGCGTCGCCAGCGGCATCGCCCAGCGGCTCGGAGTCGACCCGCTGATCGTGCGCGGCATCCTGATCGTCCTGACCGTGTTCGCCGGCGTCGGCGTCCTGCTCTACGGGCTCGCGTGGGCCTTCCTGCCGGAACCCGACGGACGCATCCACGTCCAGGAGGCGGCCGCGGGCCGCTGGAGCACGGGAATGACGGGCGCCCTGATCACCACCGTGATCGGGTTCCCCAGCCTGGGCACCGGCGTTTGGGGGTGGGACCGCTACGGCTTCGGCGCCTTCGTTTGGACGGTGTTCTGGGTTGGCGGTGCGATCTACGTCATCTACTACCTGACCCAGCGGAACAAGGCACGCCACGGGGCCCCCATCCCCGTCCACCCCGGCGCGGGCCAGGACACCGGCGGTTACAGTCCTTCCGACGGTGCGCCCGGCAGCGGGACCGTCAATGCGGCCACCCTCGGCGACACCGCCCGCGGCAGTGCCGGCTGGCCGGCGCCGTCGGATACTCCTCCTCCGCCCTACGGCGACGGGTACGGCGCTGGCGGGTACGGCGGCGGATACGGCCAGGCACAGCAGCAGGCGCCCGCGCCGAGGTCTCGGCATCTGGGGCCGGGCGCCCCCGCCGTGGCCGTCACGGTAGGCCTCGCCCTCCTGGTGGGCGGCGGCATCAAGGCCCTCGAGGCCGCACACGTGATCGATCTCGGCACCTCAGGCAACGCCGTCGTGTGGGCCAGCGGCGCGGCCGTGCTGGGGCTGGGGATCCTCGTTTCCGGGCTCCGTGGCCGGACGGCCGGCATCCTGGGGTTCTTCGCCGTCGTCGCACTGATCATCGGCGGCATCTTCAACCTGGTTCCCAACGCGGACCGGGCCCGTTTCCAGAACGTCGACTGGAGCCCGGTAAGCATTGAGCAGGCCCGGGACGGATTCGACCTTACCGGCGGGGCCGGCACCGTGGACCTGACAAAAATGAACCTGAGTGCGCCGCTGGTGGCAGACCTCGTGGTCCGGGTCGATGCCACCGCGAGCAACGTGACGGTGGCCATCCCGAGCGCGGTCCCGGTGCAGGTCCAGGCGGACATGACGATGGGCAACTTCAATGACGGCCGCGGCGACCACGGCGGCACCACGACCCAGCAGAGCAACTACAACACGGACAAGGCCGGCGGCCGGCTGATCGTCAAGATCTCGGGGACTTTCAGCAACATCACCGTGAAGGAAGGGAACTGACATGAGCAGCTACGATCCGGCAGCGGAATCGAAGGGATCCCCGGCGGTGGCCGAGACGTCCGGCAGCCCGCGTGCCCGGGTGGGCACTGTGGTCTGGGGTCTGGTCGTCCTGGCCCTGGCGGCGTTGACCATCATCTCCCGGCTCGGCCTCATCGCCTTGAACGGAACCTACGTGCTGATCGGCCTGATGATCGGGGCCGGTGCAGCACTGGTGATCGGCGGCGTGCTGTCCGCGCGCGGGCGTGACAAAGACACTACGACAGGGAAGTCTTGACCCATGGATAAGTTCTTCAGCATCGTCCGGGGCCTCGGCCTGAAACGCGGTCCGCAGCGCTGGCTGGGCGGAGTCTGCGGCGGGATCGCCGCCAAGCTGAACGTCGACGTCGCGTACGTCCGGATCGCGTATCTGCTGTTCGCCCTGCTCCCCGGACCCGCCTTCGTGTTCTACCTGGCTGCCTGGCTGCTCCTGCCGGACCAGCGGAACGCGATTATCGCGGAGTCCTTCCTTGAGCGGCGCGCCGGCAGGCCCTGAGCCGGACCGCCGCGCCGACGCACCTACGCCCAGTGCCCCTGCCTACCAGGCCGGGGCATTGGGCGTTGAGCATAGGTAACGGTTGTGTGCTGCCCCACATCCGCCAGTAGACTTCCAGGTGAGCTCAGCGTGGCGCTCTGCCTGTACCCCTTCGAACCAGGATTTGAGCCGAGACATGAAAATTGGAATCCTCACCAGCGGCGGAGACTGCCCGGGGCTGAATGCCGTCATCCGCGGGGTCGTCCTTAAGGGAATTGCGGTCCACGGCCAGGAATTCGTGGGGTTCCTGGACGGCTGGCGCGGCGTGGTCGAAGCCGACGTGATCGATATCCCGCGCACCCTGGTCCGCGGCATCGCCAAGCAGGGCGGAACCATTCTCGGCACGTCCCGGACCAACCCGTTCGAGAACAACGGCGGCCCCGAGGTTATCAAGGCCAACATGGATCGGCTCGGCATCGACGCCATGATCGCGATCGGCGGCGAAGGCACCCTGGCGGCGGCGAAGCGGCTCACCGACGCGGGCCTGAAAATCGTGGGGGTGCCCAAGACGGTCGACAACGACCTGGACGCCACCGACTACACCTTCGGCTTCGATACCGCCGTCGAGATCGCCACCGAGGCCATAGACCGGCTCCGAACCACCGGGGAATCGCACCACCGGACCATGATCGCCGAGGTGATGGGCCGCCATGTGGGCTGGATCGCCCTGCACGCCGGCATGGCCTCCGGCGCCCATGCCATCCTGATCCCGGAGCAAAAGGCCTCGATGGAACAGATCACCGACTGGGTCCTCTCGGCCCGCGACCGTGGCCGCGCCCCGCTGGTCGTCGTCGCGGAAGGCTTCGTGCCCGAGGGCCAGGAATCCCCGCACTCCGAGCGCGGACTGGACACCTTCGGCCGGCCGCGGCTGGGCGGCATCGCCGAACTGCTGGCGCCCGAACTGGAGGCCCGGACCGGCATCGAGACCCGGGCCACCGTGCTGGGACATATCCAGCGCGGCGGTGTCCCGACCGCTTTTGACCGGGTCCTCGCGACCCGCCTCGGCCTGGCCGCCATCGACTCGGTCGTCGAAAAGCGCTGGGGAACCATGGTGTCGCTGAACGGCACCGACATTGTCCATGTCGGCTTCGACGCTGCGCTCGGCAACCTCAAGAGCGTGCCGCAGAACCGTTACGACGAGGCTGCGGTCCTCTTCGGCTAAGGCGGCAGGGCGCCGCGGGGCTGGGTAGGGTTGAATCATGACTCTTGAGCCCGGTTCCGCTGAAATCATCCAGCTCGCGTGGGCACGCCGGCTGGGCTTCGACGACGGCGCGTTCGGCGCCGCCGCGGGCCGCCGGCTCACCCGCGCCGATGAGGCGGCCCGTTCCGTGCAGTTTCTCCGCCTCTTTGGCAGCTCCGCCCTCGTCGGGCCGCAATGGGCGCTGGACGCGGCCGCCGGATATCCCGAAGAGGAGCTGGCACAGCACGTCACCCTGCTGACCATCACCCGGCGGCACGGCGGCCACGGACTGGGCGCCGCCGCGTTGTTCTTCGCCGACGAGCTGCCACTGCAGCAACCCGCAGAGGAGCTGACTGTCTCGCACGGGAACCCCGAAGCGATCGAACTCGAAGCGCTCTGCCCGCCGGATGACGTCAACGAAGTGGGCCTCGCGGAGCTGGAACACCGCTTCACCATCATGCAGGTGGAAGCGGGCCGCCGGACGCCGGTGGCGTGCGGCGCCTACACCGAGTGGGAGGGCATCCTGGCGCAGCTGGGGGTGCTGGTGGCACCGCAGTGGCGGCGCCAGGGCGTCGGCACACTGGCCGCTTCGATAGCGGCCCACGACGCCCTGGCGTCCGGGCTGACACTGCAGTGGCGCTCCGACGTCAGCAACAAGGGTTCGCTGGCCCTGGCCCGGAGCCTGGGCTTCACCGCAGGAGGCATCCAGACCAGCGTGCTGCTGGGCGCCTAGCTGTACTAGCCCCGCTGGGCCTCGGCGCTGTCCGCGACCCCGCGGCGGCTCTCCGCGGCCGGGGCTCCCCAGCCCGAGTGCGGCTGGGGCTTGGCGAAGAACAATGCCGCGGCCGTGCCGAGCAGAACCACCGCCGCGGGCAGCATGATGGACTGGCCCATCGCCGTCGAGAATCCGTCGTGCAGCGCCTCGGGCAGGTGGCCGCCGAAGGCCATCGGGCTCGCTCCCCCGGCTGCGCCCGGAGCAGCGGGCACTTCCGCCGCGAGCCGGGCCTGGATCAGCACGGCAATGGCGGCGCTGCCCAGAACCGCGCCGATCTGGCGGGTGGTGTTGTAGACGCCGGAACCGGCGCCGGCCTGGCGCGGCGGCAGGTTGCGGGTGGCCGTCGAGCTCAATGGCGCCCAGATGCCGGCATTCGCGACGCCCAGCACTGCGCTGGGAAGCAGGAAGAGCCAGAGCGGCGTGTCCGGATGCATCAGCGAAGCATTCCAGAACAGCGCCACGGACATCAGCGTCAGGCCGCCGGCCGTGATGAACTTCGGGTTGACCCGGTCGATGATGCGGCCCACAACCGGCGCCAGGCCGCCCGAGATCACCGCCATCGGAACCATCATGAGCGCGGATTGCGTCGGGGTAAGGCCCCGGACAATCTGGTAGTAGAAGATCAGCGGGAGGGTGAAGGCCGTCACGGAGAAGCCCACCGTGGTGATGCCCACGTTGGCCAGCGAGAAGTTGCGGTCCTTGAACAGCCCCAGCGGCAGCAGCGGCTCGCCCTTGTTGACCCGCTGCCACGCCACGAACCCGGCCAGCACCACGATGCCGCCGATGATCAGGCCCCACACCGTAATGGGCCCGGTAATGGTGCCCCAGTTATAGGTTTCGCCCTCCTGGATCCCGAATACCAGCAAGAACAGGCCGACGGCACTGAGCAGCACGCCGGGAATATCGAACTTGTGCGGATGCGTGCTCAGGGAGGGCACGAAGCGCAGGGCGAGGATGAAGCCGATGACGCCGACCGGGATGTTGATGAAGAAGATCCATTCCCAGCCCAGCCCGTCCACCAGGACGCCGCCCAGGATCGGTCCGACGAGGGTGGCCACACCGGCCGTGGCACCCCAGATGCCCATGGCCGCGCCGCGGCGGTCCGGCGGGAAGATCCGCGTGATGACGGCCATGGTCTGCGGCGTCATCATGGCGGCTCCGAGTCCCTGCAGCACCCGGGCTTCGATCAGGGTTTGGACATCGCCGGAGAGTCCACACCAGAGGGATGCCAGGGTGAACACGACAAGGCCGGCCAGGTAGAGCTTCTTCGGCCCGAAGCGGTCGCCCAGCCGGCCCGTGATGAGCAGGGGAACGGCGTAGGCCAGCAGGTACGCGCTGGTCACCCAGATCACCGAGTTAATGTCGGCGTTCAGGCCTTCCATGATCCGGGGGTTGGCCACCGAGACGATGGTGGTGTCGATCAGGATCATGAAGAATCCGATCACCAGGGACCAGAGGGCGGCCCACGGCCTCGCTACGTTTTCCATCGGGGGTTCCTTACGGTGCGTGTTGCCAGGGCTGGAGTTGGGGGTGAAGCAGTCATCCGAGGAGTGCAAGTATGTCGTGCCGGGCAAACATTTGGGCGGCCGCCCGGGCGGAGGGGGTGCCCGCGTCGGGGTCCGCGCCGGCGTCCATGAGCACCTTCACAACGTCCGGGTAGCCCTTGAACACGGCCCCGGCCAGCGGCGTCTGGCCGCGGTCGTTGGCCGTGTTGGCGTCGCCGCCGTGGGCCAGAATCAGCCCGACGGTGTCCGCGTGGCCGTGGTAGGCCGCCAGCATGAGCAGCGAGTCGCCCGCCGCGGTGGTGAGCGTGGCCGGTGCGCCGGCAGCGAGGTAGCCGCCGAGCAGCGCGGAGCTTCCGTCGCGGGCGGCGTCGAACAGGGTGTGGGCCAGGGCGAGGGCCTCGTCGTCGGGCGCTCCGCCGTTCATCGGGTTCCCCGCAGGAACCCGGTTTGTCGGCCCACGACTTGCCCTGCGTCGGGCGCCACGATGAGTTCCTGCGCCGCGGTGTACGGCTCCTCACCGTCCATCACGGTCAGCGCCTCGTCCGGGGCGACGGATCGCTTGATGACCGCCAGGGCCACCGGGCCCATTTCGTAGTGCTGGGCCACGGAGGTCACCGCGCCGACTCTCCGCTCACCGGCCCGGACTTCACTGCCGACCGCGGGCAGGGTGTGCTGCGACCCGTCCAGCTGGAGGAAGACCAGCCGCCGCGGCGGGTGGCCCAGGTTATGGACCCGGGCGATGGTTTCCTGGCCCTTGTAGCAGCCCTTCGCGAGGTGCACGGCGGTGCGAAGCAGGTCCAGCTCGTGCGGGATGGTTTTGTCGTCGGTCTCCGCTCCCCACCGGGGCCGCCAGGCGGCGATGCGCAACGCCTCCGCCGCCAGGACGCCGGCCAGCGGGCGCGCGCCCACGGTCTCTTCAAGCGCGGCGGTCGGCACGAGGTACTCGAACCACGGCCGTTCCAGACCGGGGTGGGCGTCCTCGCCGACCACCGCGTAGGAGTAGCCGCCGGCCCCGACGTGCGGCCACGGGTCTTCCCAGACCTGGAGCCCGGACCACTCCGGGACAGGACGGGTGGTGCCCAGCACCGCCCAGTCCGCCGATACGTCGGCGACCTCGACCCGGAGCATGAACTTCATCCGGGTGAGCCAGTCGGCCAGCGGCGCGGCCTCGGCCGCCTCGACGATCAGCCAGGTGGTGGCGGCGTCGTCCACCACCCGGGCGTCGAACTCGATCCGGCCCTGCACGCTGAGCAGCAGCAGCTCGGTGGACTGGCCCGGGGCCAGGGCGGTGAGTTGCTGGGAGGAGAGCGTGTTGAGCCAGCTCAGGCGGTCCGGCCCGGTCACGGTGACCACGCCGCGTTGGGACAGATCGACGACGGCGGTCCCGGCGGCCAGCGCACGCTGTTCCGGCAGCGGCTCGCCGTAGTGGGCGGCGACGCCGGCGTCCGCTCCGGCCGCTTCGACGGCGCCCGGGCGCGACAGCAGGGGGCTCTTGGTAGTCATATGAAGTAGAAGTCCTCAGCGCTCAGCGGTATTCCGGATTTTCGAAGTCGAATCGGGTGCCGGCTTTCCACTCTTCGGGCAGGTTGCCGTAGGCAGGAATGCCGCCGGCGTCCTTGAGCATCCGGGCCAGGTGCAGCAGGTTCCACGTCATGAAGGTGGTGTTGCGGTTGGTGAAGTCGCTTTCCGGGCCGCCGGAGCCGTCGTCCAGGTAGCTCGGTCCGGGCCCGACGGCGCCGATCCAACCGGCGTCGGCCTGCGGCGGGATGGTGAACCCGATGTGCTGGAGGCTGTAGAGGACGTCCATGGCGCAGTGCTTAATGCCGTCCTCGTTGCCGGTGATGAGGCAGCCGCCCACTTTCGGGTAGAACGCCCACTGGCCCTTGGAGTTCAGCTGGCCGGAGTGCGCGTACAGCCGCTCGATCAGTTTCTTGGTCTGGGAGGAATTGTCGCCGAGCCAGATGGGACCGGCGACCACCACGATGTCCGCGGCCTGAACTGCCGGGTACAGCTCCGGCCACTCGTCAGTGGCCCAGCCGTGTTCCCGCATGTCGGGGTAGACGCCGCTGGCAATGTCGTGGTCCACCGTGCGGATGACACGGGTGGCCACGCCCTGCCTCTCCATCAGCCGGCGGCTGATCTCGATCAGGCCCTGCGTGTTGGAGGTCTCCGGCGACTTCTTCAGGGTGCCATTGAAGAAGACGGCCTTGAGGTCGCTGAACTTGCCGGTGTTCGGGGTGCCGTTTGCTGTGTCGCTCACTGGGTGCTCCCTGCGTTCGCTGCGGACTTCGGAATTTCAGCAAGACCGGCTGATGGCCGAACCGGCGGTTCAGCCGACCTTGCTGAGAATCGCCGAGGCGTGGGCCTCAAGGCCGCCGCCCGGCGTCGAACCCTTACCGGTGGCCACATCCCAGCGCCAGAGCAGGTTGCCGTCCACCAGGCCGAAGATCCGCGTGGCCGCGGTGTATTCCTTGGAATGGCTGCCGCGCATGACCATGTCGGTGCTGAGCTGGATTTGCGGGCCCTTGATCTGGCCGTAGTACAGCTCGGAGATGCCGCCCGGATGCGCGATGGAAACGGAAATGTCGAAGCCGCCGTCGCCGTTGCGTAGCTCCTCGACTTCGTCCGCGCTCTTGAGCACAGGGACAATGTCGGCCGGGATGAGCCCGGGGCCGCCGTCTTCCTCGCGCTGTTTGCGTTCCAGGGCCCAAAAGCCGGTTTCTACGGTGAGCGGACGAAGCCTGGTTCCGTCGTCGTCCGTCAGCCACGACTCGGCCCGGTATTGCAGGTAGGGCAGCCCGTTGTGGGTGAAGGAGACGTGCTGGAGAAAGTGCTCGGAATCCTCTTCCCCGGCGCCCAACCGTCCCCGGCCTTCCCACTCACCGATGAGCCAGGACAGCGGAACGATTTCCGGGGTCAGATCGCTAGGAATTTCAATCGGCACAGCGGCTACCTCTGGAAGCTACGGGTTGGACGGGTGTTCGCCCGGTCGGCCTACCGCTGGCCTTTGAAGAGCCGGTACACCACGAAGCCGGCGAACCAGGCCATGGAAAGGCCAGCGACGGCAAGCAGGACGAGGAAGAAAATTTCAAATGCAAGTACGGACATGATGCCATCCTAACGCGTTAGTGAATGAGTAGTTTGTCTATGAAGTAGGCCAGCGAACCGACCGCAGAGACCGGCGCCAGACCCATGCCCAGCATGGCGGGCAGGTTCAAGGTTTCGCCCCGGATGATCACGAGCCGACGGAAGCTGACCAGTACGGCACCGACGACGATTCCGACGAGCGCAGCGGGCAGCACGGCGATGTCCGAGAGCACGAGGCCGGCCAGCGGACCGGCGAGCCCTGCCCCGACGATCCCCAGCGGCGCGACGATCCGGTCCGGCCAGCGGATCAGGCCCGCCATCAGGGCGATCGCGGCGCTGATGGCCGCGATAAGCAGCATTTCCCGGACCCCGTTGAAGCGCGAGCAGGCGATCCAACCGGCGCCAAGACAGGACAGCAGGACGCCGGCGCAGGATCCCAGGGTCGATTCGAGGCGCTGGGCCTGGCCGGTGCCGCGGATCAGCTGCATGACGAAGATGGCCATCACGCCCGCCGCCACGAACGCGGGCGTCCAGTTCAGGAACCCCGGGGCGGGCAGGTAGGTGGCCGCCACGGCCGAGCCGATGCCGGGCAGCCCGATCAGGGCGGCGAGGGTCTTCTTCGCGGGGATGCCCAGGAAGTGCGGCCAGCCAACGCCGACGCAGGCCGCCATGATCACGGCGACAGCCAGCAGGACCTCCGGAGCGGAATAGGTCCCGGCAACGATCGCGGCGAGTCCGGCCAGCCCGACCGCACCCACGCTCCATGACTTCACAGTGTGTCCCCCACGCTCAACATAGCCACGATCAACCGGCACCTTCGCTCACTGCGGACCCACCTCGGCCTGCTCGACTCCGCCGGGACGGCAGGCCCCGACGGGTCAATCCTGCCCTATCTGAAAGTTTTGTGTCGCAAAAGAACCAAGTTGGAACGGCGAAACAGTGTCCGGGAAATGGCGTTTAGGTATACTCAAGGCTCAGCTACGCTTCCTCCGGCAGGCGCCGTCCGGACACCGTCCGGACGCCCGGCACCTTCCGCTAGGAGCCCGGCTCAGACGCCCAACGATGCGCGGACACCCCTTGGAGGAACCATGTCGCACATCCTGCTTTTGACGAACAGCACCGGGTCATCGGTGGACGTCCTGCCTGCGCTGGAATTGCTGAACCACCGCGTCCACATTCTCCCCGCCGAGCCCACAGCCCTGCTTGACACCGATCCCTGCGACATCGTCCTGCTCGACGCCCGCAAGGACCTCGTTGGCGCCCGCTCCCTCACCCAGCTGCTCAAGGCGACCGGACTGAGCGCGCCCCTGATGCTGATCCTGACCGAAGGCGGCATGGCGGCCGTCTCCTCGGCCTGGGCCGTGGACGACATCTTGCTCGAATCCGCTGGCCCCGCCGAAGTCGAAGCCCGGATCCGCCTCGGTGTCGCACGCGCCCTGCCGGACCACGACGACGCGCCCACGGAGATCAGGGCTGCCGGCGTCGTCATCGACGAAGCCAGTTACACGGCCCGGGTCAACGGGGCCGTGCTCAACCTGACCTTCAAAGAATTCGAGCTGCTCAAGTATCTGGCCCAGCACCCCGGCCGGGTCTTCACGCGCCAGCAGCTCCTCACCGAGGTCTGGGGCTACGACTACTACGGCGGCACCCGGACCGTGGACGTCCATGTCCGGAGGCTGCGGGCCAAGCTCGGTGCCGACCACGAGAACCTGATCAGCACGGTGCGGAACGTCGGCTACCGCCTGACGCTGGTCCGGCAACCGGACGAGGAACTCACCGAAGCCTGAGCCGCTTCCTTCGGACGGCACCCAACGGACACAGCAAAGCCCCGGACTCTCAGAGTCCGGGGCTTTGCTTTTCGCCAATTGCCCTTGGCGTTGCAGTGGAGGACATACGGGTCGAACGTATCGAGGCCACCCCAGTGGTGGATCCCCCTCACAGCCGGCAAGCCGGATGACTTAACGACTATACGTCCCAGGGCCGGCGGCATCAAATCCACCGGAGCTCCGCGCGCCGACGGGCCGCGGACGTATAGCCTTGCACCATGAGTCCCGCGCACCCGGAGAATTGGCCCGTACTCACCCTGCAGGGAACTGTCGACGAACAGCTGATGCGGGACGTCAGGGCCCTCGTCGCCGCCGCTGAGGAGTCCGACGGCAATCCGCCGCTCTCGGAGCAGACCCTCGTGACGCTGCGCGCCGCGGGCGGCGGGCCGCACACCGTGCTGGCCCTGGCCCTCTACTCCCCCGACTATTCCGGCGACGACGCCCGGCAGGACGCCGGATACGGTGCCGCCGCCGTCCGTCCCGGCGGCGCGCCTGCCGCGGCCCGGGGCAACGACCTGGCGGGTTTCGCCGTCGTCGTCGAGGAATCGGACGGCACCGGGGTGTTGGAGGTGGCAGTCCACCCGAGCTACCGCAATCAGGGGGTCGCTGACCGGCTGGTCGGGGAGCTGCAGCGGGTGCGCGGCTTCGCGGGCCTCAAGGCGTGGTCACACGGCAACCACGAGGCCGCCGCGGACCTGGCGGCCCGCTACGGCTACGCCCCGGTCCGCGAACTATGGAAGATGCGGCTCGCCACGGCGGCCTCGGAATTGCCCGACGTTGCGGTGCCGGAGGGTATCTCGCTGCGCAGCTTCGCGCCCGGCGCCGACGAGGACGCCTGGCTGGCGGTCAACCGGGCCGCGTTTGCCCACCACCCGGAACAAGGCAACATGAGCCGGGCCGACCTCGACGCACGGATGGCCGAGCCGTGGTTCGACCCGGCCGGGTTCCTGCTCGCGGTCGATGCCGGCGGCCGGATCCTCGGCTTCCACTGGACCAAGGTCCACCCGCAGCACGGCGGGCACCCGGCGATCGGCGAGGTGTACGTCGTCGGCGTCGCCCCCGAGGCGCAGGGCACCGGCCTGGGCAAGGCCCTGACCGTCGCCGGCATCAGGTACCTGCAGCAGCAAGGCCTGCACGCCGTGATGCTGTACGTCGACGCCGATAACATTCCCGCCGTCGCGCTCTATCGGCGGCTCGGCTTTTCGCGCTGGGACGTGGACGTCATGTACGCGCCGGTGCGGGGACAGTAGCCGGCCCCGCCGCCGGGTGCCCGGGAGCGGCCGAAATCCGGGCTCGTCGGGCCCCGATTGCTTGTAAGGTTGAAGCTAAATCGCGTCAGCATTAGGAGAGACCATGCAACGGGAATCTGCCGGGACGGCAACGTCCGAAGCCGCTCTGAACGGCAAGGCTGCGCGTCCGGCGCGGGCACAGTTCGGCTCCTCGGAGGTGCCCGCCTCGCGGGCCACCCAGGACCGGATCGATATCCCAGAGTTCGCTCCCAACCTGGAACCGGAGGGCGACATCAGCCCTGACCGTTTCCTGGACCGGGAGCTGAGCTGGCTGGCCTTCAACGCGCGCGTCCTGGAGCTGGCCGAAGATCCCGAGCTTTACCTGCTGGAACGCGTCAGCTTCCTCTCCATCTTCGCCTCGAACCTGGACGAGTTCTTCATGGTCCGGGTCGCCGGGTTGAAGCGCCGCATCGCGACCGGCCTCGCGGTCCCCTCCCCCGCCGGTCTGAGCCCCATGCAGGTCCTGGAGCAGATCGGCGAGGAGGCCCACCGGCTCCAGCAGCGCCATGCCCGCGTCTACGCGGAACAGATCCGCCCGGCGCTGGCCTACGAGCACATCCACCTGATGCGCTGGGAAGAGCTCGACGACCAGGCCAAGGACCAGCTCAGCGCCATGTTCGCCGAGAAGGTGTTCCCGATCCTGACGCCGCTGGCCGTCGATCCCGCCCACCCGTTCCCGTACATCTCCGGCCTCTCACTGAACCTCGCCGTCGTGGTCCGCAACCCGGTCAGCGACAAGGAGCTCTTCGCCCGCCTCAAGGTCCCGGACCAGCTGCCGCGCTTGATCTCCATCGACGGCCCGCGCGCCGGCTCCGTGCCCGGCAGGGTGGCGCGGTTCATCGCGCTCGAGGAAGTCATCGCAGTCCACCTGGACCAGCTCTTCGCCGGCATGGAGGTGCTCGAACACCACACCTTCCGGGTCACCCGCAACGAGGACGTCGAGGTCGAAGAGGACGACGCCGAGAACCTCCTGCAGGCGCTGGAAAAGGAACTGCTGCGCCGCCGCTTCGGGCCGCCGGTGCGGCTCGAAGTCACCAACGACATCAACCCCAACATCCGGGCGTTGCTGATCCGCGAGCTGGGCGTGGAGGAGTCCGAGGTCTACTCCGTCCCGGCCCCGCTGGACCTGCGCGGACTCTCGGTCATCGCCGGGATCGACCGGACGGACCTGCATTACCCCAAGCACGTCCCGCACACCTCCCGCTACCTGAACGAGTCGGAGACTGCGAAGCCGGCCAACGTCTTCGCGGCCATGCGCCGGCGCGACATCCTCCTGCACCACCCTTACGATTCTTTCTCCACCTCCGTGCAGGCCTTCCTCGAGCAGGCCGCCGCGGACCCGAAGGTGCAGGCCATCAAGCAGACCCTGTACCGCACCAGCGGAGACTCGCCCATCGTTGATGCCCTGATCGACGCCGCCGAAGCCGGCAAGCAGGTGCTCGCCTTGGTGGAGATCAAGGCCCGCTTCGACGAGCAGGCCAACATCTCCTGGGCCCGGAAACTGGAGCAGGCAGGCGTGCACGTGGTGTACGGGATCGTGGGACTGAAGACCCACTGCAAGCTCTCCCTCGTGGTCCGCCAGGAGGTGGACGGGCTCCGCCGCTACTGCCATATCGGCACCGGCAACTACCACCCCCGCACCGCCCGCTACTACGAGGACCTCGGCCTGCTCACGGCCAACGAGCAGGTGGGCGAGGACCTGTCCAAACTCTTCAACCAGCTTTCCGGCTACGCCCCGAAGTCGACCTTCAAGCGGCTGCTGGTTGCCCCGCGCTCGGTGCGCTCCGGGCTGATCGACCGGATCGAAACGGAAATCCGCAACGCCCGGGCCGGGATCCCCGCCCGGGTCCAGATCAAGGTGAACTCGATGGTGGATGAAGCCATCATCGATTCCCTCTACCGGGCCTCGCAGGCCGGGGTACCGGTGGACATCATTGTCCGCGGGATCTGCTCGCTGCGCCCCGGCGTGCCGGGTCTGAGCGAGAACATCACGGTCCGATCCGTCCTGGGCCGTTTCCTTGAACATTCCCGCGTCTTCGCCTTCGCCAACGGCGGCGAGCCGGTGGTTTACATCGGTTCGGCTGACATGATGCACCGGAACCTCGACCGCCGGGTGGAGGCCCTCGTGCAACTCCGCAGCGGGGATGACACCTCGTACGTGCTGGACCTGCTGCGCCGGTACATGGATCCGGGAACCGCCAGCTGGCATCTGGACAGTAGCGGCGATTGGATCCGCCACCACCTCGCCGAGGACGGCACCCCGCTGCTGGACATCCAGTCATGGCTGCTCGCGTCCCGTTCGCGGCAGCGCCCGGCGAGCCTGCGCTAGGGCCGCCGGTTGTGAGTAGCGATGCACCGATCGCGGACCAGACGGACCACCCGGGCGAGGCGATTGCAGTCGTCGCGGCCGGCGCGCTGCCGTGGCGCGTCAACAAGGACCAACTTGAGGTCCTGCTGATCCACCGCCCCCGGTATGACGACTGGTCGTGGCCCAAGGGCAAAATCGACCCGGGCGAAACCGTTCCCGAGTGCGCGGCCCGCGAGGTCGAGGAAGAAATAGGCCTCAAGGCGCCCCTCGGCGTCCCGCTGCCGCCGATCCACTACCACGTGCAGGCCGGCCTGAAGGTGGTGCACTACTGGGCTGTCGACGTCGACGGCGCCCCGCTCCACCCGGACGGCAAGGAGGTGGACAGCGTCCTGTGGTGTTCGCCGGAAAAGGCTACGGGCCTGCTGAGCAATCCGGGCGACCGTGCCCCGCTGGAACACCTCGTCGAAGCCCACGCCCGCGGTGAACTTGCCACCTGGCCGCTGCTGGTCATCCGCCATGCGAAGGCCAAACCGCGCTCCTCCTGGTCCAAAGCGGAGGGCGACCGTCCGCTCGCAGCCACCGGGACCCGCCAGGCCCAGGCCGTGGGGCGCCTGTTGCAGGCCTGGAGCCCGTCGCGGGTGCTGACGAGCCCGTGGCTTCGCTGCGTGGCCACGGTCGCGCCGTACGCCAAGGCCGTCGACGCCAAGGTGAAACTGGACGATTCCCTGACCGAGCACCGGCATGGCCGGAGTCCGCACAAGGCCGCGAACCTCGTCGAGGCACTCATCGACAAGGAACGCGCCGTGGCCCTGTGCACGCACCGGCCCGTCCTGCCCACGGTCTTTGCACAGCTGGGCAAACACATGAACTCCCGGCTGCGTGCCCTGCTGCCGGCCACGGACCCATTCCTGTCGGCCGGCGAAATCCTGGTCTGCCACGTTTCACGTGCCAAGGGAAAGATCGTGGCGGTGGAGCAGTTCCGGCCTTTCGACGATTAGGTAGTCGATGAGCACGGCACGGGCCGGCTGTTCTCAACAGCCCGGCAGTTCTCAGTAGACTGGGACCGTGAGCATCCCAACGCCTTATGAAGACTTGCTGCGCGATGTCCTGGAGCACGGCACGCACAAATCGGACCGCACCGGAACGGGGACCCGCAGCGTGTTCGGTCGGCAGCTCCGCTTCGACCTCGGCAAGAGCTTCCCGCTGATCACCACCAAGCGGGTGCACTTCAAGTCCGTCGCGGTGGAGCTGCTGTGGTTCCTGCGCGGGGACAGCAACGCGAAGTGGATGCAGGACCAGGGCGTCACCATCTGGAACGAATGGGCAGGGGCCGACGGCGAACTCGGCCCGGTCTACGGCGTGCAGTGGCGCTCCTGGCCGACCCCCGACGGCGGCCACATCGATCAGATCGCGGAACTGGTGGAAAATCTCAAGGCCAACCCGGACTCGCGCCGCCACATCGTCTCGGCTTGGAACGTGGCCGAGCTGAAGAACATGGCGCTGCCGCCATGCCACGCCTTTTTCCAGTTCTACGTCGCCGACGGCAAACTCTCCTGCCAGCTGTACCAGCGCTCCGCGGACACCTTCCTGGGCGTGCCGTTCAATATCGCCTCGTACGCCCTGCTGACCTGCATGCTGGCCCAGCAGACCGGGCTGGAACCGGGCGAGTTTGTCTGGACCGGCGGGGACGTCCACATCTATGAGAACCATCTGGACCAGGTCCTCACCCAGCTGCGCCGGGAACCGTACGACTATCCGCAGCTCCGGATCACCCGCAAACCAGCGTCAATTTTCGACTACACCCTCGAGGACTTCGAGGTGGTCGGCTACCAGCACCACCCCACGATTAAGGCGCCGATAGCCGTATGAGCAACGAAACCAGCAAATCCCTCGAACCGGCCGATTTCACCGAACGGCTCCGCGGCAGCCTCACCGGGCTCGGCCTCGTGTGGGCGCAGACCAGCACCGGCGTGATCGGCCAGGCCGGCGCCATGCCCTGGGACCTGCCCGAGGACATGAAGCACTTCAGCCGGCTCACCACGGGACACCCGGTCATCATGGGCCGCAAGACCTGGGAATCCTTCCCGGACAGATACCGGCCGCTGCCCGACCGGACGAACATCGTGATCACGCGGCAGGAAGGCTGGGGCGGGACGCCGGACGCGGAAGGCGCCCTGGCGGTCCGGTCCCTCGACGATGCCCTGCTCGAATCCCAGTTCGCGCCGGGCCAGGCGATGGTCTGGATCATTGGCGGCGGCGAAATCTTTACGCAGTCCCTCGACCTCGCCGACGTCGCCGTCGTCACCACCATCGACACGACCACCGAGGGCGACACGTTCGCGCCGGAACTCGGTTACGACTGGACGGCTGAGGCGAGCCTCCCGTCCGACGGCTGGCTGACCGCCGCGAACGGCACCCGCTACCGTGTCACCCTGTGGCGCCGGACGGAGGCCAAGTAGTGCTGCGGAAACCGGAAACGCTGTTTGTCCTCGGGTACATGCTGCTGCCCCTGCTGGCTCTGTTGTCCGCGATCGTGGGACTGACCATGATCCTCGGCGGCAACAAGATCGCCGGCGCGGTGGTCCTCGTCGTCGTCACCCAGGTGTTCGCCTTCGGGGCGGTGTTCGCCCTGCGCCGGCGCAAGAGCGCACTGCTGGCAGAGCCCGACGGCAAGTAACGGCCGGCCCGCCGGCCCGCCGGCCCGTGACGTAACCGACTGCGGCCCGGCCGCCGCAAAGTCTAAACTGGCCCAATGACTACAGCAGCTACCCCGTCCGTCGGACTGGTCGGTTGGCGTGGCATGGTCGGCTCCGTCCTGATGCAGCGCATGCAGGACGAGGGCGACTTCGCCGACATCAACCCCGTCTTCTTCTCCACCTCGAACGCCGGCGGGGCCGCCCCGGATATTGCCGGTGCGGCGACCGGAGCGGCCGGCCGGCTGGAGGACGCGTTCGACGTCGACACGCTGGCTAAACTGCCGATCATCGTCACCGCCCAGGGCGGCGACTACACCAAGCAGGTCCACGGCGAACTGCGCGGCCGCGGCTGGGACGGTCTATGGATCGACGCAGCCTCCACCCTCCGCATGAACGACGACTCGATCATCGTGCTGGACCCGATCAACCGCGACGTCATCGACGCTGGCCTCTCCGGCGGCGTCAAGGACTACATCGGCGGCAACTGCACCGTTTCCTGCATGCTGATGGGCCTCGGCGGCCTGTTCAAGAACGGCCTGGTGGAGTGGGGCACCTCCATGACTTACCAGGCCGCATCCGGCGGCGGCGCCCGGCACATGCGTGAACTGCTGAGCCAGTTCGGCACGCTCAACGCCGAGGTCAGCAGCGAACTGGATGACCCGGCGTCGGCCATCCTCGAGATCGACCGCAAGGTCCTGGCGCACCAGCGCACCGACATCGACGCCACCCAGTTCGGCGTGCCGCTGGCAGGCTCGCTGATCCCCTGGATCGACGCGGACCTCGGCAACGGCCAGTCCAAGGAAGAGTGGAAGGCCGGGGTGGAAACCAACAAGATCCTGGGCACCACCGGCGCGGACCGCGTCATCATGGACGGCCTGTGCGTCCGGATCGGCGCCATGCGCTCTCACTCCCAGGCGCTCACGCTCAAGCTCCGCGAGGACCTTTCCGTGGCCGAGATCGAGAAGCTGCTCGACGCGGACAACCCCTGGGCCACGGTGGTGCCCAACACGAAGGAAGCCTCGATGGCGGACCTCACCCCGGTGGCGGCGTCCGGCACCCTGGACATCCCGGTGGGCCGGATCCGCAAGCTCGAAATGGGCCCCGAGTACATCAGCGCCTTCACCGTGGGAGACCAGCTCCTGTGGGGCGCCGCGGAGCCGCTGCGGCGCATGCTCAAGATCGCCACCGGCACGCTCTAGGCGCAGCTAGGGGGCATCAACTGCCAGGAACCGCCGGTACTTCGCGGCCTGCAGCTCAAAGGACTTAAGTGCTGCAGGCCGCAGGCCGTTAACGCCGTCAAAAGGCTCCGGGACGACGACGGCGCCGCGGCCGTTCCCGCGCGACACCCAGGTGCCGACCACTTGCCCGCCGGCCACAATGGTTTTCTTGAACACCCCGTTGCCGCCAGGAACGATCTTGTCCGCGTGCTGTGCCGGCAGCACGATGGACCTGTCCGTGTAGCCCAGCACGAACTCGTCGAAGCCCGGGAGCGCCAGCACGGTGCGCTGGCCGGGCACGCCGTCGTCGAGCAGGGCGGCCGTCTCCGGGGCGAGCCAGTACCGGGCCCCCTCGAATTCCACTGCCGCCAGCTGGTGCCGCACTTCGGCCAGCGCCGCCCGGGTTTCCGTCAGCGGAATTCCGGACCACCAGGCGAAGTCACGCTCTGTGGCCGGCCCGTGGCTGCGGAGATAGCGCAGCAGCCATTCCGCAATGCCTTCAGCGCGGTCCAGCCGCCGGGAGTCTTTGATCCAGTCGTCGAAGGCCACCACCAGCTGCTGGTTCCCGGCCAGCGGCCCCTGCACCAGCCACCCGCGCTGGCACAGCATCGTCAGCAGATGGATGCCGCGCTGGCCGGCCGTGGACTGGCCGGCTTCTTCGAAGGTCTGGAACAGTTCCGCCCGGCTGGCGGCCGCGCCGCCCGCGACCCGCAGCAGCGCGGCCTCGGCGGCAGCGTCAACGTCCGCTGCTGAGATGCCGAGTTCCCGGTGGCGACCGGCCAGGGCTTTGATCAGACGGCCGGAGGTGATGTCCAGGATCCACCTCAGGTCCTCCGGCGCGAGCAGGTGCAGGGTGCCGCGCATCGGCCACGACCGGACGATCTCACCGCGATCCAAAGTGGCCCGGACATCGGCCACCCGGGAGCCCGGAACGCGCTGCCCCACGGCCCAGAGCGAAGCCCGCAGGTCCTGTGCCTGCAGGGCGGTCATCGACCGGACGGCCTCAGGGACGGAGCCGAACCCGGCACCGGTGAGCCCCTGCGAGGCCAGGCGGAGCCTGCCCATCACGGCCCGGCTCAGTCGGGTTGGGAGCACTGCTGCCATGGGAACATCCTAGGTCCGGCGCCGACAGACCGGGCGGATCCGGCACCTGCGGGCCTCCATGGCACCTGCATGGTCCGCGCCCGGGCCGCTCCCAGCCTGCGCCCAGCCGGCTTCCTTAAGGTGGATGAATGACATTGAGTGAGGCGTGGCCGCGGCTACGGCCCGTGTGCAGGAGGCTGGCCTTGCTGGGCTGGGCTTCCAGCGTGGTTGGAATGGCGGCCGGCCTCGCCATCGCCATCGCCGGTGGCACCCGTCTCTCCCCCCTTATGACTGCCTTCCAGACATTTTCCGCGGCCTGCATGGCCGTCGCGGTCGCGAGCTTCGTCGCGGCGGCCACCCTCCAGCCTCGGCCTCGGTCACCGCGCGACGCCACCGAGTTCGAGATCGACCCTGCCGCGGAGTTCCCGGCCACGGTGCAGAGCTTCCTGCTGGGCTCCATCGTGCTGCTGGCCGGAGCAGTGGCTTTCGCGTGTGCCGGGCTGGTACTGCGGACCGGACCCAGCGCCCAGTCCGTGGCGTTCTGCCAGGTTTTCTTGCTGGGCGCGGCGGCGTCCGGGTTCACCTTCATGCTCTTCAGCAAAGTGGCCCCGCGCCGCGGCCGGAAGTAGGTCCGCACCCGCTGTTGCGGGTCCGTTATAGGCTGGCCGGATGACTTTGGGGACTTCGCTGGCGGTGCTGGGTAAGGGTCGGATCATGTTGATGACGCTGGCGAGCCTCGCGGTGCTGGCCGGAACTCTTTCGATGGTCGGGGCTCTGCTCAGCCAGGCCAACAGCCGGGACTCGGAGCCATATCTGGCCGGCGGGGTGGTCGGGCTGGCCGGCGCCTACGCAGTGACGACGCTGGGCACCCGGGCGGCACGCACGCTGGGCGTCACGGTCCGGCTACTGCGCGGCTGGCGTGCGCACCCGCGCCTGGTCCGGGTTCTGGTGCTGCTGGCCGCTCTCGGGGCTCTGGCCTCGGTGGGGGCAATGCTGATGGCGGCCGCCGGTGTGTTCGGGCCGCTGCGGCCTACCAGTCTTGCCTCGGCTTTCTTCTACCCGACCATGGCCGCCTTGGGCTGGGCCCACGGCCTGGCCGCGGCGTCGGCAACCACCCGCGGGACACCGTCCCGGGCTGCCGCGCATCCCCTTTAGGGCTCGGCTTAGAGCTCGATTCCGATCAGCAGCGGCTCAGGCTGCAGCTCAACGCCAAAGCGTTCGACGACGCCGCGGCGGACCTCGCGGGCGATCGCCAGCAGGTCTTCTGCGCTGGCCCCGCCCCGGTTCGTGATGGCCAGGGTGTGCTTGGTGGACAGCGAGGCCCGGCCGCCCGAGACGCTATCGGCTTCCAAGCCGAAGCCCTTCCCATAGCCGGCGTGGTCGATCAGCCAGGCGGCGGAGAGTTTGGTCAGCCCGTCCGCGCCGGCAGGGTACCGGGGGGCGTCCTCCGGCAGGCCTGCAGCGACCCCGGCCGGCACGATCGGATTGGTGAAGAACGAACCTGTGGAGTAGGTGTCTGGGTCCGCAGGGTCCAGGACCATGCCCTTGGACGCCCTGAGTCGGAGCACCTCGCGCCTCACGTCGTTGGAGTAGGCCCGCTTGCCGACCTCGACGCCGAGGTTCCGGGCCAGCTCGGCATAGCGGATTGGTGCACTCATCCGGCCCAGCGGCAGCTGGAATTCCACCGTGAGCACCACATAGCGCGGGGACCCGCCGGAGGTCGCCTGTTTGAGGATGGAGTCGCGGTAACCGAACTTCAACTCGGAGCTGGTGAACGTCTGCACCGCGTTGCGTTCGCGGTCCCAGGTGCGGACCGCGGCGATGGTCTGCGACACGTCGGCGCCGTAGGCTCCGACGTTCTGCACCGGGGTCGCGCCGGTGGCACCGGGAATCCCGGACAGCGCCTCGATGCCTGACCAGGCATGCTTGACGGCGTGCTCAACGAGCGCGTCCCAGTTGTGGCCCGCCTCGACTACGACGGCGACTCCGCCGCAGGAGTCCTCCGCGTTGACCGCGAAGCCCTGGGACCCGATTTTCAGCACGGTGCCGGGGAACCCTTCGTCTGCGACCAGCAGGTTGGAACCGCCGCCGATGATCAGCAACGGCTCTCCACCAGCGTCTGCCTCCCGGACGGCGTCGATGATCTCCGCCTCGGTCCGGGCTTCGAGGTAGTTGGCGGCAGGGCCGCCGACGCGGGCCGTGGTCAGGGCGGAAAGCAGTGTCTGGGTCACTTCTCCAGCCTAGCCGGGATCAGGTCAGCCGGCCTTGCGGGCCACCGGGGAGAGCAGGAAGCTGACCACCAGCATCACCATGACGGCCAGCAGCGAGTGCAGGATGCCGACGTGTTCGGCCAGCAGGCCCAGCAGGGGCGGCCCGCAGAGGAACGCCCCGTACCCGATGGTCGAGACCACAGAGACGCGTGCGGCGGCCTTTACCGGATCGTCGGCGGCGGCGGACATGCCCACCGGGAAACCCAGCGAGGCGCCCAGACCCCAGATGGCCAGGGCCACGTAGGCCAGCCACGGAACCCGCGCAAAGACGAACAAGCCCAGCCCGGCCACTGCCAGGGCCGCGCACCAGCGCATCACCGGGACCCGGCCATACCGGTCCAGGGCCAGGGTGCCGGCAAAGCGGCCCACCGTCATGAAGGTGACGAAGAGACCGTAACCGGCGGCTCCGGCAGCGTCGGACTGGCCGTGGCCGTCGGCGAGCGCCAGTGCCACCCAGTCCCCCGCTGCACCCTCGGCCAGTGCCAGCCCCAGCACCAGGACGCCGAGCAGGAGGGTCCGGCGGTCCCGCCAGGCCTGGGCGATCTGCCGCTTGTTATCCAGCGGCGCTTCCGGCCCCGTCGTGGCCTGGCTGATGATGGGCAACGGGCCGGTAGAGGGATCATCGAAGGTGTCCGGGCCGGCCGGCCTGTAAGCCGTTTCCTCGGCGACCGGGGTGATGTCGGCACGGAACCAGCCGGCGGCTGTGGCCACGGAGCCGGCGACCAGGGCGCCAACAACGGCCAGGTGCCAGAAGACCGGCACTCCTGCGCCGGCAGCCCAGGCGCCCGCCCCGGCGCCTGCGACCGTGCCCAGGCTGAACGAGCCGTGCAGCCTGGGCATGATGTGCCGCCGCACCGCACGCTCGACGGCAGCGCCTTCAACGTTGGAGGCCGTGTTCCAGCTGGCGGTGCCAAGACCTACCACGGCCAGTCCGGCAGCGACCGCCAGCGGGTTAACCAGGACCGAGGTCCCGAACCCGGCGAGGACCAGCCCGGCCCCGACCATGATGCTGCCGATTCGGATGGTCTGTTTGGACCCGAAGCGCAAAACGATCAGCCCGGATGCGGACACCGAGACAAAGGAGCCCAGCGTCATGCACAACAGCAGCAGGCCTACGTTGCCGGGCGTCAGGTCCAGCCCGTCACGGATCGCCGGCAGCCGCGATACCCAACTCGCGAAGGCGATGCCGCTGAAGCCATAGGCGACGACGACGGCGTTGCGCCAGCGGGTCACCTCGGCGGACTGCGCGGCAGGCACCCTCACGGCAGGGTCATCCGGTCAGGCCAGTCTGACGACGGCCTGAGCCTTCATGAGGACCTTTTGGCCTCCTGCGAGGACGGTGAGGTCCACGCGCGCGGTGCCGGCGTCGGCGTCGAGCGCTCCGATGGCGCCGCTGACCTCGATCACCGCTCCGGCGGCGGTGTCCCCTGTCGTGTCGGCCACCGGGACCGGCTTGGTGAAGCGGGTTTGGAAGTCCACCACGGCGGCCGGGTCGCCGGCCCAGTCGGCCACGAGCTGGACGGCGGCCCCCATCGTGAACATGCCGTGGGCGATCACGCCGGGCAGGCCGACGCCAGTGGCGAACGCCTCGTTCCAGTGGATCGGGTTGAAGTCGCCGGAGGCACCGGCGTATTTGACCAGGTCAGTGCGGGTGACGTCGATGCTGCGGCTGCCGAGATCCTGGCCGACGGTGAGGTCTGAAAGTGTGGGGCGCATGCGTTACTGTTCCTCTCCGCGGACCAGGATGGACGAGGTGGTGGTGGCGACGGCTTCGCGCGTCCCGGTGCCGGGATCGTTGCCCGCTTCGCTGCCGCTCACGGAGAAGATCTCCGAGCGGGTGGTGATCATGGCGCCCCCGCCCATGGCGCGGACCCCGTCGACGTGCAGCTCGGCGACCAGCCGGTCCCCCGCGACGATCGGGCGGTGGTGGACGAAGCGCTGGTCGGCGTGGACCACGCGGGAGAAGTCGATACCGGATTCCGGATCCTCGATCAGCTGCGCATCGGCGCGTTGCGCCACGATGATCGCAAAGGTGGGCGGGGCCACGAGGTCGCTGTGGCCCAGCGCCTTGGCGGCGTCGACCTCAAAGTGGGCGGGGTGGGTCGCTTTGACCGCACGCGCGAACTCGCGGATCTTCTCGCGCCCGACGTCGTACACCTCTGCGGCGGGATAACTGCGGCCCTGCAGATCCGGATTGATAGTCATGGTTCAAGCCTAGCGCCCCGAGAGCCGCCACCCGCCGCGCTGCAGCGCGGGGCGGCGCTTGCCATAGAGCGATATGATGGAAACATCAATTCAGCAATTCACGCACCAGTGTCACCGTTGCGTGCCAAATGAGAGCGCAGGCCAGCCGTGATTTCCGCAGCGCAGACCCCTTTATACGAAATCAAGGCCAACCTGTTCAAGGCCCTCGCCCACCCGGCCCGGATCCGGGTGCTGGAACTGCTGGCGGCCGCTCCGGACACCGCCGCGCCGGTCAGCTACCTGCTGACCGAGACCGGGCTGGAAGCCTCCCACCTGTCCCAGCATCTGGCCACCCTCCGCCGGCACCGGGTGGTGACCTCGGTCCGGACCGCCAATGTGGTGACCTACCGGCTGGCCCACCCGAAAATTGCCGAACTGCTCGCCATTTCCCGGATCTTCCTGCTGGACAGCCTGGCGGACTCCGGCGAACAGTTCCGGCTCGCGCAGGAACTCCCCGCCGCACCCCTCCCGGCGTCCGCCTCATGACCGCCGGGACTGCAGTGCGCGGCGCACACGGCTACCTCGCACGGTTCCTGCCGTCCGGCCGCGACTATGGTGGCCTGCGCGCGTCCTGGCGGACCGATCTCCTCGCCGGCATCACCGTCGGCATCGTGGCCCTCCCGCTGGCTCTCGCCTTCGGAGTGAGCTCAGGGGTGGGCGCCGAGGCTGGGCTCATCACAGCGGTGGTGGCCGGGCTGGTGGCTGCCGTCATGGGTGGCTCAAACGTCCAAGTTTCCGGGCCTACCGGTGCCATGGTGGTGGTCCTGGCCCCCGTGGTCGCCTCGCACGGCGTCGCCAGCATCGCCCTGGTCTCCGTGATGGCTGGGCTGCTGGTCATCATTCTCGGCCTCAGCGGTCTGGGCCGCGCCGTCGCGTTCATCCCGTGGCCCGTCGTCGAAGGCTTCACCCTCGGCATCGCAGCCATCATCTTCCTGCAGCAGGTGCCGACGGCCACCGGCACCGCAGGGGTGCCCGGCCACAATACCCTGCTGGCCGCGGTGGAAAGCGCCTCCAGTGCGACTGCTCCCACCGTTTTGCAAACCCTGGCCGTGGTGGCCGGCGTCGCGGCGGTGATGGTCCTGCTGCCCCGGCTCAGCAAGGCCATCCCGGCGAGCTTGGCAGCCGTGCTGCTCGCCACCGTGGCCGCCGAACTCTTGGATCTGCAGATCCCGCGGATTGGGGCGCTGCCGCACTCCCTCCCCGCCCCGGCGCTGCCGTCGCTGGACCCGTCGGCGCTGGGCGGCCTGCTGATGCCCGCGGTGTCCGTCGCCACGCTTGCGGCGATCGAGTCCCTGCTATCGGCCAGGGTGGCCGCCGGCATGGCCGGCCCCGACGGCCGGCCCACCGGAAGGTACAACCCGGACCGCGAACTCACCGGCCAGGGGCTGGCCTCGGTGGCGGCGGGGTTCTTCGGCGGCATGCCGGCCACGGGCGCGATCGCACGGACCGCCGTCAACGTCCGCTCCGGAGCCAGGACCCGGATCGCGGCGATCGTCCACGCCCTAGTGTTGCTGGCCATTATTTATCTGGCGGCGGGGCTGGTGGGCAGGATCCCGCTGGCGGTGCTGGCCGGAATCCTGATGGTCACGGCCACCCGCATGGTCTCCCGGCAGACCGTGGCGGCGGTGCTGCGCTCCACCCGGGCCGATGCATTCGTCTTTGTTCTGACGGCGCTGATCACCGTGGCGTTCGACCTGATCGTGGCGATCGAAATCGGGCTGGTCGCGGCGGCGCTCTTCACGCTGCGCAAGTTCGCCTCGCTCAGCGGGGTCCAGCGCGAAGACATCCCCGGGCCGGCGGCGCCGGGCGACGGCCACATCGCCATCTTCCGACTGGACGGCGCCATGTTCTTTGGTGCCGCGGAACGGGTTTTGCAGGAGATCAGCCAGGTCAAAGACATCCAGGTCGCGATCATCCGGCTCTCGCAAGTCCGGATGCTCGACGCGACCGGTGCGCACACCCTGGTCGAAGTCATCTCCGCACTGGAGCTGCGCGGCGTCACGGTGCTGCTCAAGGGCGTCCAGCCGCAACACCTGGACCTCGTGACCAACGTGGGCGTGATCCGCTCACTGCGGCACCACAAGCACTTGTTCGGCAGTCTGTCCGAGGCCGTGGAACATGCCCGGAGCCACGTGGCGCGGAACGCCGCCGCTAACGCTTGAAGTTTTTCCGGATCGTTTGGCCGCGGACCACAATCCCGGCGATGTGCAGGACGAGTCCGAGACCGATGACGGCCAGGGATGCGACGGCCAGGCCCTGGTTGCCGGTGTTGTTGCCGACCAGGTTCAGGATGATACCGGCGGCGATCAGGCCCATGGCGCTGAAGACGAGCACCTTGTAGGTGGTCGGCGCGGTGGCCCAGAATTCGTTCAGCACTGTGCCATTCTACGTGGCGCAGCGCTGCCTCTTTACGCGGGCCGGGCCCGGGACCGGCTCCTGGCCGGCTACAGGGCGGGCTGCACCCCGAAGGCCACGGCTAGTTTCATGATCTTCTCGGCGCGGCCCAGGCGCGGCAGGTCGGAGCCGTCGCGGATGACGCGGCCGTTCGCCTCGAAGTCGGCCATGAAGTCGGTGGCCCAGGCGACGTCGGAGGGCGTGGGGCTGATGACTTCGTTGATGATGTGGGTCTGGTCAATCTGGAGGCAGAGCTTGCCGGTCATGCCCATCATCACCGTGATGCCGGTCTGTTCGCGCAGGATCGGGTGGTTGGTGCCGACCGTAGGTCCGTCGATGGGACCAGGCAGGTTGCCGACCCGGCTGGCGACAACGAGCTTCGCGCGCGGGTAGGCCATCGCTTCCGGAGTGGCGGCCATGCCGGTGTCGCGGCGGAAGTCACCGGAGCCGAAGGCCAGCCGGTAGGCGCCCTGGGCCTTGGCGATGTGGTTGGCTTCCTCGATGCCGACCGCGGACTCGACCAGCGCGATGACCGGGACCTTGCCGTCCATGCGGTGGAAGCTCTCGGTGACCTGGTCCGCGGACTCGGTCTTGGCGAGCATCACGCCGAGCAGTCCCGGCGTGCCGCGGAGCCCGGCGAGGTCATCGGCCCAGAAGGGGCTGGTGGCGTCATTGATCCGGACCCAGGCGCTGCCGCCGGCGGTCAGCCAGTCCACGACGTGCTCGCGGGCTGCATCCTTCTGCGACGGGTCCACCGCGTCCTCGATGTCCAGGATGATGGCGTCGGCACGGGACTCCGCGGACTGTGCAAAGAGCTCCGGCTTCATGGCGTTGACCAGCAGCCAGGAGCGGGCAATTTCGGCCGGGATGTTTCGCTGGGGCCGGACAATCCCGGCGGTGGTGGTAGAGGTCATGCCTCTACGCTAGCCGTCCGGGGGCGCCCGCCGCCAAGTGATACCCCTAATTGGGGCGACCAATACGACCAAAATCACTTCCGGCCCTCCCCAACTGGCTCGCATTACCCTCTACGTCAGGCTGGTTGTGAGTCAGTCAGTGATTGAAGAGGAGCAGGAGTAGCCATGACTGTTGGTCCGCGAGGTATTAGCCGCGATGAGATTCGAGAATTGGTGCATCAGTATTACGTGCAGCCGTACGGGACGAGGAAGGAA
>NZ_JBFTMR010000025.1:0-31126 GCF_056397065.1 Arthrobacter sp. 05N428_2 | reverse complement strand
CCCGGTCCCATCCCGAACCCGGAAGCTAAGACCCACAGCGCCGATGGTACTGCACCCGGGAGGGTGTGGGAGAGTAGGTCACCGCCGGACAACCATTAGGTCGAGAGCCTCCAACCACCAGGTTGGAGGCTCTCCCCCTTTAACCCCCCCCACCCGGACGCTCCTGCACCACCAGCGCACATTGGAACAACCCTCCCGCACAACCGGCGCCTTTTGCCCCGACCCTCCCGCAGCACCGGCGCACACCGGGAGCGTCGGTTTGAAACCTGTCGGTTCTGCGGGAGCGTCGCGATTTGTCCTTCGGACCGAAAGCCGGCACGGCTGCGACCCCCTTGTAGAGTTGTTGCTCATGGATAACCTCTTCAGCCACGCTGCGGCAGCCCCGGAACCCGAGCGCTCCGGGGAGCTGGACCCGGTGGTGTGCACCGTCGTCGTCCCCGGCACTGTCGCGAGGGCCTTCGTCGGTTTCACCGAGCACACGCACCTGTGGTGGCCGCTCGAGAGCCACAGTGTCTACGGCCCTGGTTCTTACGTGGAGTTCGAGGAAAACCTGATTGTTGAAACCGCTGACGACGGCCGGACCGCCATCTGGGGGTCGATCGACGACTGGCAACCGCCCTTGTCATTCCATGCCAGCTGGCACCCCGGTAGCCAGGCGTTGTGGTCCACCGAGCTGCGGGTTGCCTTCCGGGCGGTCGAGCGCGGCACGGAGCTGCGGTTGGTGCACAACGGCTGGGAAGGCGCCCAGGACCCAGCCGCCGCGCGTGCTGAGTACCAGCGGGGCTGGCCCGGCGTGCTGCAGCGCTTCGTCCGGTTCATGGGAGGCGTGGCCGATTAGCCATCGGCACCTAGACTAAGTGCCGGAATTGATCGCCGGATTCGACGGAGAACTGGAGAGCGCATGCGCGGCATTGTGGAGGAGCTGACGTCCGCCCTTGGCGCGGAGAAGGTTGCCGTGGACGCGTCCACGTTGGCGGCGTACGCGATCGACCGGGCCCCGGTCCTGGACTACCAGCTTCCGGTCGCCGTCGTGCGTGCCGAGTCCGTGGCTGACGTCCAGGCTGCCGTCCGAGCCTGCGCCGCACGCCGGGTGCCGCTGGTGGCCCGCGGCGCTGGAACCGGGCTCTCCGGCGGAGCTCATGCCAGCGAGGGCTGCGTGGTGCTGAGCCTCGAGCGGATGAACCGCATCCTGGACCTCAACCCGGACGACGAGACCGCCGTCGTCGAACCCGGCGTTATTAACGCCGAACTGAACGCGGCTGCGGCGCTCCACGGGCTGATGTACGCCCCGGACCCTGCCAGCTACAAAATCTCGACCATCGGCGGCAACGTCGCCACCAATGCCGGCGGACTGCGCTGCGCGAAGTACGGCGTCACCCGGGACTCGGTCCTGGCACTGGAGGTCGTGCTCGCGGACGGCACCCTCATCCGCACCGGCCACCGGACCTTCAAGGGGGTGGCTGGCTACGACCTCACGGGGCTGTTCGTTGGATCCGAGGGGACCCTGGGGATCGTCGTCGGGATTACGGTGCGGCTGCGGTACCTCCCGCAAGAGGTGCACACGATCGCCGCGTTCTACCCGGACTTCCGCAGCGCCGCTGCGGGCGTTCTCGCGGTGGGCAAGGCGCGGATACAGCCGGCCATCATGGAACTGCTCGACGGCGGTTCACTCGCCCAGCTCGACGACGTCCACGGCTCGGAACTGGCCTCCCGAGGCGCCTCATTGTTGCTCCTGCAGACCGACGGCTACGGGGCCGCAGCCGAAGCCGCCGCGATCCGGCCGCTGCTCGCCGCCGGCGGGGCCGTAGTGACCATGGAGGCAGACGCCGAGGCCGAGCGGCTCGTGGAATTGCGCCGCAACAGCCGCGGTGTCGAGGTCGACGACGAGTACCGGGTGGGCGAGGACGTGGCCGTGCCCCGGTCCCGGCTGGTGGACTATGTCGCGGAGCTGGAGGCCATTGCCGCGAAGCACGCGGTCAGGCTCAAGGTCGTGGCGCACGCCGGCGACGGGAACCTGCATCCCACTTTCTGGGTGGACCGGACCGGCACTGGCATGGACACTGCGGCCGCGGACCGCCTGGGCGCTGCCCTGGACGACTCCGTCACGGTGGCCCTCGCGATGGGCGGCACCATCACCGGCGAGCATGGCGTGGGCCAGTACAAGCTGCGCTGGCTCGGCTTGGAGCAGAAGGAACCGGTGCGCGAACTGCAACGCCGGATCAAGGAGCTCTTCGACCCGGCCGGGATCCTAAACCCCGGAAAAGCGATTTAGCCCGGGCGTGCTGCAACCCTAGTCGTCGGAGTCCGGGTATTCCTCGAGCGGCTCGTCGTCGTCGCCGTAGCGGGACTCCTCCGTCTCCACCTCCAGGATCTTGAGCAGCCCGGTGTCCGGGTTGAGCATAATCGCGGCCTCGTCGCGACGGTGCCGCAGCTCGGAATCGATGTAGGACTGGACGGCCTCGGCCAGCGGAATGTAGCGGTTTTCCTTCTGGGACATGTACCAGCGGTGCTCCAGGATCTCGTGCACGGCCTCCGCCGGTTCCAGCTTCCCGGAGAGGTCACGGGGAATCGAGCGGACGATCGGTTCGAAGATTTGGTTCACCCACAGGTGCGCGCTGTATTCCTCGTCCATGCCCGGATTGTTGTCCGCCCGGAAGGTGTCCATGTCGTTCAGCAGCCGCCGAGCCTGGTTTTCCTGCACGTCCAGACCGGTCAGTCGCAACAGCCGACGCTGGTGGTGCCCGGCGTCCACCACCTTGGGCTGAAGCTGGATCGTGGAACCGTTCTGCGTGGTCTTGATGGCGTATTCCTCGACGTCGAAGCCCAGTTCGTTGAGCCGCCGGATGCGGGCAGACACGCGCCAGCGCTCCCCGATCTCGAAGGATTCCTTCTCTGTCAGCTCGGTCCAGAGCCGCCGGTAGCTCTCCATGATGAGCTCGCTGGTGGCGACCGGGTCCACTTTTTCCTCGATCAGGCCGCCGTCCAGCAGGTCCATCAGTTCGCCGGCGATGTTGACCCGGGCAATTTCCAGGTCGTACTCCCGCTGCCCCGTGGACAGGTCCGGGTACAACTCGCCGGTCTCGGCGTCGACGAGGTAGGCGGCGAAGGCGCCGGCGTCCCGGCGGAACAGTGTGTTGGAGAGCGAGACGTCGCCCCAGTAGAAGCCGATCAGGTGCAGGCGGACCAGCAGCAACGCCTGCGCGTCGATCAGCCGGGTCAGGGTGTCCTTGCGCAACATCTGGGAAAACAGTGCGCGGTACGGCATGGAGAACTTCAGGTGCCGGGTGACCAGTACGGGGTTCAGCGGGCGGCCGTCCGGGGTGGTCCGCCCGGTGATGACGGCCACCGGTTCCACGCACGGGACGTCCAGCCGGGCGAGTTTACGAAGCATATGATATTCGTGCCGGGCGATGTGCTCCGAGGTCTCCTTGATGGCGATCACGGAGCCGCCCAGGTGGGCGAAGCGCACGATGTGCCGGGAGATGCCGCGGGGGAGGGCGGCGAGGTATTCCGCCGGCCAGTCCTCCAGTGCGGTGTGCCAGGGCAGGTCCAGCAGTTCGGGCTCGGTGGCTGCGGCCGTGATGCTGAGCGAACTCGCGACGCTCTTTTCGTCGTTGCTGGCAGCCACGTACCGGGGCAACTTGCCGATCTGGCCGTAGTCAGTGGGTTCGTCGTGCCACTGGGCGCTGTTGTCCTCGGTCATGCGGTTCTCCTCGGTCATGCGGCAATTCTCCCGTACTTGGGCCGAACACGCCCAACTTCCTTACTTAACGGCCGACGGCGGCCCTCCAGTGGGAGGACCGCCGTCGGCCGTTAAGCCGGTGAGCCGGTAGGGATCAGTCGCCCAGGCGCAGGCCGGTCTTGGTGTCGAACAGGTGCACGTGGCCCGACTGCGGGCGGACCCAGATGGACTCACCCTTTATCGGGGGGCGGCGGCCGTCGACGCGGGCCACGATGTCGTGGCTCTTGCCGTCGAGCGTGGTGTGGCCGTAGACGTAGGCGTCGGCGCCGAGTTCCTCGACGACGTCGACCTCGACCTGGAGTCCCTCGCCCTGCGGCGCGGTCTCGAGGTCCTCGGGACGTGAGCCGACCGTGACGGTGGAGCCGGAGGCGTCCTCGAGGACGTCTCGCGGGACCGGGTAGACGGTGCCGCCGAACTGCACACCGCCGTCGACGACGGGAAGCTCGAGCAGGTTCATGGCCGGTGAGCCGATGAAGCCGGCGACGAAAACGTTTTTCGGCTTGTCGTAGAGGTTGCGCGGGGTGTCCACCTGCATCAGCAGGCCGTCCTTGAGGACGGCGACGCGGTCACCCATGGTCATGGCCTCGACCTGGTCGTGGGTGACGTAGACGGTGGTGACGCCGAGGCGGCGGGTCAGGGACGCGATCTGCGTGCGCGTCTGGACGCGGAGCTTGGCGTCGAGGTTGGACAGCGGCTCATCCATGAGGAACACCTGCGGGTTACGCACGATTGCGCGGCCCATGGCAACGCGCTGGCGCTGGCCGCCGGAGAGGGCCTTCGGCTTCCGGTCCAGGTACGGCTCGAGGTCCAGCAGCTTGGCGGCTTCGCGGACTCGCTCGGCGCGCTCTTCCTTGCTGACGCCGGCGATCTTAAGCGCGAAGCCCATGTTGTCCGCGACCGTCATGTGCGGGTACAGGGCGTAGTTCTGGAACACCATGGCGATGTCGCGGTCCTTCGGCGGAAGGTCGGTAACGTCGCGGTCGCCGATCAGGATCCGGCCGGAGTTCACATCCTCGAGGCCTGCCAGCATCCGCAGGGAGGTGGACTTTCCACAGCCGGAGGGTCCCACGAGGACCAGGAACTCGCCGTCGGCGATTTCAATGTTGAGCTTGTCAACAGCGGGCTTCTCGGTGCCCGGGTACAGACGCGTAGCGTTATCAAAAGTAACTGTAGCCACAGTTATCAATCCCTTCACCGGCAGGTACGTGCCGGACGATCCGTAGTGAATGGTTCTTTTTATTCAGTTGTGGGTGTTCCGTTTCAAGGATGCGCATGCTCCCCGGCCGAAGCCGAGGAGCATCCATGACGCCGCACGGTAGTTGTGCGCCACATCACATACAGAGTATGCCAGATGTTTGATGAACGGGCGAAAAGGTTACGGATCTCACAGGTGACACTCCCTACTTAGGCAACGCCCGCTGGCCGCTGCCGCGCAGCAGTCCCTAGGCGCGGACGGCCTTGGTCCGTTCCCGCAGCAGCGCCTCCAGCAGCTCGGCGACGTGCGGGGGCGCCTCCACCCGGAACTCGGCCTGGGTGAAGTCCAAACCCACCTTGACGCCCAGGTCCCCGGGGACCAGGCTGCCGAGGGCATCCTCATCGGTGGTGTCGTCGCCGGCGAAAACGACGGCGGTGGCGTCGGCGGCCTGCCGCAGGAAGGCGATACCTTCGCCCTTGGAAGCGTGGACCACTGAGGTTTCCAAAACGCGGTTCCCTGTTTTGACGAAGACGCCCGCGCGGTCCTGCAGGGCGGCCTTCGCGGCGGCCACGGCGTCCTCGGCCACGTCGTCCGCGGCCAGCCGGGTGTGCAGCACGACGCCGGCAGGCTTGTCTTCGAGCAGCGTGCCGGGTGCCTGTTCCACGATCTCGACCAACTGTTGCCGCACCTGCGTCAGCACCTCCCGCTGGGCGTCGTCGAGGACGAGTTCGGCGGAGCCGGGGCCCATCCAGACTTCCGCGCCGTGGCTGCCGATCAACAGAGTCTGCTCCGGCGGCGAGGCGACCGCCCGGAGGCTGTCCAGCGCCCGGCCTGAGATGAGCGCCGTCGTCGTCCGCGGCAACTCCGCGAGGGCGGCGAAGGCGGCCGCGGAGCGGGGAAGCGCCCGGGCGTCCGCCGCATGGTCCACCAGGGGGGACATGGTGCCGTCAAAATCCATCGCGACCAGCAGTTGCTCCGTGCCGGCGACGCGGTGCACGGCCGCCAGCAGTTCCGGGGACAGCGAAAGCCGGTTCCCGGCGGGGGTGAGTTCAGGAGTCATCGCGGACAACTTTTTCCTGCAGCGCGCGGAGGAAATCGGCCGACCAGAGGTCGACGTCGTGGTCCAAGATCTGCTTGCGCATCGCGCGCATCCGGCGGGCGGCCTCGGCGGGCTGCATGTTGACCGCCCGCATGATCGTGTCCTTGAGGCCGTCAATGTCGTGCGGGTTCATCAGGAGCGCCTGTTTGAGCTGGTCCGCGGCTCCGGCGAATTCGCTGAGCACCAGGGCGCCGTCGTTGTTCGTCCTGGCGGTGACGTATTCCTTGGCCACGAGGTTCATGCCGTCGCGCAGCGCGGTGACGAGCATGACGTCGGCCGCCAGGTACAGCGCGACCATTTCCTCGATCGGGTAGCTGTGGTGCAGGTAGCGGACGGCGGTGTTCTGCATGGTGTCGTAGGTGCCGTTGATGTGGCCGACCGTTCCCTCGACCTCTTCGCGCAGCAGGCGGTACTGCTCGACGCGCTCGCGGCTGGGGCTGGCCACCTGGATCAGCGAGGCGTCCTCCACCGTGACTTTGCCGTCCTGCAGGAGTTCCTCGTAGGCCTTGAGCCGGTGCCGGATGCCCTTGGTGTAGTCCAGCCGGTCGACGCCCAGCAGGATGGTCTTGGGATTGCCGAGGTCGCGGCGGATCTGCTTGGCTTTCTCGATGATCTCGGGCTTGCGCGCGAGTTCACTGATCTGCTTGACGTCGATGGAGATCGGGAAGGCCTGGGCCCGGGCGATGTGGGTGGTTTCGCCGTCGGCGCCCCTGACATGGACTTGTTGCTGCTTGACGCTGGCCCCCAGGAAGCGGCGGGCGGAGCGCATGAAGTTGCCGGCGTCGCTGCTGCGCTGGAAGCCCACCAGGTCCGCACCCAACAGGCCGTCGATGATCGCGCGGCGCCACGGCAGCTGGGCAAAAATCTCCGGCGGCGGGAAGGGAATGTGGTTAAAGAAGCCGATCTTGAGGTCCGGGCGCGCCTCGCGGAGCATCTTGGGCACGAGCTGGAGCTGGTAATCCTGCACCCACACGGTGGCGCCCTCCGCGGCGTGGCGGACGACGGCGTCGGCGAACCGTTTGTTGACCTTCCGGTAGGTGTCCCACCAGGCACGGTGGAATTCCGGCGGCGCGATCACGTCGTGGTACAGCGGCCAGAGGGTGGCGTTGGAGAATCCCTCATAGAAGAGCTCGATGTCCCGCGTGCTGAGCTGAACCGGGACGAGGTCGATGCCGCCGTGGCTGAAGGGTTCGAGGTGTTCGTCGGGGGCGCCGTGCCAGCCCACCCAGGCGCCGTCGGTCTTGGTCATCATGGGGGCAAGCGCCGTCACCAGGCCGCCGGGGGAGCGTCGCCAGCCGTCCTCGCAGCCGGGCTCATCCGCGGAGCAGCGGTCCACCGGCAGGCGGTTGGAAACGACCATGAAGTCGAAGGTCGCGGCCGAGCCCGACGAGTTCGGGTGCCCTTCCGCCGCGGGTGCGGTGTCCTGCTCCCGTTCGGTTGGCTGTGCGGTGTCCTGCTCGGCGTGCTGCTCTGCCCGCTCGGTTGCTTGCATTGGTGCCCCCTGGGATCACTGTTGGCTCCCATCCACCCTAGCCGGGCGGAATCTTCTGTGCTATTCGTCCGTTGGGCATACCGAAGAAACTTGAAGACGCAAGCTCACGGGTTTCTCCCCTAAAATGGTGGAGTTGCCACCAAGTGGACCATCCCAGGCCGATCAACACGAGGAATCAATGAGCCCCGCAAACGAACCCCGACAGTCCAAGGCAGAGCGTACTGCCGCGGCGCGTGAGAAAGCCCGTGAAATCCGCGAGACGCAGCTTAAGAAGGACAAGCGCAACAAGCTGCTGATCGGCTGGGGCATTGTTGTCGCCGTGATCGCCATCATCGCGATTGTGGCCTTGGTGGTCAGCTCCAACATCCAGAAGAACGCCCCGATCGCTGACTCCGGCCCGACGCCGGCGAACGGCAACGTCCACGGCGGCGTCGTACTGCTGGCCAACACCGACGTGGCCAAGTCGGCCCCGGGCAACGTCAACGCGGCAAATGTGCCGTCGCCGCCCGCCACGCCGCCGACAACGGTGACCGCGCCCGGCGCCGAGGCTGAGGCGGGCAAGCCCGTCAAGGTGGTTCTCTACATCGACTTCATCTGCCCCGTGTGCAAGAACTTCGAAGCGCAGTACAACCCGACCCTCACCAAGCTGCGCAACGACGGCAAGATCACCGTCGAATACCGGCCGCTGGGCTTCCTGGACAGCCGGTCCACCACCAACTACTCCTCGCGTGCGGCCAACGCCGCGGCCTGTGTAGTGAACGAATCCCCGGAGAAGTACTCGGACTTTGTCGACGCGCTGTTCGCCAAACAGCCCGCCGAGGGCAGCGCCGGTCTCTCCGACAACGACCTGAAGAAGCTGGCCACGGACACCGGGGCCAAGAACATCGACCAGTGCGTGGATAACAAGACCTACCGGCCGTACGTGAAGAACGCGACGCAGGAGGCGGCCTCGATCGGGGTCACCGGAACTCCCACCGTCTTCGTCGAGGGCAAGCAGTGGGGCACGGGCGACAGCGCCAAGACCCCGTTCGACCAGTTCCTCCAGGCCGCGGTGGACGCCAAGAAGTAGGCACCCCGCCTGTGAAAGCAGCCCGGCCCCGGATTCCTCCGGGCCGGGCTGCTTTTTGCGCATTTTTTACCCGCAGGCGTCCGTGGGCTACCCTTATCTAGCGCCCAGCGTCCGGCTTCATTTTGCGCCGAGCGACAACGGCGCGGATTGCCTCCTTAGCTCAGTTGGCCAGAGCACCGCTCTTGTAAAGCGGGGGTCGTCGGTTCGAATCCGACAGGGGGCCCCACGAAGAACCTGACCTGCGGGTTGGATGTGAGTCGCCGCAAGTAGGTCCGCGTCCGGGACTAATCTGGTATCTCTCGCAGTTGTGCACTGGGACGCCGAAAACCGGGTCCGGGCGCGACGCGCCTGTGGTGACGACGGGAGCATGATCACGTGACAACAACGCCTGCCGAGGGGGTCGGTTTCCGTTCCCGGCGGGGACCTATTCTCATTGCCTTGATGCTTTCAACCGGCCTGGTGGCGATCGACTCGACGATCGTCGCGACGGCGGTGCCCTCGATCGTGGCTGACATTGGCGGTTTCACGTCCTTCCCCTGGCTTTTCTCGGCCTACCTGTTGGCGCAGGCAGTGTCTGTGCCCGTCTATGCGAAGCTCTCCGACGTCGTGGGCCGCAAGCCGATCATCCTCCTCGGTATCGGCCTGTTCCTGCTTGGTTCGATCCTCTGCGGGGTGGCCTGGAGCATGCCGGCCCTCATCGCGTTCCGCGTCCTGCAGGGCCTGGGCGCGGGAGCGGTCCAGCCGGTGGCCATCACGATTGCCGGCGACATCTACACCCTGACGGAGCGGGCCAAGGTGCAGGGCTATCTGGCGAGCGTCTGGGCTATCTCTTCGGTGGTAGGCCCGACCCTCGGCGGCGTGTTCTCCTCACTGGGCATCTGGCGCGGGATCTTCTTCGTGAACATCCCGCTGTGCCTCCTGGCCGGCTGGATGCTGCTCCGCACGTTCCACGAGAATGTCGAGCGGGCGAAGCACCGGATCGACTACCTTGGGGCCGGACTGCTGACGGTCTCGCTCAGCTTGATCATCCTCGGGGCCCTCGAGGGCGGCCAGGCCTGGGCCTGGAACTCCGCCGTCAGCATCGCCGTGTTCGCGGTCGGAGCAGTCTTCCTGGCCGCGTTCCTCCTTGTCGAGCGGCGGGCAGCGGAGCCGGTCCTGCCGCCGTGGGTCGTATCCAAGCGACTGCTGGCGACGACGGCGATGGTCTCCTTCGGCGTCGGTGCCGTCATGCTCGGCCTGACCTCATACGTCCCCACCTTCCTGGAAGGCGCGCTTTCGACCTCCCCGATCCTGGCCGGGCTTGCCTTGGCCGCGTTGACTCTCGGCTGGCCGATCAGTGCGTCGCAATCGGGCCGCTTCTATCTTCGGATCGGGTTCCGGCGGACCGCCCTGATCGGCATCACGGTCACGGTCATCGGCGCGGCGGTGCTTGCCCTTACCGCTTCCACACCCAACATCTTGCTGGTGGCGGCGGCTTGTTTCATTGTCGGCCTCGGTCTCGGGTTGGTCGCGACCCCAAGCCTCATTGCCGCCCAATCGAGCGTCGAATGGAACGAGCGCGGCGTCGTCACGGGGACTAATCTTTTCGCACGTTCGATCGGCAGCTCGATCGGCGTCGCCGTTTTCGGTGCGGTAGCCAACGCGATCTACGCCGGCACCCCGGGCGGCGGAACTGATCCGCACACGATCGTGTCGGCCTCCTCCGCTGTGTTCCTCGCGGTGCTGGCCGGTGCCGTTCTAACCGTCGTCGCCGTTATTGCGATGCCGGCCACGGACGTAGCAACGTCTAGCAGGCCAGCAGCCCAGCCACGTAGTGAAGCTGTTTGACCCAGTGGTGTTCCTGGCCGCCTTCGTGGTTGTTGAAGCGGTAGACCTCCACCGCCTTGACGGGGCCCGGGCTCGGGGCGGCCGCCCTCGCGCCGGCTGCGCCGGCCCCGTAGGCGTTATAGGCGGCAAAGACCGTTGACGGCGGGCAGACGTCGTCCATGAGTGCCACGGAGAACAGCGCGGGCGCCGTTGCCCGGCGGCCCAGATGGACGCCGTCGAAGTAGTTCAGGACGGCCAGGGCGGGCTCGGAGCGGTCCCGGTGTCGGGAGAGGAAACCCGCAATTTCCGTGTACGGGCCGCGCGGGGCCAGATCAATGGCGCGGGAAAAATCCTGCAGGAACGGCACGTCCGCCATGGTGCCAAGGATTCCGTCCAGGCGCCCAGCCGCCAGGCCGGCGGCTGCGACGGCCAAACCTCCGCCTTGGCTGACGCCGGCAAGAAGTACCTTCCCGGCGTCGACGTCGGGGTGGCTCTGTGCCGCCTCGATGGCCCGAAAGGCGTCCACGAAGACGCGCCGGTAGTAGTAGTCCTCCCTGCTGGAAATACCGCGGGTCATCACGCCGGCGAAGGACACCGCTCCGGCTGAAGGATGCGCGTCCGCGGTCTCGCCCAGGCTGCCGCCGTAGCCCTGGCCTCTGGTGTCCATGATGAAGTGCGCGTACCCGGCCTGCGCCCACTTTGTGTCCTGCTGGACCAGGCCGCGCCCGCCCGAATAGCCGACGTACTGCACCACCACGGGAAGCGGGCTCCCGGCATCCCGGTTGGCCGGCAGGTGCAGCCAGCCCTTGATCCGGGCCCCGCCGAAGCCGGCGAAGGAGACATCGAAGCTGTCAATCACGCGCAGCTGGTTCTCCACCGGCGTATAGACGGCGGCCAGCGGAAAGTCGCGGGCTTCGGTAACGGTCCCTTCCCAGAACGCATCGAAGTCGTCGGGCTCGACGGCGGATGAGCTGTAGGCGCGCAGCTGGTCCAGTGGAAGGTCAAAGAGGGGCATGGCGGTCTCCGGATTGTCGCGTGGGTTCGATAGGTGATCCTACGTCCCATCTAGAAAATTGTGGGAGACTTTGCTGAAATCTGGACGAACTTCATTCACGACCGATAGAAGTTTTGCCACCAAAGAGGACAAAGGACGTCCCATCTCCGCTAGGATGTATGGAGACAAGTTGCCGCGCCAAGATGCGCGGGCGAAGGAGATGACGTGACAATAGCACCGCAGGGAGTGTCGTCTGCCCGATATAGCGCGCAAATCAGGTCCCACGCCCTCCAGACCAGGATTATGGACCTGATCCTTGAGCAGGGGCTGGACGTGGGGGATTCCCTGCCGACCGAAAGTGAGCTTTCTGCAGTTCTGGGGGTGGGCCGGAACACCGTCCGGGAATCCCTGAAAGTGCTGCAGGCCCTCGGCGTGATCGAAATCCGCCATGGCTTCGGAACCTTCGTCGCCCCGAACAACTTCAGCGCCCTGACGGAGGGCCTGGTCTTCCGCGGGAAGCTGTCCCTGCGGCACCACGGCGAGGAAGCCATGGAACTCGTCGACGTGCGGCAGGCCTTGGAATCCGGACTCATTGGCCGGGCCATTGACCTGGTGACGGACGAACAGCTCGGCGACCTCCGCGCTGTCATGGAAGGCATGGAAATGGCGGCCGCCGCGGGCGAGCCGTTTGCCGAGCTCGATGCCGAATTCCATCGCCGGCTATACGCCCCCCTGAACAACGAGTTGCTAATGAACCTCATGGATGTGTTCTGGAAGGTGTACCGGCAGATCCATCAAGCCCTTGGCGCCGGCCCGGTCAACCTCGGGGACCAGGTCCGCATCCATTGGGAGATCTACGAAGCGGTCGCGGACAAGGACAAGCCTTTGGCCGCGGAGCGCCTCCAGCGGCACTTCGACGGCATCCGCCAAAAGCTCAAGGACGTTGCTGCCCGGTAACCCCGGCGCATCTTTCCGCATTGCCTCGCTCCGCCCGGAACCCCACCGTCCCAGAAAGTGTTCCCATGGACTTTTTTGTTGTGCCCGACGCCGCCTCGACGGGCGCCATAGCTGCCGGCATCGTGGCTGCAGTCATCCGCAGTAAGCCGGAGACCGTCCTGGGGCTGGCAACCGGCGGCTCCCCGCTCCCCGTGTACGCCGCGTTGTCCGCCCACCGGCTGGACATGTCCGGTGTTCGAGGCTTCGCACTGGACGAGTACGTGGGTCTGCCCGCGGGCCACCCGCAGAGCTACGCCGAGGTGATCCGCCAGGAGGTTACAGAGCGGCTGCACCTGGACCCGGCAAAGGTAGTTGTGCCCGCGGGCGCCGCTGAGGACCCCGACCGGGCGGCGGCGGCCTACGATGCTGCGATCGCTCAGGCCGGCGGGATCGACGTGCAGATCCTCGGCATTGGCCACAACGGCCATGTGGCGTTCAACGAGCCCGGCTCCGCCTTGGACTCCCGCACCCGGGTGGAAGCCCTCACGGAGCGCACCCGCCAGGCCAACGCCCGCTACTTCGCCTCGCCCGACGACGTGCCGGACAGGTGTATCACGCAGGGCCTGGGTACGATCCTCGAAGCGCGCCAGTTGCTGCTGGTGGTCAGTGGAGCGGACAAAGCCGACATCCTGCACACGGCGCTGAGCGGCCCCATCACGACGGACTGCCCCGCCTCGATTCTTCAGTTGCACCCGCACGTGACCGTCGTCGCCGACGAAGCGGCGGCCGCGCGCCTCGCGGGCGCCCGGGCCGCTGCCGGAACGACGCCGGTCGCGGTGCGCTCGCGGACCGTCGGCGTCTGACCCGGGCTCAGGGCCGGTCGAGCACCTGACCGGCGCGCAACACGGCAACCGGGCTGAAATCGCGGTCGACGGTAACGATGTCCGCACGCATCCCAGCTCTTAAGCTCCCCAGCGTGGCGTCGAGGCCCAGGAGTTTGGCCGGCACCGCCGTCGCGGACTGAACCGCGTCGGCGGGGCTTACGCCGGCGTCGATGGTCTTGCGGACAACATCCAGCAGGGTGGCAGTACCGCCCGCGAGGGCGCCGTTGCTCTGCAAGGTGGCGACGCCGTCGTGCACCACCACGGCGGAGGGCCCGAGCTCATAGTCGCCGTCGGGCAGCCCGGTGGCAGCCATCGAATCAGTCACGAGCACGACGTTCTCGGCTCCGACCAGCTCGAACACCATCCGCACCGTCTCCGGATCGAGGTGGACGCCGTCACCGATAAGTTCCACGGCCACCGTGCCGGCCCGGGCCAGCCGCAGGCACGCCGCGACCGGGCCCGGTTTCCGGTGGTGCAGCGGGGGCATGCCGTTGAACAGATGCGTGACCGTGGGCCGGGCTGCCGTGCCGGCGGCGCCCGCCGCGGCCATCAGCTCCGCGGCCTCCGTCAGCGACGCGGCGGCCGTGTGCGCGTCCGCGTCGGTGTGGCCCAGGGAGGGGATGACGCCGTGCGCGGTGAGCGTGGTGACCAGCTCACGGGCCCCGGGCAGTTCGGGCGCGTAGGTCATGGTTTTCAAGGCACCGCCGGCAGCGCGCAGGAGCTCGCCAAGCAGCGCCGCATCCGGGGCCCGGAGCCAGCGCGGATTCTGTGCGCCGCAACGCGCGTGGGACAGGAAGGGGCCCTCGGCGTGGATACCCGCGATGAGCCCCTCGGCGGCGAGAGGCGGGAGGATCGCCAGCGACTTCAGGAGGTCGTCCCTTGAGGCCGTGACCAGGCTCGCCAGCAGCGTGGTGGTGCCGCTGCGGTGCAGGAAGTCGACGGCGCTCCGGCACGCCTCGCTGTCCCCGGTGGGGAAGTCTCCGCCGGCCGCGCCGTGGCAGTGCAGGTCGATCAGGCCCGGCAGGATCGAGCTGCCCGGCGGCAGGTGGATCTCCTGCGCCCGGGGGAAATCCGCCGCCCGGTAGCCGCGTCGCGGCCCGGCGTAGGCGATCCGTCCGTGCCCGACGGCAACCACGGAGTCTGCGTGCGACTGGCCGTCCGAGATCATCGTGCCGGACAAAAGGTACGCCGCAGTGGTGGAAGTTCCGCGGCGGGCCGGGGTCTGCATGGTGGTGCCTTTCACGGGTGGCGACTTGCCGGACTGGTATCAGGCGCGGTTCAGGATTGCAGCGCCGCCGCGAACCAGCCCGTGACGGTGGACGGGTGCGTGATTGCGGTGCCGACGACGACGGCGAACGCGCCGGCGTCCAGCGCCTGCCTCGCCTGGTCGGGGGTGTGGATGCGGCCCTCCGCGATGAGCGGCCGGCCGAGGCTGGCGGACGCGAGCTGCTCCAGCAGCTCCAGATCGGGCCCCTGCGTCTTGGGCCGTTCCCCGGTGTAGCCGGCCAGGGTGGTGCCTATCAGGTCGGCGCCGGCCTCCACGGCCGCCTCGGCATCGGCCAGGGACCCGCAGTCGGCCATGACCAGGGCGTGGGACTGTCCATGGATGCCGGCCACCGTCTGGGCCAGGCTGAGGCCGTCCGGCCGTCCGCGGCGAGTGCCGTCGACGGCGACGATGTGAGCGCCCGCGTTGGCCACCGCGAGGGCGTGGCGGAGTGTGGGGGTGATGAAGACGCCGTCGTGCCCGTCCTTCCAGAGCCCGATTACCGGAACCTCGACCGCGCCGCGGGTGTGCTGCACGTCTGCGAGGCCCTGGACGCGGACAGCGGCGGCACCGCCGATGACCGCCGATGCCGCCACTTGCGACGTGGTGCGGGGGTCCCGCATCGGTTCGCCCGGATAGGCCTGGCACGAAACGATGAGTTGGGAGCGGAGGGACTCAAGGTCCCCGGGTGTCAGGATCATGGGTTTCCTAGCTGGTTGTTGGGGCGTGCCAATCCGCTACTTCGGGAAGTAGTCAGTTCAGCACAAGTTTGGCGGCGCCGACGATCGCCGCGGAGCTTCCAAACCGGGCGGGGAGTACCGGCACCCCTATCAGCGGGTCCAGCAATTCACGTCGCAGCGCGGTTTTCATTGGTGCCCACCAGGCTTCTCCGGCGGCGGCGAGGCCCCCGGACACGACGACGACGGCGGGGTCCAGGATGTTGATCAGACCCGCGAGTGCCTGGCCCGCGGCCTGGGCGCCGGCAAGGATCGCCCGGGCCGCTTCGGCGTTGCCTTCCCTCGCCAGGGCGAAGACCGCGTGCGTGTCTACAGCCTCCGGGGCGCCGCCCAGCCGCTGATAGGACGCGTGGATGGCAGGACCGGAAGCGACCGCCTCCACGTGTCCTGCCCCGCCGCACACGCAGGGCAGCGGCTTCCCGTCGTGGTAGGCGTAGGGCGAGGCGAAGTGCCCGACGTGTCCGCCCACGTAGCGGTGCCCGAGCACGGGTTTCCCGTCAAGCACCAGGCTGCCGCCAACGCCCGTACCGAAGGCCACCAGCAGCGAGCTTGCGCTGCCGGCGGCTGCCCCGCGCCAGGCCTCGCCCAGGGCATGGGCGTGGACGTCGTTGACGGCACGGACATCTTCCGGGGCAAGCTCGAGCCGCTCGGCCAGGCCTTCGGTCAGCGCGGTGCCGGACCAGCCGTAGATCGACTCGGTGGCCGAGACCACAACGCCGCGCCCGGCGTCGATCACTCCGGCAGATCCGATGCCCACCCGCCCGATGGAGATGCCCTCCGCAGCGGCCCGCTCCCGGAGCCCCGAAACCAGGGCCGCCGTCGCATCCAGGACAGCATCACCGCCGGCCCGGTTGAGAGTCGGAATGGTCTCCGTCAGTAGCACGTCCCCGGCCGCCGAAACAACCCCGGCAGCAGTCTTGGTACCACCAAGATCAACACCGATCGCGTACATCTTGTCCGTCCTTTTACCGTTCCGTTTGATTCTGGTTGGGTCTGTTGTGGTCGGGGCTGCGACGGATCGCGGTCTTGCCGGCGCTTAGACACCTCCCGCCGTGACGCTACGGTCGCTGGGCGACCTTCGCATCACTCTGGTCGGCGATGCGCGCCTACACAAGACCACGATCCGTCGCATTCGCCGTCGGCAGGTCCAACTGCTGGCCGCCCCGGAGCTCAGCTGCGCCCGCCGCCCCGGCCAGGACTAGACGAGGCCGTTGCGCTCCAGGATGACCTTGATCGCCGTCGTCTCGTCCTCGTTCAACGCCTGCATCGGCGTGCTCATGGCGTTGGATTCAATCACGCCCATGAGCTGGAGGGCGGTCTTGAAGGCGCCGAGTCCTGCGGCGCCGCCGGAGACGCGCCCGTTGGGGGTGTAAACGATCTCGAACACGTCTGCCAGCCGGTCTTGTTCCGCGGCTGCCTTGGCCCAGTCACCTGCGGCTGCCGCGTCGACGAGGTTGCGGTAGCCGCGCGGGTCCACGTTGCCCAGGCCCGGCACGACGCCCTGGGCGCCGCCGAGGAGTGCGCCGTCGACGACGACCTCGTGGCCGGTGAAGATGTCGAAGTCCGGGATGTCGCGGGCTGCCAGCAGGAGCTGACGGAAGCCGACGTCGTCGCCCGAGGAGTCCTTGACGCCGGCGATCACGCCGTCGCGGCCGAGGCGGACCAGCAGGTCGGTGGGGAGCTTGAAGTGGGTGCGGACGGGGACGTCGTAGGCGAAGATCGGCGTGCTGACGGCGTCGTGGATGGTGCGGAAGTGGGTTTCGGTCTCGTCAGCGTTGCCGATGGCGTAGTACATCGAGGTCACCACGATAGCGTCGGCGCCAAGGTCGATGACTTTCTTGGCCTCGTCGATGACCCGGTTGGTGGTCTGTTCGTTGGCGCCCACAATCAGCGGGACGGCGCCGGAATTTGCCGCCGCGATGGTGCTGACGACGAGATCGCGCTCGGCGTTGGTCAGATAGGGGACTTCCCCCGAGGATCCGAGGACGAAGAGGCCGGACACGCCGCCGTCGAGCAGGTGCCGGGTAAGGTTCTTCAGCGAATCGGTGTCGATGCTGCCGTCCGCGTGGCGGGGGGTGACGACGGGGGGAATGACGCCCTGGAATGTGGACACAGGAAACTCCAATGATGGGTGGTTGAAAGGGTAGAGGTGAGAATGAAAAATCAGGGGTGCAACAGGCTGGGCGCGGCGCCGAGCAGCTTCTTGGTGTAGTCGTTGCGGGGGTTGTCGAAGACCTCGGCGGCGGCTCCTTCTTCCACGATTTCGCCGAAGTACATGACGCAAATCCGGTCCGAAACGTAACGGACGGTCTGGATGTCGTGCGAGATGAAAACCATCCCCAGGTTGAGTTGCATCTTCAGGTCCGAGAGCAGGTTCAGCACCTGGGCGCGGACGGAAACGTCCAGAGCCGACGTCGGCTCGTCCGCGACGATGATGTCCGGGTCCAGCGCCAGGGCCCGGGCGATGGCCACCCGTTGGCGCTGTCCGCCGGAGACCTGCGAGGGCGTGACCTCGGCCGCGGACTGGGGCAGTCCGACCAGGGCCAACAGTTCCTTGACCTTGGCGGAACGGGAGGCCGCCGTCCCGATCCCGTGGATCTGGAGCGGGTCGGTGAGGATGTCGTGGATCGTCATGCGCGGGTTCAGGGCCGTGGCCGGGTCCTGGAAGACCACGGCGACGGAGCGGCCGAATTCCTTGCGCAGGGCGGCGTTCCGTTTGATGGCGGGCTTGCCGCGGAAGAGCACGTCGCCGGAGGTGGGCGCCTGCAGGCCCACCAGCACGGAGGCCAGGGTGGATTTCCCGCAACCCGATTCGCCCACGATGCCGACGGTCTCGCCACGGCTGATGCTGAAGTCCACGCCGTTGACTGCCTTGACGATGTTGGGCCGGAACAGCCCGCCGGTCCGTGCCCGGTGGTGGACCTTGACGTTCTTCAGTTCGATCACGGGGGTGGCGGTTGGCATGCTCACTTGGCATCCTCCTTCAGGTGGCTGGCCCAGTAGTGGTCCGCGTTGCCGCCGACGGGGGTCAGCGCGAGGCGCTGGTCCGGGTCAGCGTCGGGCCGCAGCGAACGCGAGGCGAACCGGTCCCCGGCGGCGAAGGCGGTGGGCGAGGGAACGGTGCCGGGGATCTGGTGCAGACGGACGGCGTCGGCCTCGATGGAGAGGACGGCACCGAGCAGGCCGCGGGTGTACTCATGCTTCGGGTTCTGCAGCAGCGCGGAGGCTTGTGCGGATTCCACCACCTGTCCCGCGTACATCACGGTGATGCGGTGCGCGAGCGAGGCCACGAGGGCAAGGTCGTGGCTGACGAATACCATGGCGAAGCCCAGCTGTTCGCGGAGCTCGTTGAGCAGTTCCACCACCTGGTGCTGCACGGTGACGTCCAGGGCGGTGGTCGGCTCATCCGCCACCACCACCTTGGGCGAACGCGACAGCGCCATGGCAATCAGGACGCGCTGCCGCTGACCGCCGGAGAGTTCGTGGGGGTAGCTGGCCAGAGTGCGGACGGGATCGAGCTTGACCATTTCGAGCAGCTCGGTAGGGGTCTTGCGGCCGCCGCGCCGGGTCAGCTGTTCGAGCTGGTCCTTGATCTTCATGGACGGGTTCAGGGAACTGAGGGCGTCCTGGTAGACCATGGCGATGTGCTGGCCGCGGAGTCCCTCGTAGGCCCTGGCGTTGCTGGTCCCGGCCACGGGGTCGAGCAATTCCTTCCCGTCGAAGGTGATGGACCCGGAGATTTTCGCGGTCTTGGGCAGGAGCCCCATGACGGCGAGGGAGGTGATGGACTTTCCGCAGCCCGATTCGCCAACCAGTCCCATGGTTTCGCCTTCGCGGACGGTGAAGGCGACGTTGTCCACGATGGCCGTGTCACCAAAGCGGCCGGGGAACCGGATGGAAAGGTTCTTGACCTCGAGGACGGGCCTTGCGCCCGCCGGGACCTGGGGGAGCCGGTCGGTGCGGGCCGCTTCGACGGCGGCCAGCAGCTTCAGTTCCTGGTCGAGCAGGGCGTGCGGGTTGGCGAGGGCGGCATTCCGGTCCTGCAGCAGCCCGGACTCCGGATCCGCAGCGCCGGAAGCGTCGCGGACGGCGTCGAGCTCATGCTGTTCCACCACGGATCCCTGGGCCACGGAGGTCCCGATCTCGGTGTCGATGGCCACTACGGCGGCGGTCGAGCCGTCGTCGTCCTTTACCGCCGGTGCGCGCCGGAGCTTCGGATTCACCATGGCATCGGTAAGGCCCTCGGCGAGGATGTTCAGGGCCAGCACCGTCAGCAGGATGGTGAGGCCGGCGAATGTCGTGGCCCACCACCCGCCGGAGAGGACCAAGTTGCGGCCGTAGGAAATCACGTTGCCCCAGGACGGTGCGGGGTCCTGGACCCCGGCGCCGAGGAAGGACAACGAAGCCTCCAGGATGATGGCGTCGGCCACCATGACGGTGGCGAACACCAGGACCGGGGCAGCGGTGTTCCGGACGATGTGCTTGATCAGGATGTAGAAGCGGCCAGCGCCGATCACCCGCTCGGCCCTGACATAATCCTCGCCGTACTGGGACAGCACGTTGGCGCGGACCACGCGGGCCAGTTGCGGGGTGTAGATGATCGCTATCGCGACGATGATGGTGGGCACCGAGTTGCCGAAGGCGGCCAGCAGCACGGCGGCCAGGGCGATCCCAGGAAAGGCCATCAGGATGTCCATCAGGCGCATGATCAGCTCGTTCACGGCCTTGCTGGACGTCGCGGCCAGGGAACCCAGCAGGGCTCCGGCCGCCACGGCCAGCGCCACCGCACCCAGGCCGATCATCAGCGAGGACTGGGAACCGTAGAGCAGGCGGGAGAAGATGTCCCGGCCCAGCCGGTCGGTGCCGAACAGGTGCTCGCCGCCGGGCGCCGTCGCCGGGATGAAGGTCTCCAGAGGGTCGTGCGGGGCGATGAGCGGCGCGAAGATGGCGGCGGCGACGATGACCACCAAGAAGATGAGGGCGGAGCGGGAGCTCCAGGGCAGTGCCTTGAACCGGATTCCCGGCGCGCTCAGGCGTTCAGCGAGTTTGCTGCGCATGGGTCAGACCGTCCTGATTCGGGGGTTGATGAGCAGGTAGAGCAGGTCGACGGCGATATTTACCAGGACGAAGGTGACAGAGATGGTCAGGACCACGCCCTGGACCAGGTTGACGTCCAGATTGGTGATGCCGTTGAGGATCAGCTGGCCCATGCCCGGCAGCGCGAAGATCATTTCAATCACGACGGCGCCGCCGAGCAGGTAGCCGATCCGCAGGCCCAGTACGGTCACTGGCGTGACCAGGGCGTTGCGGAGCACGTTCTTGGAGACCACTTCGCGGTAGGGAACGCCGTTGCCGATCGCGGTGCGGACGTAGTCCCGGTCCAGTTCTTCGACCATGGACGTGCGGACCACCCGGATCAGCGACGCCGAGACCGGGATTCCTAGCGCCAGGGCGGGCAGCGCCATCGAGTTGAGCCACCCGCCGAAGCCCGACTCCGGCGTCGCAATGCCGCCCGAAGGGAACAGGGGAGCGCTGCCGAGGGCAAGCCACTGGATGAGCAGGATGCCCAGCCAGAAGGACGGGGTAGCGACGGCCGCGATTGAGAAGACACGCACCAGTTGGTCCTGCCATTTGTCCCGGTACAGTGCGCCGACGATGCCGAAGGCGAGCGACAGGACGATGGCGATCAGGACGCCGAGGAAGGTGAGCTGAAGGGTCAGCGGGAAAGCCGTGCCGATCATGGCCGCCACCGATTTCGCCGGCGGAGTGGTCACGCCGAGGTCCAGCTGGAGCAGCTTGCCGAGGAAGCGGAAGTATTGCAGGACAAGGGGATCGTTAAGCCCGTTGTTCTGGCGGTATTGTTCTTTGGCATCCTCGCTGGCGCCGTCGCCGAGCGCGCTGCTGGCCTGGTCCCCGGGCGCCGCTTGCAGGACGAGGAAGACCAGCAGGGTGATGCCCAGGACCATTAGTGGCAGTGCGGCGAGCCTGCGGCCGAGCAGACGCAATATGGTGACCAATGTTGTCTCCGGAATTCTTGGGGTGTTGGCGCAGTGTCGGCTGCGTCAACGGGCAGGGCGGGAAGGTGGAGGCGCCGACGGGGGGAACAGCGCCTCCACCTAGTTCGGGGTGGCCTGAATCAGGCCGTGCGGCCGACGCCGACGAAGGAAACCCCGGTGGTGGGAAGCGGTTTGAATCCGCTGAGCTTCTTCGCGTCCCAAGCGCTGGGGAGCTGGCGGTGGAAGATCGGGTAGAGCGGGAGCTCCTCGGAGACGAGATCCACGATATCGCCGGTGAGCTTCTTGGCGTCAGCCGGGGCGGACTGGCCTGCCTTGGCCATCAGGTCCACGAGCTTGGCGCGCTCCGGGGTGGCGGCCCAGTAGGCGCGGCCCTTCATCCAGGTGTCCCCGGCGTAGAACCAGCTCAGCAGCAGGTCCGCGTCGTTGCCAAACACGGAAGGATCTCCCGGGGCCGCGACGACGGAGAAGTCCGCCTTGCCGACGCGGTCGCTGTACAAGGCGCCGGACTGCAGGTTCTTGAGGCTGACCTTGACGCCCGGGATCTTGTTCCAGGATTCGAGCATCAGCGGGGCAACGTCCTTGACCCAGGCGGTGTCGGTGGTCAGGAGCTCGAATTCGAGGTTTGTCACGCCCGCCTGCTTGAGCAGGTCAGCCGCCTTCTGGGGGTCGTAGCCGTAGACGTTCTTGGCCTTGACGTAGTCCGGGTGCCCCTCCTGGAAGTAGGAACTGGCGGCCTTGGCGTTGCCGAACAGGGCCTTCTTAATGATGGAGTCCTTGTCCAGGCCGTAGTGCAGGGCCTGGCGGACCAGCTTGTTGTCGAAGGGGGCCTTGGCACAGTTGAACATCAGGAACAGCATCCCGAAGGACTGCACGGATTCCACTGTGGCCTTGGACTTCAGTCCGTCCATATCCAGGTACGGGACGTCTTCCATGGCCTGCACGCGGCCGGACTGCATGGCGGTGACGCGGGCGGCAGCGTCGGAGAGCAGCAGCCAGGTCATGCCCTTGGCGAGGGCGGGCATCGGTCCGTTGTAGTCAGCGTTTGCCTCGAACACGATCTTGTCGTCCTTGACGGCGGAGATCAGCTTGTAGGGACCGCTGCCGACGGGCTTGGCATCGAAAGCCTTGAGCTGGTCGGAGCCGACGGGGAAGTTGGTGAGGGCCTTGGGCACGATCTTCACGACGGAGATGCGCTGGGAGAACGCGGGGAAGGCGTAGAGCAAGGAGAACTCGACGGTTTTCGCGTCGAGGGCTTTGACGTCCTTGATGAACGGGATGAACTGGGAGAAGAGGGACTTGTTGGCCGGGTCCATGACGCGGGTGAACGAGAATACGACGTCGTCGGCGGTGACCGGGGTGCCGTTGTGGAACTTGGCGCCGTCGCGGAGCGTAACCTGATAGGTGGTGGCGTTGACCATCTTCGGGTCCGCGGCGGCCAGCGCGTTGTAGGCCGCCCGGGTCGCCGGGTGCAGCTCCACGAGGCCCTCGAAGACATGCAGGTTGGCTGCCTGCGGCGTGGCCCCGGAGGAGGACAGGGGATCGAAGCCGGTCGACAGCGCGTAGGAGATGCCGGCCTCGATGGTGAGGTCCTTGTTGATCGGGGCCGTGGTCCCGCCCGCGCCCGTGGTGGTCGCAGCAGGGGCGCCACAGGCGGCCAAGGAGCTGGCGAACGCCGCCGCGGCCCCCATGGCACCGGTCAGCTTGAGGAAGCTCCGGCGGCTGGCATCAGTGGCCAGCGGCAGGTTCTTGATGGTCTTGCTCATATGATGCCTCACCATTCCAGTCTGTATATCGGATGTAGGACGTCCGATGCTCGTAGAGAAACTGTAAGGGGCGTCACAGCAACTCGTCAAGCGGCCCTTGGTAGGCGAGACCGACGACCGTCCGACGGTAGACATCCGATATCCTCTGTCCAGTCCATCGGGGCAAGAAGGAGATCCATCATGTCGCTCATCGTCGGCGCATATCCCGCCCAAAATCCGGGCCCACTGCAGCGTCAGTTCTTCGAACAACTAGGTCGAATCCCGTCGATCCGCGGACTCGAGCTTCCGTACCGGGCGGAGGGCGGTGATTCGTGGCCGGCCGGGGCTCCCGCTGCGTGGTCGGTGGTGGTGACATCGATTCCGGGAACCATGCAGCGCTCGGCCCTGGATGAGCAGTTCGGTCTGGCCTCGAGGGACCCGGGCGGACGCCGGGCGGCCCTGGACTTCGTTGCCGGGATGCGGGACTACGTGGCCGCCCTCGTAGACTCCGGCCACAGGGTCGAAGCCGTCGAGCTGCACTCCGCCCCGCCGCTTTACGCGTCGTCGGACGCCTTCGCGGATTCCCTCAATGAGGTACTCGACTGGGACTGGCACGGCGCCGGGATAGTCGTCGAACACTGCGACGCACCACGGCTCGGGAGCGCTCCGGAGAAGGGATTCCTCTCATTCGAGGAGGAAGTCCAGGTGGTCCGGCGGCTCCGGGACCAGGGCCGGAAGGGCATCACAGTCCTGGTCAACTGGGCCCGGTCGGTTATCGAAACCGGCCGGAGTCGTACCGCGGCGGACCATCTCAGGTACGCCCGCGAGGCGGGTGTGCTCGGCGGTCTCATGTTCTCCGGCTGCTCGCCCGAAACGACAGAGTTCGGCTACCCGTGGATAGATGCCCACCTTCCCGCCGTCGAGGTTCAGGGCGCCCCGGCGAGTTCCCTGCTCAACGGCGGCGAGATCACCCGCTGTCTCCGCGCAGCCGGTGAAGTGCCGATCACAGGGTTCAAGATCGGCCTTCCGCAGGACGCGGTGTCTCCCGCGGAGCGCGTCGAGCGGCTGCGGCAAATGTGCACGTTGGTCACCGACGCGGCCCGGGCATGCGGCGACACCCACGGGGTCTACCCCTCCGCCACCTGAACCGCGCCCGTTGCCATGTCGAAATGGAATGTCCGCCCGAGCCGCACCTCCGTGGACCCCACGGCCGCAGTCACGCTGAACGTAACGGTGAGGGCACCCCGGGCCACTTCCTGCTCCGTGAGCGTGTAGGTCGGGGTGAAATAGAGGGCTTCCTCGCCGGCGGAAAGGTCGGCCGGCGGGAATGCCCCGGCTCCCGGACCGGCCAACCGGACAGCCTTTGCCGCCCTTGTGCCTTCATTGCGGACCCGTCCGGTGAAGGCAAGAATGTCGCCCGGCTTATAGCCGGGAACGATGGGCCCGTAGTTCAGATCCTGTGCTTCCCTGGTCCCCAGGATCTGGACCGCATCCGGTGAATAGCCCTGGCCGATTTCCTTCCAGGTTTGGACCCCCCAGTCGCCGGCATCCGACGCCATGACATGGGATTCACCGGCATCCTGCCAGTTCGAGGGCCGGCCGGGGGTGATGGAGCGTAGTTCCATGTGGAACTCCAAGCCGGCCTCGGCGCCCGTCAACGGGACATCCGTCGGGGCCGAGGGCCCCGCGGAAAGCTGCTCTGCCAGCTGCTCGGCCGGGACGGAAACAAAGACAATTTCGCGGTACCCCTGCCGCTCATACAAGACCCCGATGTTGCCGTCCGGCAGCCGTGTCGCGGTCGAATACGCGGAGCTTCCCGGACAAATGCAGAACTTGGCGGGCCAGGTCAGTCCGTTGTCGGGGGAGAGGCTGAGGACCGTGTTGCGGGGCAGCCGCTCGTCCTGGTTGTTCGTGGCAAGGAGCCAGGACCCGGTGGGCTCCGAGGCGAAGGTCGTTAGTGCCGGCATGCCGTCGAAACGCCCCAGCGAACCGTTGTCGCTTGGATCCGGCAGGTCCTCCACCGGAAGCAATGGGCTCCAGCTCTGGCCGCCGTCGTCCGATACGGCCGCAAGCCGCCGGGGAGTGGCCCGGCTATGCAGGAGCAGGCGGCCGTCCGCGAGGACGGCCACCTTGTTCTCATTCGGACCGATGCCGTCCGGCCCGGCTCCGATGAGGTTCCCGAGCGTCCAGTTCTCGCCGTGGTCACCGCTGTACGCGGAAGCTGCCATTATCTCGCCGCCGACCAGGACCACGAACTGCTGCACCAGCCGGCCCCGGAACGGCCCGGCATGAATTTGGACGCCCTGCCCGGCCGCGGCGAAGATCCCGGTGATCTGCGGATCTTCCGTGCCGCCGGTGGCCGGACGCACCTTCAGTTGCCCGGTGATCCGCCGATGCCGCCAAGTCACGCCGTCGTCATCGGAGAAGCTGATATCGCAGTGCTGGACGTCATCCTCGGGGTGCAGCCCCGCCCGGGCCTCGAAGAAACCGGCCCGCGTCCCGGCTGCATGGAACATGAAAATCCGGCCGGTGTCGGCGTCGACCAGAAGGCTCGGGTCACCGAAGCCGTTAAGTCCGACTCCGGTGCGCACCACCTGCTGGCTGCCCCAGGTCCGTCCGCTGTCGGTGCTGCGGCGCAGCAGGAGATCGATCGGGCTGGGCAGGTCGTCCAGGTTGGGACGACCGTCGTAGGCAGCCAGCACCGTGCCCCGCATGGACACCGCCAGAGCGGGGATCCGGTATTGCCGGTATCCGCCGACGCCGCGGACCGCGAGGACGTGTTCGACGTCGGGAATAGCCAGCGGGATGGCAGGAGACGCAACGGGAAGGAGGTGGGATGTCATACGTACAGCGTAGGCGGTCGCGTGTTTTCTGTCGGCCCCTGTTGCCCCGCCGCTAGGGGGAGTAGGTTGCTCGAATGGACGATACTTATCAGGTCATCGTGGTCGGGGGCGGTTTCGCGGGCATGACAGCGGCCAAGGAACTTGGCCGTAAGGGTGTCAGCGTGCTGCTGATCGACTCCAACAGCTACCACCAGTTCCAGCCGCTCCTTTACCAGGTCGCGACGTCACAGATCGGGGTATCGGCCATTGCGCGGCCGCTTCGGTCCATCTTCCGCCGGCTCAGCCGTGTGCGGGTGCTCACCGCTGATGTCGCGACGTTCGACGCCGCTAACCACACCGTCACGACGGCCGACGGCGACACCTTCCGGGCCGAGATCCTGGTGCTTGCGGTGGGCGCCGTGCCGAACTTCTTCAATACACCGGGTGCCGATGAGTACGCCTTCCCGTTGTATTCGGTCACCGACGCGACGCGGCTGGGTTCCAAGCTCACCCAACTGCTGGACGAGGCGGACGGGGAGCCCGCCGGGACTGTGGACGTCGTCGTCGTTGGCGGCGGACCCACGGGTGTGGAGACCGCCGGTGCCATGGCGGAAAACGTCAAGTTCGTGGTGCCGAAATTCTATTCCCCGGAACTCGCCGCCCGGTGCCATGTCCATCTGGTCGACATGATTCCGACAGTTCTCAATGCTTTTTCGACGAATTTGCAGGAGTACACCAAGAAGCGCCTGAACAAGATAGGGGTGCAGTTGCACCTGGGCGTCGGCGTTTCCGAGGTCCGCGCCGACGGCGTGACCCTCGCCGATGGGACCGTCATACCCAGCCGGGCGGTGGTGTGGGCCGGGGGCCTGAAGGCCGGCGAGATTTTTGCCGGCTCCGGCCTGACTCAGGGCCGTGGCGGCCGCATCGACGTTCGACCGGACCTGACCGCGCCCGACGTCGAGGGCGTGTACGTCCTCGGAGACGCGGCCAACATGACCGATTCGACCGGGACCAAACTCCCGCAATTGGGCTCCGTCGCGCAGCAGGCGGGGAAGTGGGCCGCCGCCAACATCTACGCCGACTTGAACGGAGGCGACCGTCGACCCTTCGAATACTTCGACAAGGGCTACATGGCGATGATCGGCCGGGGCGCGGCGGTTGCCGAGATCGGACGTAAGCGCATCCCGCTCCAGGGGCCCTTCGCGTTCGTTTCCTGGCTCCTGGTCCACCTGGCCCTGCTGTCCGGCTTCCAGCAGAAGGTCCGCGCGCTGTTTTCCTGGCTCAACGGCTACGTCACGCACAGCCCGGCGCAGGTCGTCGTCGGCCGGCCGGAATGACAGGCCGGAGGTCCTGAAGCGGCGACGCACAGCCCGACCGGCCTCCGGCAGGCCGACGCGCCACGCTACTTCGGCGTGCTACTTCTTGGGGTCCTCCGGATGGCGGGACTGCTCGCGGATCTGCAATTCCTCTTCGTATTCGCGGAGATCGTTGGCCTGATCGCCGGCATCACCGTGCCATTCTTCGCCGCTGACCTGGCGCTCAAACTCCTGGGCCGGTTGCGCATCCTCGAGGGCGTCGACTTCTTTTTCGAACTTTTCCTGCTCGGACTTTTCGCTCATTGGCTCGCCTCTCCGCTTTGGGTGAACCTGCTGCCGGCAGCGACAAGCTGGTCCTTATGCCTTCAGCTTAGGTCCGTGCGGGAGAGAGCAACAGCGAACCGGGCACACGTATGCTCGTGCCCCCCGTTTCTCGCGCGGAGGCACCCTCAGAGTTCCGTGCGGCAGACCGTTCGGAAGGCGTCAATCGCCCGGTCAAGGGCGCCCGGGTCGCCGGCCACGACGGCTGCCAACTCGGTCGCGTAGGCGTGCTTCAGGATGGTACCTGCGAGCAGTTTTACAACCTCTACATGTCCCTGATGATCCGCCGGCAGGGCCGCAGGATCCACGGCCTCACCGGCCAGCCGCTCGGAAATGAGGGGTTCCACCAGCTGCTGCACCTCCGTGACATGCTGCTTGAGGCGGGTAATCAGTTCCGGCACTGCCAGGAGCACGTTGCGCATCCGTGAGCCGGTCATACCGCCAAGGCCGGCGGCGCGCATGGCGGCGGCCATCAGATGGGCGGCATCGCCGACGGCGGTCCGGCGTCCGGCGCGGAAAGCCGCCACCGCGTCCTCGGCCAATGCGGGTTCCCGAAGCCCGAGGATGGCGTCCTCCTTCGTCGGAAAATAATTGAAGAAGGTCCGGCGCGAGATGCCGGCGCGCTCGGCGACCGCCTCCACCGTGGCGGAGGCCAACCCGCCCTCGAGCGCCGCGGCGGCGGCCGCCTCATGGATCGCCGTCCACGTCTCGTCTTTTTGGCGCTCCCGAAGCGACGGTCCCTGAGCTGATGTGCCGCGTCCAGTCATGCAGCAATTTTATGCACCAGTGCATATCCTGCCCAAACGCAACGGCGCCGGGAGTGTTAGGCCCTTGACCGCCCCGAACCGACGGCGGAGTCTGTCCGTATGAGTGAATCGAATCCGACTGATCACAATCCGAGTGACCGGAATCCGGGAACGGGGCCCGAGATCAAATCCAAAGAACTGACGGAGACGCCGACGGCGGTGCTGCGCGAGACCGTGCCCATGACCGCCCTGCGTGAATTTTTTGACCGTGCCTACCCGACGGTGATGGCGGCCGTGCAGCAGCAAAACGTCCAGCTGGCTGGGCCGCCGTTCGCGCTGTACCGGGGCATGCCCACCGACGTCGTCGATGTGGAAGCCGGCTTCCCGCTGGCCGCGCCCTATCCGGGCGGGGACGACGGCGGCGTGGCCGCCGGTGTGCTGCCTGCCGGCCGAGCCCTAGAGGCGATGCACGTAGGGCCCTACGAAAGCCTGCCGGAGACCTACGGTGCGGTGATGGCCCGAATGCGGGCCGACGGCCTGACGCCGGCCAACACCATGTGGGAGTACTACCTCACAGATCCCTCCGCCGAACCAGACCCGGCAGCGTGGAAGACCTTAATCGTCTGGCCGGTGGCCTGAGCCCGAACGACGAGCCTCGCGGAGAGAGCGCCGCGGGACTCATCCGTCTGGACCTGCTGACGACGCCTACGACATATTCGCCCCATATTGGCCGCAATCGGACGGGGGAATCGCGCGACCGCCGGCCCTGGAAGGGGCCGGGTCCCCTTGCTCGGCGTGATTGCCTCCTCGAAGGGGGCCCGCGTTGCAACGCTACGCGCTCGCAGACGGCACGCATGATGTGGGCGATGCGTCGGCCGCCGCCCAGCGGTGCCGCTGGGCGTGGGCCGCCGCCCAGCGGCACCGCCGCGCGGGCCTAGTCGGCGTCGATCTCTTCGAGCAGCTTCTTGGCTGCTTCGGCGATGTCGTCGTGCCCATGCTGCGCGGCGCGGCTCTCCAGCGACACAACGGCGCAACGGTGGATTTTCTTGAAATCGCCGAAGGGGAACGTGACGCTGCCCTTGGTCCCCTTGGAAGCGTCGGCGTCCAGCCCAAGATGCCAGTTGGCGAACTCCGGGAATCCGCTCTTTTCGATGAACTTGTTCTCCTGCTCGGCCGACGGCGCGTGCTCGCTCCAGTCGTCCCGGGTATCGCGCTGGACTTTCCCGTCCTTGATCAGTTGACGTGCGTGGGCGAGGGCCTTTTTGTTGAGTTTGGTAGCCATGGTTACCTCCAGGTTCGCTGAGCGGGGCGACGTCGAATGTCGCTTTAAACACAGTATTCTTCAACTCCTAGCTTGATGCCCTAAACTGCTTCACTGAGGTGCCTGAAATGGCGCAGCGCAGCAACGAAAGTGAACCCCGCTATGGCTACCGATTACGACGCCCCACGCAAGACAGAAGAAGAGTCTTCCGCTGAATCTTTGGAGGCCCTCCAGGCGTCCCGTGGCGGCGGCGCCCAGACCGCTGTTATCGACGTCGACGAGAACGACACCGCCGAAGGCATCGACCTTCCGGGCGCCGATCTCTCCGGCGAAGAACTGACTGTCATTGTTGTTCCCGAGCAGTCCGATGAATTCACCTGCTCCTCCTGCTTCCTGGTCCGCCACCGGTCCCAGGTCGCCAAGGAAAAGAACGGCATGAAGTACTGCCGCGACTGCGAAGGCTAAACAGCCTTCCGCCGCGTGCCAGCCCGCGTCGCCGGGCTCGTTTCGAGAGTTTCGATTTATCCCATGCAAAGCGCCGGATTCCTACGGGAACCGGCGCTTTGCCGTATCCGGGCCGCGTGGCCCCAAGACCGATATCCAGTACCGATTTTGTGATCTGGACGGAGTCCGGCTAACGGTTGGACGCCGATCCGGCTCCGGCCCTCGTCAACGGGCGTGCGCGCTCCTACGCTTGAGTTGTCTGGATGACTTGAGGGGGCGGCCCGAGTGAGGCGAATTCCTGGGAAGAAGCTAACCGTCTGGATGGTGGCCGTGCTGACGGTCGCAGGGCTGGGGCTGCTGGCGCCCGGGCCTGCCGTTGCCGCGCCGTACTGCGGGCTCGTGTGGGGATCGCTGGCGAAAGCCGACGCAGCCATGAGCCAGGCGAAGGTGGTCAACGTCCGGACCGGCGAGCACTATTGTTTTGACCGCCTCGTCATTGACCTCAACGGACCTGCTGCAGGCTACACGGTGCGCTATGTTCCCCAGGTGGTGCAGGACGGTTCCGGTTTGCCCATCCCGCTGCGGGGCCAGGCTTTCCTCCAGCTCACCGTCAACGCGCCCGCCTACGACGACGCCGGCCATCCTACTTACGCGCCGGGTGACAAGAGTGAAGTGAGTAACGTGGGCGGTTATCAGACGTTCCGTCAGGTGGCGTGGGCTGGCAGCTTCGAGGGCTACACCAGCCTGGGAGTCGGCGTCCGGGCGCGGCTGCCGTTCCGGGTCTTCACCCTGGCCGGGCCCGACGCCGGTACCCGGCTCGTGATCGACGTCGCGCACTATTGGTGACCGCGACGGCGCTCGATGGCGGGCCCGCTAGAGCGCACCGAGGACCGACCGGCTAGCAGACCCGGTCACGTCTTTAACGTCAGTGCCTCCCCGTAAAGTTTGGGTATGGAAAGCAGTGTGGTTTTGAGTGCGGAGATTGGGGAGGCGGTGGCGGCCGTCGCCGCGTCTGCTGCTGCGCTTGCTGCTTTGATCGGTGCCGACACCCACGCCGACGCCAATGCCGACTTCGCTCCCGACGCTGATCCGTTGCGGGCTGTGGCGGAGGCGTGCCTGGACGGTCTGGCCGAGGTGGCCCGGGGGGAGGCCCGGTTCGCGGCGCTGAAGGCGAGGCTGGCCGCCGAGTACGTGCGGGCGGCCGAGGCCCTGGCCGCGCCGGCGGCATCCCTTCAGGAG
>NZ_JBFTMR010000024.1:0-33153 GCF_056397065.1 Arthrobacter sp. 05N428_2 | reverse complement strand
CTACAGCGCTACTACGACGAAAACCCCGAACGATTCCGCCAACGACCCATCACACCAGCCCCCGCCCGCCACGCAGGGATCAACCTTCCCGCAACAAAAACACCCACACAGCAAACCCAATGACTCCACACAGCTTGACAATCTGCGGAATCAGACCGACGCTCCCGCAGCCGTGAGTCACGGATACGGGAGCGTTGGTCTCACGCCGGCCGGATGTGCGGGAGGGCTGTTACTTGGCTTTGCCGAGGAAATCCTGGAGGCGGCCGACGCCGGTCGCGAGGTCGTCATCGCCCAGTGCGTAGGAAAGCCGCAGGTAGCCTGACGGGCCGAAGGCCTCACCCGGGACCACGGCGACCTCCACCTCATCGAGGATCAACGCGGCCAGCTCGGCCGAGGTCGCGGGCCGGACCGGGCCGTTCGCGGTGGGGAACTCCTTGCCCAGCAGCGCGCGGACGTCGGCGTACACGTAGAACGCGCCCTTGGGCGTGGGGCAGTCCACGCCGTCGATCGCGTTGAGCCCGGCCACAATGGCCTTCCGGCGGCGGTCGAAGGCCACCTTCATCTCGTCGACGGCGGTCAGCGGACCGGACACCGCGGCGAGGGCGGCAACCTGGGGGATGTTCGAAACGTTGGAAGTGGCATGCGACTGCAGGTTGGTGGCGGCCTTGATGACATCGGCCGGACCGATCATCCAGCCCACGCGCCAGCCGGTCATGGCGTAGGTCTTTGCGACGCCGTTGAGGATGACCACCTTGTCGCCCAGCTCGGGCGCCGCGGTAGCGATCGAGGTGAACGGAACGCCGTCATACGTCAAGTGCTCGTAGATCTCGTCGGTGACCACCCAGAGGCCCTTGGCGGCGGCCCACTGGCCGATCTCCTTGACCTGCTCGGGGGAATAAACGGCGCCGGTGGGGTTGGATGGGGAAACGAAGAGCAGGATCTTGGTGCGCTCCGTGAGCGCCGCCTCCAACTGTTCCACTGTCACCAGATAGCCCTGCTCCGGGCCGGCGAAAACCTCCACCGGAACCCCGCCCGCCAGCCGGATTGCCTCCGGGTAGGTGGTCCAGAACGGCGTCGGCAGAATCACCTCGTCGCCCGGATCCAGCAGCGTGGCGAAGGTGTTGTATACGGCCTGTTTGCCGCCGTTGGTTACCAGCACCTGGGACGCCTCAGCCCGGTACCCGGAGTCCCGGAAGGTCTTCTCGGCAATCGCCTGCTTCAGCTCGGGCAAGCCGCCGGCGGGGGAGTAGCGGTGGTACTTCGGCTGGCTGGCGGCCTCGATGGCGGCCTGGACGATGTAGCCGGGAGTCGGGAAGTCAGGTTCGCCGGCGCCGAAGCCGATGACCGGCCGGCCGGCCGCCTTCAACGCCTTCGCCTTGGCATCGACAGCCAGTGTGGCGGATTCGGCTATGGCGGAAATGCGCTGTGAAATGCGGGCGGCGGGCATTGCGGGTCCGATCTTCGCGGCAGCTCGTGGCTGGTTGTGGGATTCGACGGAATCTACTCTATGCTGTTCAGCGGATCCTCCGGGGTGCCCGGGTCGCGAATGTGACCCGACGCGGGAAAGTGGCTGCAGAGTCTACCGATTTCCGCCGGCAGGCAAGGATCTGGAGGGCCGGTTCGACGTGGGCGCAGTTGTTGCGTAGACTGGTTCTCCGGTGTTGAAAACACGATGATGGCGTGCGCCTCAGGGAGGCCTGCGGAAAAGCGCAGCCTGACCGGTTTTCGATCCATAGGGTAGTGGCGCAATTGGTAGCGCAGCGGTCTCCAAAACCGCAGGTTGCAGGTTCGAGTCCTGTCTGCCCTGCGCAAGCTGTTCCGGGGGTATCGCCGGAGCAGGCGCAGCAACCATGGTTCAGTTCAGAGCCGGGTATCCGACATCGCGAGGATGAGTGAGGATCAGGTGACCGAAACAGCTGCCAGCAGCTCCAAAGGCCGCCCCGCCAAGAATGCCCCCAGGGCAGGATTCTTCGCTCGGATTGCACTCTTCGTCCGCCAGGTCATCGGTGAACTGAAGAAGGTCGTCGCACCGACCCGCAAGGAACTGATCAACTACACGCTCGTCGTGCTGGTGTTCGTGGTCATCATGATGGTGATCGTCACCCTGCTGGACCTGGCCTTCGRGACCGGAGTGAGCTGGGTCTTCGGTGGAACAGGCGCCACGGACCACTAAGGCGACCGGTCCGCAGACTGCGTGGAGCTCCGGCAAGCCGGAGCTTCCGTGGGGTCTGCGGAATTGAGTCATTTAAATAGGCATGTTCGCAATGAGGAAGCAGGAGACCAAGTGTCTGAGCAGGAGCTCGAGGTAACTGAGACTGAGCTGGATAAGGGCCAGGACGCCGCGGTGGAAACCGCGGAAGAGTCCGAGGCTGTGTCTGCTGCGCCCGAATCCGACGCTGCCGACGAGGCCGCCGATGAGACAGTAGCCGATGAGGCAGTAGCTGCCGCGGAGACCGACGACGGCGAAGAGGGCGACGCTTTGGCGGCGGCCGCTGCCGCGGCCGAGGTTGACCCCGCCGATGAGTTCAAGGCCAGGCTGCGCCGCCAGGAGGGTGACTGGTACGTCATCCACTCCTACGCAGGTTACGAGAACCGCGTCAAGGCCAACCTGGAGACCCGCATCCAGACGCTGGACATGGAAGATTACATCTTCGAGATCCAGGTCCCGATGGAGGAAGTCGTTGAGATCAAGAACGCTCAGCGCAAGGTTATTAACCGCGTCCGCATCCCCGGCTACGTCCTGGTCCGCATGGACCTGACGGATGCCTCCTGGGGCGCCGTCCGCCACACCCCCGGCGTCACCGGCTTCGTGGGTAACGCCCACGACCCCGTGCCGCTGCGCCTCGACGAGGTCTTCTCCATGCTCGCGCCGGTCTTCGAAGAAGAGCAGGCTGAGAAGGGCAAGCCGGTCAAGCACGCCGCCGCTGCGGTCGACGTCGACTTCGAGGTCGGCGAGTCGGTCATCGTCAAGGAGGGCCCCTTCGAGACCCTGCCCGCCACGATCTCCGAGATCAAAGTGGATTCGCAGACCCTCGTGGTGCTGGTCTCCATCTTCGAACGCGAGACCCCGGTCACCCTGGCGTTCAACCAGGTCAGCAAGATCTAGCTTTATCCACAGAATTCGCCCCGGGCTGCCCGCTTAGCAGCCTTGGTGCGGTCGGCCGCCTTGCCATGGCGGCCAGCAACCTGAGGCACGCTCCTGTGTCCCAGGACGTATTTGAGAGAAGGACCTACATTGGCTCCCAAGAAGAAGGTCACCGGCCTCATCAAGCTGCAGATCCAGGCAGGCGCCGCTAACCCGGCCCCGCCGATCGGTCCTGCGCTTGGCCAGCACGGTGTCAACATCATGGAATTCTGCAAGGCGTACAACGCTGCGACGGAAGCCCAGCGCGGCAACGTTATTCCGGTGGAAATCACGGTCTACGAGGACCGTTCATTCACGTTCATCACCAAGACCCCGCCGGCTGCAGAGCTCATCAAGAAGGCTGCAGGCGTCGCCAAGGGTTCGGCTACCCCGCACACCGTCAAGGTGGCCAAGCTGACCCCGGCCCAGGTCAACGAGATCGCCTCCACCAAGATGGAAGACCTCAACGCCACCAGCCTGGAAGGCGCCGCGAAGATCATCGCCGGCACCGCCCGCTCGATGGGGATCACCGTCGAGGGTTAATTCCCCACCGCTGACGCGGCGCAGGGATCGGGATACCGCTCACGACGCCGGACAGCACCGCCGGGCAACCGGCACCACCTAAACATTGAGATGTTGGGATTCCCTTCCGGAGCCCCAACTGTGGCAGGGCCCAGCGCGGTCCGCAGACCACAACTGCACAAGGAGAATAAGCAGCATGGCAAAGCGCAGCAAAGCATATGAGGCAGCCGCCGCCAAGATCGACGCGGAGAAGTTCTACGCGCCGTTCGAGGCAGTGACGCTCGCCAAGGACACCAACCCGTCCAAGTTTGACGCCACCGTTGAGGTTGCTTTCCGCCTGGGTGTAGACCCGCGTAAGGCTGACCAGATGGTCCGCGGCACCGTTATCCTGCCGCACGGCACCGGTAAGACCGCCCGCGTTCTCGTCTTCGCAACGGGCGACAAGGCCGAGGCCGCAATCGCAGCCGGCGCCGACTTCGTTGGTTCCGACGACCTGATCGAAAAGATCCAGGGCGGCTGGACCGACTTCGACGCCGCTGTCGCCACCCCCGACCTCATGGGCAAGGTTGGCCGCCTCGGTAAGGTTCTGGGTCCGCGTAACCTGATGCCGAACCCGAAGACCGGCACCGTGACCGCTGACGTCGCCAAGGCCGTCAACGACATCAAGGGCGGCAAGATCGACTTCCGCGTCGACAAGCACTCGAACCTGCACTTCATCATCGGCAAGGTGTCCTTCGACGCCGTCAAGCTGGCCGAGAACTACGCCACCGCACTGGAAGAGGTCCTCCGCCTCAAGCCGTCCGCTTCCAAGGGCCGCTACATCCAGAAGGCCACCGTCGCCACCACGTTTGGCCCGGGCATTGCGGTTGACCCCCAGGTCACCAAGGTCCTGACCGAGGCGTAATCCTCCACAGCACCACTGAAAAGGCTGTCCCGCTTCCGCGGGGCGGCCTTTTCCGCGTCGCGGGCGGCGGTTAGGCTGACCCGGTGACCGCAGCCACGCACCGTATCGAACCCCTGACCCTCCCGGAAACCCTCGATGGCCCGGACGCCGCGGAGTTCCTCGAATTCGGCCGGCTTTGTGACGCGCTCACCCTGGAAACCTGGGGGAGCCTCGACCGTGCGACGCCCGACGGGGCAAGGCTGCGGTTTTGGCGGGACAACGCCTACACCCGGATGAGGCTCTTCTTTGTCCGCATCGACGGCGCCATGGTGGCGCGGTCCTGGATCCGCTTCGAGCAACAGGAGAACCTCGGGCGCGGGCTCCTGCACGTGGCCGTCCTGGACGCGTACGCCGGCCGTGGGATCGGACGGGAACTGCTGGAACACACGGAAGCCTTGGCCGCTGCCGAGGACCGCACCGTTCTGGCGACCTTCACAGAACACCCGGCAGACTTCGACGCCGCTGGTCCGGACGTGATCACCCCGCTGACCGGAACCGGGGCACTGCCCGCGTCCGCACGCGGAGTCCGCTTCGCCGCGGCGGCCGGCTACCAGCTCGAGCAGGTTGAGCGGTACAGCAGCCTGGACGTCGCCGCGGCTGCGACAGAACTGGACCGCTTGGAGCGGGAGGCATGGACCAAGGCTGCCGGATATGAGCTGCTGTCCTGGACGGACCACTGTCCGGACGAATATGTGGTGCAGTTGGCTGCCCTGATGTCACGGATGAGCACCGACGCGCCGATGGGAGGCCTCAGGTATGACGAGGAAACCTGGGACGCCGCCCGAGTCCGCCACGTGGAGGACACCTGGAAGCGTGCCGGGAACGCCTCGCTCGTGACAGCGGCGCGCCACCGGGACAGCGGCGTGCTGGCGGCCTACTCCGTGCTGGAACTGGCGCCCAGTAAGCCGTGGCTGGCCGAGCAGGACGACACACTTGTCGCCGCTGGGCACCGTGGCCACCGCCTGGGCATGCTGGTCAAAATCGCCAATCTCCGGCGCCTGGCGGACTACCCGGAGGTCAAACGCGTCACCACGTTCAACGCCGCCGAAAACGATCACATGCTGGCCATCAATGTCGCCCTCGGCTTCCGGGCCGCCGGCTGGGACGGGGAATGGCAGAGGTCCGTCCGGGGCCGCGGAACTGCGGCGTCCGGGTGACGTCCGCCCGCGGCGCGGCAGGGCAGGAATCACCCGGACCCGGCCATGGAATGCGCGCCGAAACGGGCATATGCTGGCGCTTGAGAGCCCGGCGTGAGCCGGGCACGCACTGCCCGGATTAGCATTCATCGATGAACATCCAGTTGACGAACATTCGGGGCAATGCATTGGGCGGCAGAACGGCTGGGAAGATGCCCGCAATGGCAGACGAGGTACGCGTTGAGCAGCTCTGGATCCCGGATTCGGTGGATGGACCGGATGCCGCGGATTTCCTTGCCGCCATCGAAGTAGGACGCAAGGTCCGGATGCAGACCTGGGGAAGCGACGACCTCGCCTACGCACCCCTGGAGAAACTGCTGGAAATGGCAGACCCCTATGAGCGCCAGGTGATTCTGGTGGCCAAGGTCGACGGCGAGATCGTCGGAACCGTGGACATTGCGCTGCCACTCGCAGACAACCTGGACGTCGCCGAATTCACCCTCGACATCCTGCCGGAGTTCCAGGGCCGGGGCGTTGGGCGGCAGCTGCTCGAGGCCGCTGAGCATTTCGCCCGGGACGAGGGCCGGAGCACCATCCTGATCGACACGAACCACCCCGGCGCGACGCTCGCGGACGGCACCGCCGGCCAGCTGATGCCCGGTTCCGGACTCGGTTTCGTCCCGCTCAAGAGCAGGGAAGTGGAGTTCGCGCAGCACACCGGCTACACCCTGCAGCACATCGAACAATTCAGCTCCTGCGCCCTTCCGCTGGACAGCAAGCTCGTCGCCGATCTTCATGCCGAGGCCGAGGAAGCCAACGCCGGCCGCTACCGCTTACACCACTGGACGGACCGGTGCCCCGAGCAATGGCTGGAAGCGATTGCCGCGCTGGAGAACCACGCCCGGGAGGACGGAATCCCCGGTGCCGACGACGGGGACCTGGTGTTCGACGCCGGCCTCCTCCGCAAGGCTGAAGAGGTCGCCATCGCGCAGGGCCGCCGGACCGTGGTGACCGCCGTCGAGCACCTCGCCAGCGGCACCCTTGTGGGGCTGACGACCATCAGCGTCCTGGCCCTGCGCCCCGACGTCGTCTTCCAGGATGACACCGTGATCCTGGCGGAGCACCGCGGAAACAAGCTCGGCCTGATGATCAAGGTGGCCAACATGGAGCGACTCTCCGAGCAGTTCCCGGATGCGCGTGTGCTCTACACCTGGAACGCCCCGGAAAACCGCTACCTCCTCACCGTCAACCAAAAGTTGGGGTTCACCACCGCCGGCGTAACCGGCATCTGGCAAAAGGAGTTGCCGGACTCCCGGCCTAGCGTCAGCTATGCCGATTTGGAGCACCCGGGCCCCGTCCCGTAAGCTGGACGAACCAAAGACCGTCGGTTGTTGGAAATCCACTCTCCCAAGCAAGGCTCAATTCTGCAGCCGCGCCGGGAGAGCAAGTGGATCTCCGGACGAAGGACCCTGAACATAGGGCGGCCGGCGCAGGTGAACGAAGCAAAGCTCCGCGGCATGGCCGCGTTGAGACAAGCCCCGTGCATCTGCGCGGGGCGTTTTTAGTTTTTAGCTCTTTTGAGCGGGGACCCGGAACAAACCGGCACTATCCCCGGAAGGAGGGTTATGGCAACGCCTAGCAAGGTTTCAGCAGTAGCTGAGATCACTAACGATTTCAAGGAATCGAACGCCGCTGTCCTGACCGAATACCGTGGGCTCACCGTTGCACAGCTCAAGCAGCTGCGTGTCTCTCTCGGCCAGGACACCAAGTTCTCGGTCGTCAAGAACACCCTGACCGCCATTGCAGCCAAGGAAGCCGGTGTTGAAGCATTCAACGACCAGCTCTCCGGCCCCACTGCAATCGCGTTCATCAAGGGTGACGCAGTTGCCGCTGCCAAGAGCCTGACGGATTTTGCCAAGGCCAACAAGCAGCTGGTCATCAAGACCGGTTACTTCGAGGGCAAGGCACTGAACGCCAGCGAAGTTGCTGCCCTGGCAGCACTCGAGTCCCGCGAGCTGCAGCTCGCCAAGGTTGCAGGCATCCTCAAGGCTCCTGCTGCCGCTGCTGCACGCATCATCGACGCACTGCGCCTCAAGCTTGAAGAAGAGAACGGTGCACCGGCAGTTGCCGAAGCGCCCGCCGCTGAAGAAGCCGAAGCCCCCGCAGCTGAAGAAGCCGACGCCGCAGCTCCGGCCGACGCCGCAGCTCCCGAAGAGAACTAACTCTCTTTCAAACCAGACTCCGGTGCGAAGGCATGCCCCAGGCAGCCAAGCACCACCTATAGGAAGGACGCCACACCATGGCGAAGCTCACCAACGAAGAGCTCATTGAAGCTTTCAAGGAACTGACCATCATCGAGCTCTCCGAGTTCGTCAAGCTCTTCGAAGAGACCTTCGAAGTTACTGCAGCTGCTGTTGCAGTTGCCGGCCCGGCCGGTGGCGGCGCTGCTGAAGAGGCTGAAGAGCAGACCGAATTCGACGTTATCCTCGAATCTGCTGGCGAGAAGAAGATCGCAGTGATCAAGGAAGTTCGCGCCATCACTTCCCTGGGTCTGAAGGAAGCCAAGGACGTTGTTGACAGCGCTCCGAAGGCTGTTCTCGAAGGCGCCACCAAGGAAGCTGCCGAGAAGGCAAAGGCTCAGCTCGAAGAGGCCGGCGCAACGGTTACCCTCAAGTAACTCGCGCTGCCCGGGAAGCTCGACGCGTTCGAGCGGCCCAGTCTTTCCAGGAAGACCCCGTCCACTCCGGTGGGCGGGGTCTTCCTGCGTTTCACCCCGGGCACGTTCTGGTGAACCTTGAGAAAACGATTGCGCGCTCTCCTTTCCAGTCCCCGGTGCTGCCCCTAGACTTTGGCATTGTGCCGACCGGCCGCCGAACCCTCAGGAGCTCACACAATGACCGATCCGAATCCATCGTTCTCCCGCCGCGCCATGCTCGCCGCGGCCCTGGTCGGCGGCAGCGCCGCCGCAGCCACACTCTCCGGCGCCCCCGCGGCGCAGGCCGCACCGGCCAACGACAAGAAGCAATTCCGGCTGACAGTGCTCGGCACCACCGACCTCCACAACAACGTCTTCAACTGGGACTACTTCAAGGACGAACCCTATTCGGACAACGCGGGCAACAAGATCGGCATCGCCCAGGCTTCGACCCTGATTAAGGCGGTCCGGGCCGAGCGCGGCGCCGCAAATACGCTCACCATCGATTCCGGCGACACCATCCAGGGCACCCCGCTGGCCTATTACTTCGCCAAGATCAACCCCATCTCCGGCAGCGTCAAGCACCCGATGGCGCTGGCCATGAACGCCGTTGGCTATGACGCGGTCGCGCTCGGCAACCACGAATTCAACTACGGAATCCCGCTGCTGCGGACTTGGGAGAAGCAGTTGGATTTTCCGCTGCTCGGCGCCAACGTGCACGACGCCGTGACCGGCGGCCGCGCCTTCACCCCGTACATCCTCAAGCGCGTCAAGACCGAGAACGGCTGGCTGACGGTCGGCCTCGTCGGTTTTGTGACCCCGGGCTGTGCCCTCTGGGACCGCGACAACGTCCAGGGCAAGCTCGACTTCAACGGCATCGTCGAGGAAGCCAAGACGGTCATCCCGCAGATGAAAGCCGCGGGAGCCGACGTCGTCATCGTCTCAAGCCACTCGGGCGCGACGCCGGGGTCCTCCTACGGCGATGCGCTGCCGTTCGCGGAAAACGCGTCCACCCAGCTGGCCGAGGAAGTCCCCGGAATCGATGCCATCCTGGTCGGGCACGCCCACATGGAAATCCCGGAGCGCTTCGTCACCAACACGGCCACGGGCCGGCAGGTACTCCTGACCGAACCGCTGAAATGGGGCATGCGCGTCGCTGTGATCGACCTGCAGCTCGTCAAGGACCGCGGCCAGTGGACCGTCACCTCGGCGCACTCCCACCTCCTGGACGCGAAGACGGTCGACGCCGACCCCGCCGTCGTCAGCGCCGTGCAGGCCGGACACGAGGCGACCGTGAAGTACGTCAACCAGGTGATCGGCACGTCCACCGCGCCGCTCACGACGGCGACCGCATGCTGGGCCGACTCGGCCGCGATCGACGCGATCAACTACGTCCAGGCCAGCACCATCAAAGCCGAACTGGCGAACGGCCCCGACGCCGGGCTGCCGGTCCTCTCCATTGCGGCCGCGTTCTCGCGCTCGGTGGACGTCAAGGCCGGACCGCTGACCATCCGCGACGTGGCCGGGCTGTACATCTTCGACAACACGCTGCTGTCCATCAAGGTGACGGGCGCCCAGGTCAAGGCTTACCTCGAATGGTCGGCGCAGTACTTCCGGCCGGTGGGCGGCACGACGGCCCGCGCCCAGGACGTCACGAACGCCGTGACCGCTCTGGCCCCGAACGGCACCCCGGACTACAACTACGACGTCGTCTACGGCCTGGACGCACCGCTGAACTACGAGATCGACCTGGCCCGTCCGGCGGGGGACCGGATCATGAACCTGACGTACGGCGGAGCGCCCGTGCCGGCCGGGAAGGAATTCGCCATGGCGATCAACAACTACCGGCAGAGCGGCGGCGGCAACTTCCCGGCCGTGAAGACGGCGCCGGTGCTCTCGAACAGCCAGCAGGAGATTCGGCAGCGCGTCATCGACTACGTCGTGGCCCACGGCACCCTGGACGCGGCCGTGTTCAGCCAGAGCAACTGGCGGCTCACGGTCAACGGCCAGCCGCTGACCGTCACAGCCTGACCCCCCGCCCATCACCATCGGTTGCTCCGCAAGTGCCCTTCTGAGCGCTGATAACGGCAGTTACGGAGCAGCCGACGGGTGAGGCAGCTGCCAGAGCGGGCACTGTACCTGGCCCGGCGGTTGGCCCGGCAATGAACCCGGTTGTTAACCCGGTTGTGCGAGTTCGGGCTAGGCAGGTTCGGTGATGTCGGCGACGACGGCGCTGAGGGCCGCGGTGAGGGCGTCGGCGTCGACGAAGGCGCTGTACCCGTGTTCGCCGGCGCCCATCGAAACGCGGCGGCCGGTAATGCTGCTGTCGGCGTAGACGGGCCACGCGGAGGTGCTGCCGAGCGGGGTGATGGTGCCGCGCTCGTAGCCGGTGGCGGCGAGGGCCACGTCCGGGCTGGGCAGCGAGAGCTTGTTGACGCCCAGCAGTTGGCGGAGCTTGGGCCACGAGATCTGACGGTCGCCGGGGATAAGGGCGAACAGGAAGCTGCCGTCCTTGTGCTTGACCACGAGCGATTTCACGATGTCCGCCGGAGGGATGCCGAGGATGCCGGCGGCTTCCGCCAGGCTGTTCGCGGCCAGCCGCTCCACCAGCTCCACGGTGAGGCCGCGAGCGGCGGCGTCGGCCAGGAAGCGTTCCCTGCCGGCGCCGCCGGGCCCTTGGTTCTCTACGAGTTCGGCCATGAGTCGCGGTACAGCAGCAGGGCCTCGCCCTGGCCGCCGCCGCCGCAGAGCGACACGGCGGCCTTGCCGCCGCCGCGCCGCTTCAACTCGTGGGCCGCGTGCAGGGCCAGCCGGGCTCCGGAAGCGCCGATCGGGTGGCCCAGGGCGATGGCCCCGCCGTGGATGTTGCACTGCTCCAGGGGGTAGTCCAGGTCCTTGAGGGACTGCACCGCCACCGAACCGAAGGCCTCGTTGATCTCGATGAAGTCGAGGTCCGCGGTGGACCAGCCGGCCTTCTCCAGGGCGCTCTTGATCGCATTGGAGGGCTGCGAATGCAAGGAATTGTCCGGCCCGGCGACCTGCCCGGGCCGGCCCACCACGGCCAGGTACTCCAGGCCGTTCTCTTCGGCGAACTTCCGCGAGGTGAGGACCAGGGCGGCTGCGCCGTCCGAGAGCGGTGAGGAGTTGCCGGCCGTGATGGTGCCGTCGGTGGCGAAGGCCGCACGCAGGGCGGCGAGGGAGGAGATGGACGTGTCCGGCCGGACACCCTCGTCGGTGCCGACCTCAATCGGCTCGCCTCTGCGCTGCTTGACGCTGATCGGCGCGATTTCGCCGTCGAAAATCCCGTCCTTGGCGGCGGTGGCGGCGCGCTGGTGCGAGGCGGCGGCCACGCCGTCCTGGGCGGCGCGGTCGATGCCGAGCGTGACATTCTTGCTCTCCGTGGACAGCCCCATGGACTGCCCGTCGAAGGCGTCGGTGAGGCCGTCGTGGGCGGCGGCGTCGAGCGCCTGGACGGAGCCGTAGGTCCAGCCCTGGCGTGAGCCGGGCAGGAGGTGCGGCGCCCGGCTCATGGACTCCTGGCCGCCGGCAACCACAACCCTGGCGTCGCCGCTGCGGATGGCCCGGGCGGCGTCGATCACGGCGGTGAGGCCGGAGAGGCAGACCTTGTTGATGGTGATGGCGGGGACGTTCCAGCCGATGCCCGCCCCGATGGCGCTCTGCCGGGCCGGGTTTTGGCCGGCACCCGCCTGCAGGACCTGGCCCATGATGACCGAGTCAACCTGGTCCGCCTTCAGCCCGCTGGCAGCCAAGGCGGCGCGAATGGCGTGGGCGCCGAGGTCGACGGCGGTGAAGCTCGCCAGTTGCCCGTTGAGCCGGCCCTGCGGGGTGCGGGCGCCGGCGAGGATGACAACATCATTGTTGTCCGTGGAGTTGCTCATGGTTGTCTCTTCCGATCTCTATGGGCGTCCCTCCAAGGTTATCGTGAGCCAAGTCACTGAGCCATTCGCCGGCCATTCGCGGGACATTATGCGGTAGTGGGCTGCGGGCGGGTGCATGCGGCTGGGCCCGGGGCGCGGGCGGGGGACGTGCTTGCAATAACCGCTGAAGTGGGGTAGACAAGTAGGTTGCTTTGCCGTAGTGTTGATATTTGCGTCTTCCCTGTTTACCTTCAGCCTTCATATAGCGGTGGGCTTAGCCTGACAGCTGCTCCATCAATGTGCCGTCTACAACGTGCACCAGCATGGACAGCGCGGGACCGGGTCATATAGCGGAACCGGACTGGTAGCACTGCGGAGTCATTTTCGCAGACTGCATAACGGGGGAGATCTGAAAACGCCTGAAGGTCTGTGGAAGGATCCCTCTTGGTCGCCTCGAGCACCTCTAATGTAAACAACGCTACCGCTATCAATGCCGACAGCACCGACGGTGCAACCCGCCGGCTCTCTTTCGCAAAGATTCACGAACCGCTTGACGTTCCGAATCTGCTTGCCCTGCAAACCGACAGCTTTGACTGGCTGGTCGGAAACGAACGCTGGCAGGCACGCGTCGCGAAGGCCGTCGAAGAAGGCGACCTCAGCGTCGCCACCTCTTCGGGTCTGTCTGACATCTTCGAAGAGATCTCCCCGATCGAGGATTTCCAGGGCACAATGTCCCTGAGCTTCTCCGAGCCGGAGTTCGCTGATCCGAAGTACACCATGGCCGAGTGCAAGGACCGGGACGCTACGTACTCCGCTCCGCTGTACGTCAAGGCCGAATTCATGAACAACAACACGGGCGAAATCAAGCAGCAGACCGTGTTCATGGGCGACTTCCCGCTGATGACCGAGAAGGGCACCTTTGTCGTTAACGGCACCGAGCGTGTCGTCGTGTCCCAGCTGGTCCGTTCCCCGGGCGCCTACTTCGAGCGCACCGCGGACAAGACCAGCGACAAGGACATCTTCACTGCGAAGATCATCCCGTCCCGCGGCGCCTGGTTCGAACTCGAAATCGACAAGCGTGACCAGGTCGGCGTTCGCCTCGACCGGAAGCGCAAGCAGTCCGTCACCGTGCTTCTGAAGGCCCTCGGCTGGACCGAAGGCCAGATCCTCGAAGAGTTCGGCCAGTACGACTCCATGCGCGCGACGCTGGAGAAGGACGCCACCGAGACCCGCGAAGACGCTTTGCTGGACATCTACCGGAAGCTGCGACCGGGCGAGCCGCCCACGGTCGAGGCTGCCCAGTCCCTGCTGGACAACCTGTACTTCAACTCCAAGCGCTACGATCTGGCCAAGGTCGGCCGTTACAAGATCAACCGCAAGCTCGGCATCGACCGCTCCCTTGGCGACAAGGAAGCATCCGTGCTGCACGTTGAAGACATCGTTGCCATGATCAAGTTCCTGGTAGCCCTGCACGCCGGTGAGAAGACCCTCACGGGCAAGCGCGACGGCCAGGACCACGAGCTGCGCGTCGAGATCGACGACATCGACCACTTCGGCAACCGCCGCATCCGCGCCGTCGGCGAGCTCATCGAGAACCAGGTCCGCACCGGCCTGTCCCGCATGGAGCGCGTTGTCCGCGAGCGTATGACGACCCAGGACGTCGAGGCCATCACGCCGCAGACGCTGATCAACATCCGCCCCGTCGTGGCAGCGATCAAGGAGTTCTTCGGAACGTCCCAGCTCTCGCAGTTCATGGACCAGAACAACCCGCTTTCGGGTTTGACCCACAAGCGCCGCCTGTCCGCGCTTGGCCCGGGTGGTCTGTCCCGTGACCGCGCCGGCATGGAAGTTCGAGACGTCCACCCGTCCCACTACGGACGTATGTGCCCGATCGAAACCCCTGAAGGCCCGAACATCGGCCTGATCGGTTCGCTGGCTTCCTACGGCCGCATCAACCCGTTCGGTTTCATCGAGACCCCGTACCGCCTCGTGTCCGAGGGCGTCGTCTCCGATGAGGTCCAGTACCTCACGGCCGACGACGAGGCCGAGGTCCTGATCGCACAGGCCAACGCGCCGCTCGACGAGAACAAGCGTTTCGCCGAAGAGACCGTGCTGGTTCGTGCCCGCGGTGGTGGAGGCGAGCCCGTGCTGGTTCCCGCCGCCGAGGTCGAGTTCATGGACGTTTCCCCGCGCCAGATGGTGTCCGTGGCTACCGCCCTGATCCCGTTCCTCGAGCATGACGATGCCAACCGTGCACTCATGGGTGCCAACATGCAGCGCCAGGCCGTGCCGCTGGTCCGTTCCGAGGCACCGTTCGTCGGTACCGGCATGGAACGTGCCGCCGCCGTCGACGCCGGTGACGTCACCATCGCCAAGAAGGCCGGTGTGGTTACCGAGGTCTCCGCTGAGCTGGTCATCATGCTCAATGACGACGGTACGGAAACCAACTACCGGATCAACAAGTTCGCGCGCTCCAACCAGGGCAACTGCTACAACAACCGCGTCCTGGTGAACGAAGGCCAGCGCCTGGAAGTCGGCGGCATCATCGCCGACGGCCCGGCAACGGACCAGGGCGAGCTCGCCCTCGGTAAGAACCTGCTCGTGGCATTCATGTCATGGGAAGGCCACAACTTCGAGGATGCCATCATCCTGTCCCAGCGGATCGTGGCCGAGGACGTCCTGTCCTCGATCCACATCGAGGAGCACGAGATCGATGCCCGCGACACCAAGCTTGGTGCCGAGGAAATCACCCGTGACATCCCCAACGTGTCCGAGGAAGTCCTGGCTGGCCTGGACGAGCGCGGCATCATCCACATCGGTGCCGAAGTTGAAGCCGGCGACATCCTGGTTGGCAAGGTCACTCCCAAGGGCGAGACCGAGCTGACCCCGGAAGAGCGCCTGCTGCGCGCCATCTTCGGTGAGAAGTCCCGCGAAGTGCGCGACACCTCCCTGAAGGTGCCGCACGGCGAGTCCGGCACCGTGATCGGTGTCCGTGTCTTCGACCGCGACAACGACGACGAGCTGCCCCCGGGCGTCAACCAGCTGGTCCGCGTCTACGTGGCCGCGAAGCGCAAGATCACCGACGGCGACAAGCTCGCCGGCCGTCACGGCAACAAGGGCGTCATCTCCAAGATCCTCCCGATCGAGGACATGCCCTTCCTTGCCGACGGTACCCCCGTTGATATCGTCCTGAACCCGCTGGGTGTCCCGGGCCGTATGAACGTCGGCCAGGTGCTGGAAACGCACCTCGGCTGGGTTGCCAAGACCGGCTGGAAGATCGAAGGCGAGCCCGAGTGGGTCAAGCAGCTGCCGAACCTGCCGCGCGAGAGTGGCTCGACCACTGTCGCGACGCCGGTCTTCGACGGCGCACGTGAAGAAGAAATCACGGGCCTGCTCGACTCCACGAACGTCACCCGCGACGGCGAGCGCCTGATCAACTCTTCGGGCAAGACCCGCCTGTTTGACGGCCGCTCCGGCGAGCCGTTCCCGGATCCGATCTCGGTCGGCTACATGTACATCCTGAAGCTCCACCACCTGGTGGACGACAAGATCCACGCGCGCTCCACCGGCCCGTACTCCATGATCACGCAGCAGCCGCTGGGTGGTAAGGCACAGTTCGGTGGCCAGCGCTTCGGTGAAATGGAAGTGTGGGCGCTCGAAGCCTATGGCGCCGCCTACACGCTCCAGGAGCTCCTCACGATCAAGTCGGATGATATCCACGGTCGTGTGAAGGTCTACGAAGCCATCGTCAAGGGCGAGAACATCCCGGAGCCGGGCGTTCCTGAGTCCTTCAAGGTCTTGATCAAGGAAATGCAGTCGCTGTGCCTGAACGTGGAAGTGCTGTCCACGGACGGAACCACAATTGAAATGCGTGACTCTGATGACGCAGTCTTCACGGCTGCGGAAGAACTGGGCATCGATCTGTCTCGTGCAGAGCCCAGTTCCGTAGAAGAGGTCTAGCAGGTGATGTACGACGGCGGGTTCGCCCCCGCCGTCGTACACCGCCTCCCTCTTCCCGTAACCCAAGACTTCAGAATTTAGAGAACAAGAGAGAACAGGGACCATATGTCCAGCGAATCCTCCTTCGGCCTCATGCAGATCGGCCTCGCCACCGCGGAAGACATCCGTGGCTGGTCTTACGGCGAGGTTAAGAAGCCGGAAACCATCAACTACCGCACGCTTAAGCCTGAGAAGGACGGCCTCTTCTGCGAGAAGATCTTCGGCCCGTCCCGCGACTGGGAATGCTACTGCGGCAAGTACAAGCGCGTGCGCTTCAAGGGCATCATCTGCGAGCGGTGTGGCGTTGAGGTCACCCGTGCCAAGGTGCGCCGTGAGCGCATGGGCCACATCGAGCTGGCCGCCCCGGTAACGCACATCTGGTACTTCAAGGGTGTCCCGTCCCGCCTGGGCTACCTCCTTGACCTGGCACCGAAGGACCTTGAAAAGGTCATCTACTTCGCCGCCTACATGATCACGAGCGTTGACGCTGATGCCCGTCACGAGGAACTGCCCAACCTCCAGATTGAGCACGACATCGAGAAGAAGCAACTGATCGACAACCGTGACTCGGACATCGCCACGATCGCCCGCGACCTCGAGAACGAGCTTGCCCGGCTCGAAGGCGAAGGCGCCAAGGCTGCCGACAAGAAGAAGGCCCGCGACTCCGCCGACCGCCAGATGGCCAACGTGCGCAAGCGCGCGGATGCCGAAATCGAGCGCCTCGAGCAGGTCTGGGACCGCTTCAAGAACCTGAAGGTCGCCGACCTCGAAGGTGACGAAGGCCTGTACCGCGAATTGCGTGACCGCTACGGCATGTACTTCGAGGGCTCCATGGGTGCCGAGGCCATCAAGAAGCGTCTTGAGACCTTCGACATGCAGGCCGAGTCCGACCTGCTGCGCGACATCATCGCCAACGGCAAGGGCCAGCGCAAGACCCGCGCCCTGAAGCGGCTCAAGGTGGTCAACGCGTTCCTCACGACCGACAACAGCCCGCTCGGCATGGTGCTGGACGCCGTCCCGGTGATCCCGCCGGAACTGCGCCCGATGGTCCAGCTGGACGGCGGCCGCTTCGCGACCTCCGACCTCAACGACCTGTACCGCCGCGTGATCAACCGCAACAACCGTCTCAAGCGCCTGCTGGACCTCGGCGCCCCGGAGATCATCGTCAACAACGAGAAGCGCATGCTTCAGGAAGCCGTTGACAGCCTCTTCGACAACGGCCGCCGCGGCCGCCCGGTCACCGGGCCGGGCAACCGCCCGCTGAAGTCCCTGAGCGACATGCTCAAGGGCAAGCAGGGTCGTTTCCGTCAGAACCTCCTGGGTAAGCGCGTTGACTACTCCGGCCGTTCGGTCATCGTCGTTGGCCCGCAGCTGAAGCTGCACCAGTGCGGCCTGCCCAAGCAGATGGCGCTGGAGCTCTTCAAGCCGTTCGTGATGAAGCGCCTGGTTGACCTCAACCACGCACAGAACATCAAGTCCGCCAAGCGGATGGTCGAACGCTACCGCCCGCAGGTCTGGGACGTGCTCGAAGAGATCATCACCGAGCACCCTGTGCTGCTGAACCGTGCACCTACCCTGCACCGTCTCGGCATCCAGGCCTTCGAGCCGCAGCTGGTCGAAGGTAAGGCCATCCAGCTTCACCCGCTGGTTTGTGGTGCCTTCAACGCCGACTTCGACGGCGACCAGATGGCAGTCCACCTGCCGCTGAGCCCCGAAGCCCAGGCCGAAGCCCGGATTCTGATGCTGTCTTCGAACAACATCCTGAAGCCGTCCGACGGCCGCCCGGTGACGCTGCCGTCGCAGGATATGATCATCGGCCTCTACCACCTGACCACCAAGCGTGTCGGTTCGGCTGGCGAAGGCCGGATCTTCTCCTCCGTGGCGGAAGCCATCATGGCGTTCGACCTGCACGAACTGCACCTGAACTCCAAGGTCAAGATCCGGCTCGAGGGCTTCGTGCCCTACGCCGGCTGGGAAGCTCCCGAAGGCTGGGAGCCCGGTCAGATTGCTCTGGTCGAGACCTCCCTGGGTCAGGTCGTGTTCAACCAGACACTGCCCGCGGACTACCCGTGGGTTGAGGCCGTTGCCGACAAGGGTGAGCTGTCCCGGATTGTCAACGACCTGGCCGAGCGCTACCCGAAGGTCATCACGGCGGCAACGCTGGACAACCTGAAGGACGCCGGTTTCTACTGGGCTACCCGCTCGGGCGTCACGGTTGCCATCTCTGACATCGAGGTCCCGAAGAACAAACCGGAGATCCTTGCCGGCTACGAGACCATGGCTGCCAAGATCCAGGGCCAGTACGACAAGGGCCTGATCGACGACGACGAGCGTCGCCAGGAACTGATCGAGATCTGGAACAAGGCAACGAACGAAATCGCCCAGGCGATGCGTGACAACCTGTCCCCGATGAACACCATCAACCGGATGGTGTCCTCCGGTGCCCGTGGCAACTGGATGCAGGTCCGTCAGATCGCGGGTATCCGTGGCTTGGTGGCCAACCCGAAGGGCGAGATCATCCCGCGTCCGATCAAGTCCTCGTACCGCGAGGGCCTGTCGGTGCTGGAATACTTCATCGCCACGCACGGTGCCCGCAAGGGTCTGGCCGATACCGCACTGCGTACCGCCAACTCGGGTTACCTGACCCGTCGCCTGGTGGATGTGTCGCAGGACGTCATCGTCCGTGAAGAGGACTGCGGCACCGAGCGCGGCCTCGTCACCCCGATCGCGGTCGCTGACGCCAACGGTGAGCTGGTCCTGGACGAAAACGTCGAGAACAGCGCCTACGCCCGCACCCTGGCCGTGGATGTCGTTGACTCCAAGGGCAAGGTCCTGGCGGCGGCCGGCACTGACTGCGGCGACGTCGTCATTGCCGAGCTGTTCGCAGCCGGCATCACGGAGGTCAAGGTCCGCTCCGTACTCACCTGTGAGTCCAGCGTCGGTACCTGTGCCCTGTGCTACGGCCGTTCGCTGGCCACCGGCAAGACCGTGGACATCGGCGAGGCCGTGGGCATCATCGCCGCACAGTCCATCGGTGAGCCCGGTACCCAGCTGACCATGCGTACGTTCCACACCGGTGGTGCAGTTTCCGCCGGCGGCGGCGACGACATCACCCAGGGTCTGCCCCGTATCCAGGAGCTCTTCGAAGCCCGTACTCCGAAGGGTGTCGCACCGATTGCCGAAGCAGCCGGCCGCATCACCATCGAAGAGTCCGAGCGCCAGATGCGCCTGGTCATCACCCCGGATGACGGATCTGAAGAGATCGCCTACCCGGTGCTGCGCCGTTCACGTCTCCTCATCGAAGACGGCGATCACGTCAGCGTCGGACAGAAGCTCATCAACGGTCCGGTCGACCCCAAGCAGGTGCTGCGCATCATGGGCCCCCGTGCCGCGCAGAAGTTCCTGGTTGACGAAGTCCAGGGCGTGTACCGCAGTCAGGGCATCGGTATCCACGACAAGCACGTCGAGGTTATCGTCCGCCAGATGCTGCGCCGCGTCACGGTCATCGAATCCGGTGAATCGGATCTGCTGCCCGGCGAGCTCGCCGAACGCAGCCGCTTCGAGGACGCCAACCGCCGCGTGGTTTCCGAGGGCAAGACGCCGGCCTCCGGCCGTCCCGAGCTCATGGGTATCACCAAGGCGTCCCTGGCGACCGAGTCCTGGCTGTCCGCAGCTTCCTTCCAGGAGACCACCCGCGTCCTGACGCAGGCGGCCATGGAAGGCAAGAGCGATCCGCTGCTCGGCCTCAAGGAAAACGTCATCATCGGTAAGCTGATCCCGGCCGGCACGGGTCTCCCGCGCTACACCGAGGTCACGGTCGAGCCGACTGAGGAAGCGAAGGCCAATCTGTTCACCGGCCCGAGCGCGTTCAGTGACTTCTCCTACGATTCCCTGGGCGGCGACGGAGCTCCTGAGTTCCACGCCATCCCGCTGGATGACTACGATCTGGGCAGCGACTTCCGCTAAACGGATAGCTCTCCCAAGGATGGTCCCGCACCGCAAGGTGGGGGACCATCCCCGTTTAACCCGTCGATTGCTCCGTAGCTGCCGTTTTGGGACCCCAAAAGGGCGCTACCGGAGCAATCGACGGGTGGGGTAGCCCCTCGCTTCCGCGCCGATTAAGGGCAGGGAGCCCACCGTGGTAGACTTGAGACTAATTGTTATTGTGGCAGTGGATGAGGGCGCCGGTTTCAGTTACTCAGCGTAAGGCTGAGACGCTGAACCAGGACGACGTTTCCGGTTTGCAGGGTTCTTGTGCAACGTATGCCACATTTTCGCATGCCTAGGGGCCAGTCGGGATGGAATTCCGGGGCCCGGGCCTGCGGTCCGACTATTAAGGCTTCGCCTCGGCTGCTCTGGAGAGAATTTCACGGCTCGAGCTGCGGGGCGCAGCGACAAGAGAGTGGTCGCCAACGGCCGCTCCGGATAAAACGGAGAACACGAGAGTGCCTACGATTAACCAGCTGGTCCGGAAGGGCCGCACGCCGAAGGTCAAGAAGACCAAGGCCCCCGCGCTTAACGGCAGCCCGATGCGCCGCGGTGTTTGCACCCGCGTGTACACGACAACCCCGAAGAAGCCGAACTCGGCTCTGCGTAAGGTTGCCCGCGTGCGCCTCAACGGTGGCGTTGAAGTGACCGCTTACATCCCCGGTGTGGGTCACAACCTGCAGGAGCACTCCATTGTGCTCGTCCGTGGTGGTCGCGTTAAGGACCTCCCGGGTGTCCGCTACAAGATTGTCCGTGGCGCCCTCGATACCCAGGGTGTAAAGAACCGTAAGCAGGCCCGCAGCCGCTACGGCGCAAAGATGGAGAAGAAGTAATATGCCTCGCAAGGGTCCGGCCCCCAAGCGGCCGCTAGTACTAGATCCGGTTTACGGCTCCCCGCTGGTCACGCAGTTGATCAACAAGGTGCTCGTTGACGGCAAGAAGTCCACCGCAGAGCGCATCGTCTACGGTGCCCTCGAAGGCGCCCGCGAGAAGAGCGGCGGCGACCCCGTTGCCGCCCTCAAGAAGGCCATGGAGAACATCAAGCCGAGCCTTGAGGTGAAGTCCCGCCGCGTCGGTGGCGCCACCTACCAGGTCCCCGTTGAGGTCAAGCCGGGCCGCGCAACTGCGCTGGCCCTGCGCTGGCTCGTCGGCTACTCCAAGGCCCGCCGCGAAAAGACCATGACCGAGCGCCTCCGGAACGAAATCCTGGATGCCTCCAACGGTCTCGGCGCCGCTGTGAAGCGCCGCGAAGACACCCACAAGATGGCCGAGTCCAACAAGGCCTTCGCTCACTACCGCTGGTAATACTTCCCGGACGCCGCCGGCTCAACCGAGCCGGCGGCGAACGTGCAGTCCATCCGAAAGGGAGACACCGTGGCACAGGACGTGCTTACCGACCTTAGCAAGGTCCGCAACATCGGCATCATGGCCCACATCGATGCCGGCAAGACCACTACTACCGAGCGCATCCTGTTCTACACGGGTGTGAACCACAAGATCGGCGAAACGCACGACGGCGCGTCGACCACCGACTGGATGGAACAGGAAAAGGAACGCGGCATCACCATCACGTCTGCCGCCGTGACCTGCTTCTGGGAAAACAACCAGATCAACATCATTGACACCCCGGGCCACGTGGACTTCACGGTCGAGGTTGAGCGCTCCCTGCGCGTCCTCGACGGTGCTGTCGCAGTGTTCGACGGCAAGGAAGGCGTGGAGCCGCAGTCCGAGACTGTTTGGCGCCAGGCCGACAAGTACAACGTCCCGCGCATCTGCTTCGTCAACAAGATGGACAAGCTCGGCGCTGACTTCTACTTCACCGTCGACACCATCATCAGCCGCCTCGGTGCCAAGCCGCTCGTCATGCAGCTGCCGATCGGTGCCGAGAACGACTTCATCGGCGTCGTCGACCTGCTGTACATGCGTGCACTGGTCTGGCCCGGCGACTCCAAGGGTGACGTCACCATGGGTGCCAAGTACGAGATCCAGGAGATCCCGGCTGACCTCAAGGAAAAGGCCGAAGAGTACCGCGCAACGCTCGTTGAGACCGTTGCAGAGTCCTCCGAAGAGCTCATGGAGAAGTACCTCGAAGGTGAAGAAATCACCGAAGACGAGCTCAAGGCCGGCATCCGCAAGATGACGATCAACTCCGAGCTCTACCCGGTCTTCTGTGGCTCCGCGTTCAAGAACCGCGGCGTGCAGCCGATGCTGGACGCCGTCGTGGACTACCTGCCGAACCCGCTCGACGTTCCCCCGATGATCGGTCACGATCCTCGCGACGAAGAGAAGGAACTGACCCGGAAGCCCTCCGCTGACGAGCCGTTCTCCGCGCTGGCGTTCAAGATTGCCGCGCACCCGTTCTTCGGCCAGCTCACTTTCATCCGCGTGTACTCCGGTCACGTGGAAGCAGGCTCCCAGGTGGTTAACTCCACCAAGGGTAAGAAGGAGCGCATCGGCAAGCTGTTCCAGATGCACGCCAACAAGGAAATGCCGGTTGACGGCGCTACCGCTGGCCACATCTACGCAGCTATCGGCCTGAAGGACACCACCACCGGCGACACGCTGTGCGATCCGAGCAACCAGATCGTCCTTGAGTCCATGAGCTTCCCGGAGCCCGTGATCTCGGTTGCGATCGAGCCGAACACCAAGGGTGACCAGGAGAAGCTCTCCACGGCCATCCAGAAGCTCTCCGCTGAGGACCCGACCTTCCAGGTCTCCCTCAACGAAGACACCGGCCAGACCATCATCGCCGGCATGGGCGAGCTTCACCTGGACATCCTGGTGGACCGCATGCGCCGCGAGTTCAAGGTCGAGGCGAACGTGGGCAAGCCCCAGGTTGCCTACCGCGAAACCATCAAGCGCGCTGTGGAGCGTCACGACTACACGCACAAGAAGCAGACCGGTGGTTCGGGTCAGTTCGCAAAGATCCAGATCGCGATCGAGCCGTTGGACACCTCCGAAGGCGAGATGTACCAGTTCGAGAACAAGGTCACCGGTGGCCGCATTCCGCGCGAATACATTCCGTCGGTCGACGCCGGCATCCAGGATGCACTGAACGACGGCGTCCTGGCCGGTTACCCGGTTGTCGGCATCAAGGCCACGCTGATCGACGGCGCGTACCACGATGTTGACTCCTCGGAAATGGCGTTCAAGATCGCTGGCCGGATGGCTTTCAAGGAAGCCGCACGCAAGGCGAACCCTGTCCTGCTCGAACCGCTGATGGATGTCGAGGTGCGCACCCCTGAGGAATACATGGGTGAAGTTATCGGTGACATCAACTCCCGCCGYGGCCAGATGCAGTCCATGGAAGATGCCCAGGGCGTCAAGGTCATCCGCGCGCACGTTCCGCTGTCCGGCATGTTCGGTTACATTGGCGACCTGCGTTCGAAGACCCAGGGCCGCGCTGTGTACTCCATGACGTTCAACAGTTACGCGGAGGTCCCGAAGGCAGTAGCCGACGAGATCATCCAGAAGAGCCGCGGCGAGTAGCCCCCCAGGGCTACCCGCAGCAGCGACAAAAAACTCGGGTGCGGTTCCTCAATAGGGACCCACCTGGTGCAGGCGGCCGGTTTGCGGTTAGATGCAGTCCGGACTGCTGTAGTCCGGTCAAGCCGGGCACCGGCCGCCAGCACGACCAGGCACTAGGCACTAGTATTAGTTCCTGAATCAGCAATTTCACCAATCCAAAGCCCCCCAAGTAGACTTGCTAAAGTTTCGGCCGCGACAAGCGCGGGCGGAGGGCAAGTCATTTGAAAACGTTCTAGGAGGAACCTGTGGCAAAGGCAAAGTTCGAGCGGACTAAGCCGCACGTTAACATCGGCACCATTGGTCACGTTGACCACGGTAAGACGACGCTGACGGCCGCCATTTCCAAGGTGCTGTACGACAAGTACCCGACTCTCAACGAGAAGCGTGACTTCGCGTCCATTGACTCTGCTCCCGAAGAGCGTCAGCGCGGCATTACCATCAACATCTCGCACGTTGAGTACCAGACCGAGAAGCGCCACTACGCACACGTAGACGCCCCCGGTCACGCTGACTACATCAAGAACATGATCACCGGCGCTGCTCAGATGGACGGCGCAATCCTCGTGGTTGCCGCTACCGACGGCCCGATGGCTCAGACCCGTGAGCACGTTCTGCTCGCCCGCCAGGTTGGCGTTCCCTACCTGCTGGTCGCGCTGAACAAGGCTGACATGGTTGACGACGAGGAGCTCCTCGACCTTGTCGAAATGGAAGTTCGTGAGCTGCTCAGCTCGCAGGGCTTCGACGGCGACAACGCCCCGGTCGTTCGCGTTTCGGGCCTGAAGGCTCTGGAAGGCGACCCGGAGTGGGTCAAGTCCGTCGAGGACCTCATGGCTGCCGTCGACGAGTCCGTTCCGGACCCGGTTCGTGACCGTGACAAGCCGTTCCTGATGCCGATCGAAGACGTCTTCACGATCACCGGCCGTGGCACCGTTGTTACGGGCCGCGCCGAGCGTGGTACCCTCGCCATCAACTCCGAGGTCGAGATTGTCGGCATCCGCCCGATCCAGAAGACCACGGTTACCGGTATCGAGATGTTCCACAAGCAGCTCGACGAAGCATGGGCCGGCGAGAACTGTGGCCTGCTGCTCCGCGGTCTGAAGCGCGACGATGTCGAGCGTGGCCAGGTTGTCGTCAAGCCGGGTTCCATCACCCCGCACACCGACTTCGAAGCCAACGTCTACATCCTCTCCAAGGACGAAGGCGGGCGTCACAACCCGTTCTACTCCAACTACCGCCCGCAGTTCTACTTCCGCACCACGGACGTAACCGGCGTTATCACCCTGCCGGAAGGCACGGAAATGGTTATGCCCGGCGACAACACTGAGATGACCGTTGCGCTCATCCAGCCCATCGCCATGGAAGAAGGCCTCGGCTTCGCAATCCGCGAAGGCGGCCGCACCGTTGGTTCGGGACGTGTCACCAAGATCATCAAGTAACTACTTGTTGACCTAGCTTGAATCCTCAGGCCGTCTGACGGCCGCCACGAGGGAGGAACAGCCCCGCTGCACTGCAGCGGGGCTGTTCCGTTTAACCCCTGCTACCGTTGCAGGTGAAGAAGGGATGCCGACATGGAGTGGATCATCTTGCTGATTCTGGCGGTCGCCGTGGTGGTTGTCATCGGCGGCGGCCTGTGGGCCAAAAAGTATTTCCGGCACGAGATCGAGCGCGCAAAGCGGATCGACCGGGCCAACAAGAACCAGTAGCGCGGCGGACGGGCCGCGTCAGCGCAGCCTGGCCCGGCTGAGGGCCTGGTACCAGTAGAAGGACTCCTTGGGGGTCCGTTCCTGGGTCTCGAAGTCGACGTGGATCAGGCCGAAGCGCTGGGAGTAGCCGGCCGCCCATTCGAAGTTGTCCATCAGGGTCCAGACGTAATAGCCAAGGAGTTCGACGTCGGCGGCGATGCCGCCGGGCGCGGTCGCCGCCAGGGCCTGGCCGAGATGGCTGGCGAGGTAGTTGATCCGGCCCGTGTCGGCGATCGGACCGTCGACGTGGTCGGGTTCGGGGAAGCTGGCCCCGCTCTCGGTAATGTACAGCGGCGGCAGCGCCTCACCGTACCGGTCCTTCAGCTCCCGCAGCAGCGGGCCCAGATGATCCGGCGCCACCGGCCAGCCGAAGCCCGTGGTCTCATATTCGGGGAAGGCTGCCATGTGGAACGGCAGCCGCACCATCGCCTCGGCTGAGCCGACTGGGCTGTCCGCCGGGCCGCGGCCCGTGGCCACCTTGACCGGGTAGTAATAGTTCAGTCCATAGAAGTCCAGCGGCTGGTGGATGTCGCGCAGGTCAGCGTCGGTGATCCTTCCCAGCGAACGGAACCACGGCCGGGCCAGCAGCGGAGGTTTGGGATAGCTCCCCAGCAGGATCGGATCGGCGTAGATGCGGTTCAGTGCCAGATCGAAAACCCTGGCAAGCAACCGGTCCGTAACCGAGCGCGTCGCCGGCCGGACCGGGGAGTGCAGGTTGGTGACGCCGACAGCGCCGCTGACCCCCGCGGCCCGCAACGCCTGCACCGCGAGGCCGTGCGCCAGCAACTGGTGGTGCACCGACGGCAGGGCGTCGAAGAGCAGATCGTGGCCGGGGGCGTGGACGCCCAGAGCGTAGCCGTTAAGGGTGACCGAGGCCGGTTCGTTCAGTGTCACCCACTGGGTGACGCGGTCGCCGAACCGGGCACCCGCCGCGGCGCTGTACTCGGCGAAGCGCTCCGCCGTCGTCCGGTTCATCCAGCCGCCGCGGTGCTCGAGGGGAAGCGGGGTGTCCCAGTGGTACAGGGTCGCCATCGGCGCGATGCCGGCTTCCAGGAGCCTGTCGATCAGCCGATCGTAGAAGTCGAGGCCCTCGGCGTTGAACGGTCCCGTTCCGTCCGGCTGGATCCGCGGCCAGGAGATCGAGAAACGGTAGGAGTCGATGCCGAGCTCGCGCATCAGCCGGACGTCGTCGTCGGAGCGGTGGTAGTGGTCGCAGGCGACGGCGGGGGAGTGGCCGTCCAGGATGCTCCCCGGCTTCTCCGCGAAGGCGTCCCAACCGGAGGGGCCGCGACCGCCGGCGGCGAGGGCGCCCTCGATCTGGAAGGCGGCGGAGGCAACCCCCAGCATGAAGCCTTGCGGCAGGCGGGCGGCGAGGTCCGGGAGGGCTGGCGTTTCCTGCGCGGTCATGCCCCTATCTTCGTATCGACGGTTGCTGAAGGCAATGAGCAGGGCGACGGCGCGCGGTCCGGGACGGCGCCGTCGGCTGATTCGCTTCTCCCGATTAATTCCGGCATACTAGATGAGTTGTTCAAGCGCTCTTTCGTGTCCCGATCCGGATAATGCCGGGTGTCAGGGTCCAAGTAAGAGCCCAAACATAACCCACTTCCCAAGGAATTGCGGGCAAGTACGCGCGGAATGCGCGACACGCCCGACCGCGGGGGTCGGTTACGCCGGCAGGTTGAGGAACCCGGATTCATCCGGATTCAGCTTGTGCGGCGGGTGGTAGTTACGACTTCAAATGCTTCGGCAGCCGCACAACAGGTAAGTGAACAGGGCAGCCCTAACCAGGGGAAGCACAGACTGAAAGAGAGTCAGGCGACATGGCGGGACAAAAAATCCGCATCCGGCTGAAGTCATACGACCACGAGGTCATTGACGTTTCAGCACGGAAGATCGTTGAGACGGTCACGCGCGCAGGCGCAACTGTAGTTGGCCCCGTGCCGCTGCCGACGGAGAAGAACGTTTACTGCGTAATCCGCTCTCCGCACAAGTACAAGGACAGCCGCGAGCACTTTGAAATGCGCACGCACAAGCGTCTTATCGACATCATCGATCCCACGCCCAAGGCTGTTGACTCGCTCATGCGTCTCGACCTGCCGGCCGACGTGAACATCGAAATCAAGCTGTAGGGAGGTGCTGAGAGACTATGACCGCAACCCGTAACGTAAAGGGCCTGCTGGGCACGAAGCTCGGCATGACCCAGGTCTGGGACGAGAACAACAAGCTCATCCCCGTCACTGTGGTCCAGGCTGACTCAAACGTCATCACCCAGCTGCGCAACGCAGAGACTGATGGCTACGTCGCCGTTCAGATCGGCTACGGCCAGATCGACCCCCGCAAGGTCACCAAGCCGCTGGCTGGTCACTTTGAAAAGGCAGGCGTCACGCCTCGCCGCCACGTCGTAGAACTGCGCACTGCAGATGCTGACTCTTACGAGCTGGGCCAGGAGCTCTCCGTTGAGCTCTTCGAAGCCGGCCAGAAGATCGACGTCGTTGGCACCACCAAGGGTAAGGGCTTCGCCGGTGTTATGAAGCGTCACGGCTTCCACGGCGTTGGAGCTTCCCACGGTGCCCACAAGAACCACCGTAAGCCCGGTTCAATCGGTGGCGCATCCACCCCGAGCCGCGTCTTCAAGGGCATGAAAATGGCCGGCCGCATGGGCGCCGTTCGTCACACCACGCTGAACCTCACGGTCCACGCGGTTGACGTCGAGAAGTCGCTGCTCCTGATCAAGGGTGCCGTCCCCGGCGCCCGCGGCCAGGTCGTACTCGTACGCACCGCCGTGAAGGGAGCCTAGTTCAATGACTAGCACTGTCAAGGTTGACCTGCCCGCAGAGATCTTCGACGTACAGACCAACGTGCCGCTGCTGCACCAGGTCGTCGTTGCACAGCTCGCTGCTGCTCGCCAGGGTACCCACAAGACCAAGACCCGCGCCGAGGTTTCCGGTGCAGGTCGCAAGCCGTTCAAGCAGAAGGGCACCGGCCGCGCCCGTCAGGGTTCAATCCGTGCTCCTCACATGACCGGTGGTGGCGTTGTCCACGGCCCGACGCCGCGTGACTACAGCCAGCGCACCCCCAAGAAGATGATTGCTGCTGCACTGCGCGGCGCACTCTCTGACCGCGCCCGTAACGGCCGCATCCACGTCATCGCTGAACTGGTCGCCGGCACCAAGCCGTCCGCCCGTGAAGCACTGGCAACGCTGCGTGGCGTCTCCGAGCGCAAGAACCTGCTCGTTGTCATCGACCGCGCCAACGATGTTGCTGCACTCTCGGTGCGCAACCTCCAGGATGTTCACGTTCTGTACGCAGACCAGCTGAACACCTACGACGTGCTCGTTTCTGACGACGTAGTCTTCACCAAGGCTGCCTACGAAGCATTCGTTGCTGACAAGGCTGCAAAGAACGAGGAGGATGCCAAGTGAGCGCAGCCACCATCAAAGACCCGCGCGACGTCGTGCTTGCACCCGTCGTCTCGGAAAAGAGCTACGGCCTGATCGACGAGGGCAAGTACACCTTCCTGGTGGACCCCCGCTCGAACAAGACCGAGATCAAGCTGGCCGTGGAGAAGATTTTCTCCGTCAAGGTCGAATCGATCAACACCATCAACCGTGCCGGTAAGCGCAAGCGCACCAAATTCGGATGGGGTACCCGCAAGAACACCAAGCGTGCGATTGTGAGCCTCAAAGAAGGCACTATCGACATCTTCGGCGGTCCGCTCTCGTAGCGGAGACCACTTTAACGAGGAAATAAATTATGGGAATCCGTAAATACAAGCCGACTACCCCGGGCCGTCGCGGCTCGAGCGTAGCGGACTTCACCGAAATCACGCGGTCGACGCCGGAAAAGTCGTTGGTACGTCCCCTCCCGAAAAAGGGTGGCCGTAACAACACCGGTAAGATCACGACCCGTCACAAGGGTGGTGGCCACAAGCGCCAGTACCGTCTGATCGACTTCCGTCGCCACGACAAGGACGGCGTCAACGCCCGCGTTGCCGAAATCGAGTACGATCCGAACCGCACGGCTCGCATCGCCCTCCTGCACTACGTTGATGGCACCAAGCGTTACATCATCGCCCCGAACAAGCTGGCCCAGGGTGACACCGTGGAAGCAGGTGCCGACGCTGACATCAAGCCCGGCAACAACCTGCCGCTGCGCAACATCCCGGTCGGTACCGTGATCCACGCAGTTGAACTGCGTCCGGGTGGCGGCGCCAAGATGGGCCGGTCCGCCGGCGCATCGATCCAGCTCGTTGCCAAGGAAGGCCGCTTCGCCCAGCTGCGTCTGCCTTCCGGCGAAATCCGCAACGTTGACGTGCGCTGCCGCGCCACAGTCGGCGAGGTCGGCAACGCCGAGCAGTCGAACATCAACTGGGGCAAGGCCGGCCGCATGCGCTGGAAGGGCGTTCGCCCGACCGTCCGTGGTGTCGCCATGAACCCGGTCGACCACCCGCACGGTGGTGGCGAGGGTAAGACGTCCGGTGGACGTCACCCCGTCAACCCGAACGGTAAGCGCGAAGGCCGCACCCGCCGTCCCAACAAAGAGAGCGACAAGCTTATTGTTCGTCGCCGTCGTACTGGCAAGAACAAGCGATAGGAGCCTGGACACATGCCACGCAGCCTGAAAAAAGGTCCTTTCGTTGACCAGCACCTCTTTGTGAAGGTAGCCAGGGAAAACGAAAAGGGCACCAAGAACGTCATTAAGACCTGGTCCCGCCGTTCGATGATCGTCCCCGACATGCTCGGGCACACGATCGCCGTGCACGACGGACGCAAGCACATCCCCGTGTTTGTCACTGAGTCGATGGTCGGGCACAAGCTCGGCGAATTCGCTCCCACGCGGACATTCCGCGGCCATGTCAAGGACGACCGTAAGGGCAAGCGCCGCTAGGCGCCTGCACTTACGTCAAAGACGAGAGAAGGAAAGCAATGGAAGCCAAGGCAATTGCGCGCCACATCCGCGTAACGCCTATGAAGGCCCGGCGCGTCGTCAACCTTGTTCGTGGTAAGCAAGCGAATGAGGCTCTGGCAATTCTGAAGTTTGCCCCGCAGGCAGCTTCGGAGCCGGTATTCAAGGTAGTTCAGTCGGCAATCTCCAACGCCCGGGTCCTCGCGGACCGCGACGGCGTGGCGTTTGACGAGAGTGACCTCATCATCAGCGAAATGTATGTTGATGAAGGCCCGACCATGAAGCGGTTCCAGCCGCGAGCCCAGGGTCGTGCATTTCAGATCAAGAAGCGCACGAGCCACATCACCGTGGTAGTTGCTACCCCGGAGAAAGAGGAGGCTCGCTAAGTGGGACAGAAAGTTAACCCGCACGGGTTCCGACTCGGCATCACCACCGATCACGTATCGCACTGGTTTGCTGACAGCACCAAGGCCGGCCAGCGGTACAAGGACTTCGTTCGCGAAGACATCCGCATCCGCCAGCTCATGTCCACGGGCATGGAGCGCGCCGGTATCGCCAAGGTTGAGATCGAGCGCACCCGCGACCGTGTCCGCGTGGATATCCACACGGCACGCCCGGGCATCGTTATCGGCCGCCGCGGCGCCGAAGCAGACCGCATCCGCGGCGAGCTCGAAAAGCTCACCGGCAAGCAGGTCCAGCTGAACATCCTCGAGGTCAAGAACCCCGAGATGGAAGCCCAGCTTGTTGCCCAGGGCGTTGCCGAGCAGCTGACTTCCCGCGTGGCTTTCCGCCGTGCGATGAAGAAGGCAATGCAGTCCGCGCAGCGCGCCGGTGCCAAGGGCATCCGGATCGCTTGCTCGGGTCGACTGGGTGGCGCAGAAATGTCCCGCTCGGAGTTCTACCGCGAAGGCCGTGTGCCCCTGCACACCCTGCGCGCGAACATCGACTACGGCTTCTACGAGGCCAAGACCACCTTCGGCCGCATCGGCGTGAAGGTCTGGATCTACAAGGGTGACCTCACCGCCAAGGAACTGGCCCAGCAGGCAGCTGCTGCTCCGTCCCGCGGCCGTGGTGCCAGCGATCGTCCGGGCCGCCCGGGTGGCGCTGACCGTGGTGACCGCCGTCGTCGTAACGACCGTCCGGCAGCGGAGGCAGCTCCGGCCGCCGAAGCTCCGGCAGTTGAGGCTGCACCTGCTGCAGTAGAAGGAGGACAGGCTTAAATGCTTATCCCACGTCGAGTCAAGCACCGTAAGCAGCACCACCCGGGTCGTTCCGGCGCTGCCACGGGCGGCACCGAGGTCTCGTTCGGTGAGTGGGGTATCCAGGCTCTGAGCCCGGCATACGTCACCAACCGGCAGATCGAATCTGCCCGTATCGCGATGACCCGCCACATCAAGCGTGGCGGAAAGGTCTGGATCAACATCTACCCGGACCGTCCGCTGACCAAGAAGCCGGCCGAAACCCGCATGGGTTCCGGTAAGGGTTCTCCGGAGTGGTGGGTCTCAAACGTCAAGCCGGGCCGGGTTCTCTTCGAGATCTCCGGTGTCGAGGAATCGGTTGCTCGCGAGGCACTGCGCCTGGCAATCCACAAGCTCCCGTTGAAGGCACGCATTTTGCGTCGCGAAGGTGGTGAATAGAAATGGCAGTAGGATCCAAGGAACTTGCATCCGCACAGCTGGATGGTTTCGACAACGAGCGACTCGTTGAAGAACTCCGTAAGGCCAAGGAAGAGCTGTTCAACCTGCGTTTCCAGTCCGCCACCGGTCAGCTGGAGAACCACGGTCGTCTGCGCGCGGTAAAGAAGGACATCGCCCGCATCTACACCGTTCTCCGTGAGCGCGAACTGGGCATTCGTGCCGAGGTTGCCGCACCGGTTGTGGAAGCCAAGGAAGAAAAGAAGTCCAAGAAGTCCGCAGCCAAGGCTGAGAAGGCTGAAAAGCCGGCCGAGGCTGAGACTGAGGAGGACGCCAAGTGACTGAAAAGGACGAGAACGTGACGGAAACTGTTTCCGGCGCAGCTACGGCTGACGAGCGCGGTTACCGTAAGACGAAGCGCGGCTATGTGGTCTCGGACAAGATGGAAAAGACCATCGTTGTCCAGGTCGAGGACCGTGTGAAGCACGCCCTCTATGGCAAGGTCCTTCGCCGCAACACGAAGATCAAGGCTCACGACGAAGAGAACAGCGCCGGCATCGGCGACCTCGTTCTCCTCGCCGAGACCCGCCCGCTCTCCGCCACCAAGCGGTGGCGTCTGGTGGAGATCCTCGAGAAGGCCAAGTAACACCTGCACCTCCGCCCCGGCGGTCGTTGTACAGAAACCCCCGTTCCCTTCTGGGAGCGGGGGTTTCCGCCTTAACGGAAACGCACCGGTGTCTCGGCCGGCAGGCTTTAGGCAGACGCCCGACGGCGGGGCCCGGTTATCCGGCCGGCAGGCCTTGGGGGCGGGCCAAACGGCTGTCCGGAGTGACGCCGTCGTCGCCTTCCAAACGCTCCCTCACTTTTGGCACGAAATTGACGGGCGCTCCCTCACTTCTAGCTGCTTCTTGGGGACTGTGGAATTAACGGTGTATCCGGCTCGACACGCCAGGCGGTCTGCTTGGCAGGAATGAGCTGGATATGCCGGTGACACTGGATGCCGTGAAGACTGCGGACACCACTGCGAAACCGAAGGAAGATTCGGAGGCTGAGGCCGCCC
>NZ_JBFTMR010000023.1:0-35233 GCF_056397065.1 Arthrobacter sp. 05N428_2 | reverse complement strand
TGCCTGGCGCGAACGCCACCACCCGGTCAGCATCGAGGAACGCCATGCCACGAGCGCCGAGGACCGGCGGGTCGAATACGCCCCGGACCGGGACGGGATGGCCTGGCTCTCCGCCTACCTCCCGGCGGCCACGGCCGCGGGAATCTGGGCACGGACCACAACCGCCGCCCGCGCCCTGCAGGGCCCCGACGAGGCCAGAAACCTCAGCCAGCTCCGCGCGGACGTCGCCGCGGGCTGGCTCCTCACGAACGGAATGCCCGACAGCCTGACCGGCGTGGCCGGTGGTGCGGGTGGGGGCGTGGCGGGTGGTGTTCCGTGGCCGCGGGCGCAGGTCCTGGTCACCGTCCCGGCGCTGTCGCTCCTGGGAGCCACGGAGGAACCGGCCGTGCTGGACGGGTATGGTCCGATTCCGCCGTCGATGGCCCGCCGCCTGGTCGCGGACGGCGCCGCTTCGTTCTACCGGGTCCTGACCGACCCGCGGGACGGGGCGCCGCTGGAGATCGGACGGACCAGCTACCGGGTCCCGAAGGCCCTGCGGCAGTGGCTCAGGCTCCGGGACGGCAGGTGCCCGTTCCCGGGCTGCAACAACCAATCCCTGGTTAACGAGGCGGACCACCTGCTGGCGTGGTCCGACGGCGGCACCACCGGGATCAGCAACCTCGGCCAGCCGTGCCGCAAACACCACGGCCTCAAACACAGCACCGCCTGGACACCCACCGGAGCGAGCAAGGACCACCCGCCGGGCTGGACCTCACCGGCCGGCCGGCACTACGCCAGCGAACACCAGGACTGGGAACCACCCCACTGGCCGAACGGATTAATCAGCACGGACAACGGCAGCGTCGAGGGCCTGCCCCCGGACCCGGGGCGTGATCCCGAATTGGAATTACCCCCTGACCCGTTCCCGGAGTGGTATGAATTCATCTCCAGCCCGCCACTGCTAGTTGCGTAGCGTCTGGAGCGCCAAGAAGTAGCTAGAGCGCGCCGAGTTCCGCCCGCAGCGGGTATTCCTTGCCGTCGAGCACGAGTTGGGTGCAGCGGCGGTTGGCCGGGTTGAACACGATCGGCGCCATCAGATTCACCGTGGTGGAGGTGGGGGAGTGGTTGACCACCACCAGCACCTGTGCCGTCTCGTCCTTGGCAAGTTCCAGGGCTTCCAAAGCGGCGGCCGGAAGCCGGGGAGTGTAGCCCGGAACGAACACCGAGGCGTCCGCGAGAAAGAGACGCACTGCTACGGGCTGTTCAGCCTCGAGGGCGAACAGGCCCGGAGCGCTGTCGATGTTCCGCAGGGCGAAGTCGTGGACCGCTTCCAAGCCCGGCATGGGGGCGGTGAAGGTCACGGGGGTGCTGCTCAGGACGGAGTTCATCGCAGGAAGTCCATCAGCGTGGGCTGCAGGACCCGCGCCGTGGCGGCCAGGGCCACCTGGTAGTTGGTTTCCTGAAGCTTCAGGTCCATGATCACGCTGCCGAGATCTGCCTTCTCGATTCCCGTCTTCTGGGCGTCCAAGCTGGCCTCCAAATCTGTGTTGACGGTTCCCGCGCGTTCGAGTTCGGCCTGCCGTGTGCCGATCTCCGCGCGGCCGCTGATGACATTCTTGATGCCTTGATCCAACGCGGTCAAATGGGTGTTGGAGGCGTTCCCGGCATCGAGATCGCTGGTGATCTTTCCGATCAGGGCGAAGACGGATGTGCTGCCATCCCCGAAGATCTTGGCGCCGTCGGCGTCCACCCGGATGGTCCGGTTATCGCTGACGCGACGTTCCACGGTGCCTCCGCCTGTGCCGTTGAAGCTCGGCGGCGTGCCCGGATCGCCGGGGATCGCAGGGTCCGGCGGTATGGGCTGGGTGAAGGCGCCGTCCTTGTCCGAGGTTCCGGCGAAGATGTTTCGGCCCAGGTGCTGGGTGTTTGCCACCGACAGCAGGTCCGCGTTCAGGCCCTTGAGTTCGGTGGAGATGGCGTCGCGTTCCTTTTGGCCCAGGGAGTCGTTCGAGGCCTGCAGGGTCAGGTCACGGACCCGGTTAAGGATGTTGGTTGCCTGCCCCAGCGCCGAGTCGGCGACAGTCAGCCAGCCATTCCCGTCGTCGATGTTCCGGCTGTATTGTGCCGCCGCCGCCTGGCGGGTGCGGGTCTGCAGCGCCTGCGCGGTGGCCGACGGGTCATCCGAGGGGCGGCTGATCTTATCCAGCGACGACGCCTTGTCCTGAAGCCCGGCGAGCTTGGACTGCTGCAGCTGAAGATTGCGCTGCGCAGCCGCGGACATGGTGAGGTTTGTGACTCGGTTAAGCATGGCTACCTTCCTACCAAGCCGGTGTGGTTGATCAGGACGTCCAGGGCCTCATCCACGGCGGTCATCACCCGGGCTGCCGCCTGATAGGCATGCTGGTTGGTGAGCAGGCTGACGTTCTCCTCGTCCAAACTGACCGACGCGGAGGACGACCTGCTGGTTTGCGCCGAGGTCTCGACGGCGGCGGTGAGGGTTTCGTGCTGCTGGGCGTTTCTGGACTGCAGGCCAATTCCGGTCACAATCGACTGCCACGTCGCGTCCGGGGATGTAGTTTTGGTGCCGATCTGGGCCAGGGCATCGGCGTTGTGGCCGTCCTTCGCCCCGGAGCCGACGGCGGCCGCGCCGATCATGGCCGGGTCCTGGATGGAGCTGATCCCGAGCGCCGGCGGGCGGCTGGCATCGATCGAGAAGAAGTCTCCGGCCGGTGTGCCCGCGGCCGTCAACCCGCCGGAGTGGACTGCATTGACGTCCGAGGCCAGCTGGGTTGCCAGGCGGTCGTAGGAGGCGGCAGCCTCGGCTATTACGCCGCCCGATCCGCCGGCCGCGGGGGCCAGGACGGACAGGGAACCCGCCAGCTGCCCGCCGTCGAGCCCCACGGCGACGCCGGGACGATCCGCCCACTCGAGCTGGACCGGGGTGGCGGCCGAGCCGGCCATGGTCGGCGCGCCCGTCAGGGCCAGGGTCCTCACGGTGGAACCCATGACCAGGGCGTTGCCGCCGATGTGGACGTCCACGGTGCCGTCGGCCTGCTCGCGCACCGTGCCGCCGGCCAACTTTGCGATGCTTTCGGTGAGCTTGGCCCGGGCGTCGATGAGCTCATTGGCCGACCCGCCGGCGGCAAGGGTGGAGCGGATGGTGGCGTTGTAGGCCGCCACTTGGGACGCCGCCGAATTGACGGCACTCACCGCATCAGCTGCCTGGCCCCGGGCGTCAGTCCACTGCCCGTCCAACGACTGGTAGGCCGTGGCGATCCGGGTGGTCAGGGTGTTCGCGGCCTGGATCACCAGGCCGGACGGAGCGGCTTCGCCGGGCTGATTGGCAACACCTTGCCAAGCGGACCAAAACCCCTGCAGCGCGGCGGAAACACCATTGTCTCCGGGTTCGTTGAGGACGCCTTCGATGTTCTGGAGGGCGGAGGACCGCACGCTGGCATACCCCGCCTGGGCGCCCGCGGAACGGACGCCGCCGTCGAGGAAGCTGTTTCCCAGCCGGGCGATGGAATCAACTGAGACACCCTGACCGGCCTGCGGCGCGCCCGTGCCCCAGAGGCCCTGCGCCGGCGCCGCGAGCGGGGACTGCTGAACGCGCTGGCGGGTGTAACCCTCGGTGGCGGCATTGGCGATGTTCTGCCCGGCCACGTTCATGCCCTGCTGGGCCGCGGTCAGTCCACGGTAGGCCGTGTTTAGGGCACTGAATGTGCTCATGCTGGCTCCTTAGAACCTCTGGTCGAAAATTCGGGAACCGGCGGTCGCTCCGGTCTTGCCCTGCGCGTCATAGGTACCCGCGGCCGAGGAAGGTTGCAGGTCAGCGATTGATTCCTGGGTGGAGCGGACCGCGGACCGCAGGAACTGCTCGTTGGTGTCCCGGAGCTCCTTGATCAGAGACGTCTGCCGGGTCAGCGCCGCCAGGTGGGCGTTGAGCACCTCGGCCCATGCTCCCTCGGGGGCCGCGGCCACCAGCTCGCTCAGCGTCGCGTCCGTGGGCAGGCCCCAGGATTCGGCGACGACGGCGGCCTCGATGGTCCGGGCGAGGCTTGCCTGGGAGAGGTGCCCCAGGACCTGCTCGACCTCCTTGGTGCCGAGCGGAAGCCACCGCGAGTTACCGGACGTGAGCAGCAGCTGTTCCTCTTCAAGTTTGAAGGTCAGAACGTCCAAGAGTTCACGCTCCCGCCAGAGCAAGGCGGAAAGTTCGTGGATGGCCATGGGCTGGACGGCTCCCTCATAAGTCAATGGTGTGCGGGCTGACGGGCTACCCGTGGCAAGCATTCGGGTCGTGCGGACGACGCGAGCCAGTTTTCGGGTTCGCTGGAACTATCGGCAGGGGTCCGGCCTTCGTTAGCGATGCGGGGAGGCCGACGTCGTTGTCTGTTGAAAAGGGGCCGTCCGAAAACTCTTTTGTAAATTCGCTTACCTCAACCGGCCGCCGGGCGATAACTACCTTTGAAGGCCCACGGATGGGCCATCGCACATCGTCCCAAATCATGGAGGAAACATCATGGGAATGGTTGTCAACACCAACATCGCGGCAGCAAACGCCTACCGCAATCTCAGCAGCACCCAGACCAACCTGAACAAGTCGCTGGAGAAGCTCTCCAGCGGCCTGCGCATCAACCGCGCCGCGGATGACGCGGCCGGTCTGGCCATCTCCGAGGGCCTGCGCTCGCAGGTCAACGGCCTGGGCGTCGCAGCCAACAACGCCCAGGACGGCATCAACGTGGTCCAGACCGCTGAAGGCGGCCTGAACCAGACCCACGCCATCCTGCAGCGTCTCCGCGACCTGGCAGTCCAGGCCGGTAACGACTCCAACAACGCCGACTCCCGCGCGGCCATCAAGACCGAGGCTGACGGCCTGGTGTCGGAGCTCGGCCGCATCGGTGACGGCACCAACTTCAACGGCATCAACCTGCTCAACGGCACGGCCGGCGCAGCCAAGGACGGCAAGCTCAGCTTCCAGATCGGTGCCGGCGGCGACGCCAGCAGCCAGATCACCGTGGACCTGAGCACGGCCAACGTCAGCAAGATTGCAACCTCCCTGCAGTCCGCTCCGGCCGCCGGCCAGGAGTTCGACTTCGCGGCCTTCGATAAAACCTCGGGTGCGCCGACGATCGCTGCCAGCAGCTACACCTTCAGCTCCACCAAGGGCACGACCAGCACGGCCACCTCGAGCGTGACCGTTGACACGGGCGGCGTCCCGACCAGCGCGGCGGATCTTGTTGACAAGCTGAATTCCAACGCCAGCTTCGCCAGCAACTTCACCGCCACGGTCGCGAAGAACGCGGATGGCAGCACCAAGGGCATCATCGTTTCGGCGAAAGATGGTGGCACGGTTGATTCGACCTTCCCCTCCACCGATCAGTTGACGGGCAGCAAGGTTACGGGTACCGCCACCTCAAACCTCGACTTCTCCAGCGCTGATGGCGCCAAGAACGCCATCACCGTTCTGGACCAGAAGATCAAGGACGTCTCCACCGCCCGCGCGGCCCTGGGTGCTTCCCAGAACCGCCTGGAATCCGCAGTGCAGACCATCGGTGTCGCCAAGGAAAACCTCACGGCTTCCGAGTCCCGGATCCGCGACGTCGACATGGCTGACGAGATGTCGAAGTACACCCGCTCCAACATCCTGTCCCAGGCAGGAACGGCCATGCTCGCGCAGGCCAACCAGTCCACCCAGGGCGTCCTCTCGCTGCTGCGCTAAGCTGCAACGACTGACTCCTTCCGGCTTGGCCGGATAAGGACAGGCACCTAACGGCGGCCGGAGAGCAAAAACTCTCCGGCCGCCGTCACCGCATACGCACTGATCGACGACGGCAGAAGGACAATCCATGGGGCTCTCACTTCCTGGCCTGGCCAGTGGACTGGATACCACCTCCCTCATCAGCCAGCTGATGCAGGTCGAGGCAATCCCGCAGGTCCTGCTGAAGAACCAGTCGTCATCGGTCCAATCAATGATTTCCGCCCTCCAGGGCCTGAACAGCAAGGTCGCCTCCCTGGCCACCGTCGCCACGGCGGCCGGTAAACCGGACTCCCTGGAGCTGTTCTCCGCCACCAGCAGCTCGACGGCCGTGACCGCCACCGCCGCCTCCGGTGCCGCGTCCGGATCCATCGACGTCGTGGTCGGCGCCACCGCCCAGGCCCAGGTCTCGGTCAGTGACAAGGTCGCCACCTGGCCCGTCAACACCTTCACCATCACCAGCGCCGCCGGCACGCCAACGACCATCATTGCCGCCTCCACGTCCCTGGACGACGTCGCCACGGCGGTGAACAATTCCTCCGCCGGCGTCAATGTCCTCAAGATAGCCACCGGCGAAGTCGACGCCTCCGGCAACGCCCTGTTCCGGCTGCAGTTCAGCGCCGGCGCCACCGGAACGGCGGCAGGGTTCTCTGTCTCCAACGCCACCATGACGCAGATCACGCCCCCTTCCGACGCGAAGGTGACGCTCTATGCGGGAACAACGGCCGCCCAGGACATCACGTCAGCGACCAACACCTTCACCAACTTGCTGCCCGGCGTCACGGTCAACGTCACAGCCGCGTCCACCAGCCCGGTCACGATCCGTGTGGCGCGGGATACCAACGGAATCTCCGCAGTGGCGTCCAACCTCGTCTCTACCCTCAACGGGATCTTCGCCTCGATCTCCACGCAGAGCGCAGTGGTCAATAGCACCGACTCCAGCGGTAGCCCCAAGGTCAGCGGAGGTATCTTCACCGGCGAAGCCACCGTCCGGGACGTCAACCAGAACCTGGTCAACGCCGCGTCCATGCCCGTTGGCAGCAGCGGCCGGTCGCCCTCGGAGTTCGGCATCAGCATCCAAAAGGACGGTTCCTTCCAATTCGACGCGACGAAGTTCACCGCCGCGATGGCCGCAGATCCGGTGAAGACAAAGGCCGACTTCCAGGAACTGGCCACCAGGGTTGCCGCTGCCGCTAACCTCGCGTCCGACAAATACAACGGAACCCTGACGACGGACATCACCGGGCAGCAGGCGCGGTCCAAGGACCTCTCGGACCAGATCTCAACGTGGGACCAGCGGCTTTCCGACCGCCAGGCAGCCTTGAAGCAGACCTACGCCAATCTTGAAGTCACCCTCAGCACCATGCAGTCGCAGTCGGCATGGCTGACCTCGCAATTGACCGGCCTTTCCGCAGGGAGCAAGTAAGAATGACCACCCCCTTCATGGGAAACCCCTCCTACGGAAACGGCGGCTACGGCAACTCCGCACAGCGGAACCAGTACCTGAACGAATCCGTACTCTCGGCCCCGCCCGCACGGCTGCTGACCATGCTCTACGACCGGCTCCTTCTCGACCTGGGCCGGGCCGAAGCCGCGCAGCAGACCGCCGACTGGTCCCTCGCCTCCGAGAACCTCATCCACGCACAGGCGATCATCACCGAGCTCTCCTCGTCGCTCAACACCGACGCCTGGGACGGCGCCGACGGCCTGCTGGGCCTCTACAACTACGCCTCCACGGCGCTGATCAACGCCAACATCCAGCGCAACCCCGCACTGACCCGCGAGGCGATCGACCTCCTGGAACCGCTCCGCCAGGCATGGCACGAGGCGGCGGCAGCGATCCCCGCCGCGCAGCCCGCCCCCGCCGCGCCGTCGTCCTTTGCCGCCGCGGGTTCCTGGGCTGCCTCCTCCGGAGCGGGAAGCGGGAGCCTGGGCTTTGGCTGAACAAGAGTCCTGGGGGGAGGACCAGCTCGACGAGCACACCGATGATCCCGCAGCCGCCGCATGGCTTCTGGTGCTGGATGTCCTGGAAATGGCCGTGACTGCCGCGGAGAGAACCCTTAACGATCCGCTCGGGCCGCTCTCGGCGCCGCTGCACCAGCCGGAGGCAGCGCTGCCCGTGCAACGCTGGAGCCCGCCGGTGCTCAGCGGACCCCTGCCTCCCGAGGCCCGCCGCCGGGCCATGGCCCTCTCCGCCGCGCAGGACCGGGTTGCCAAACGCCTGGAGGCGGCCAAACAGGACGTCTCCCGCCAGTTGCACGCCCTCAGCACCGTCCCGAGCCTGAGCTCCCCGTCACGGGCCGTGTACCTCGACGTTCAGGGCTGATTTCCGGGGACAGTCCCGGTTGCCGGCATTCGGCAAAACCCTCCCGAAAAAGTTGTTTCAAATTTCCCTAACGCGGCCCTGAGCTGTGCCGATAACCACAGTAAGAGCACGGATCGCTCGTTTCCCGGCCACGGATCGGCCAAGCCCCACCCTTTCCCAGGCAGGACTCTGTGCTCGAATCCGTGACTTCCGCCGCCCTGGCCAGCGCCCTCAGCGGGCTGTCCCAGCGCCAGCGCGCGATCGCGAATAACATCGCGAACGTCAACACGCCGAATTACCACGCCCAGCGCGTCAGCTTCGAGGACGCCCTGGCCCAGTCGGTGCAGTCCGGCGACGGCCGTGTGCAGGCCACGACGGCGTCCTCCCTGGAACCCACCCAGCTCAACGGCAACAACGTGAACCTGGACACCGAGACGCTTTCCAACATCGACACCGTACTTCGCTTCCAGTTCGCCTCCCGCGCGATTGGTTACGAATTCAGCGGCGTCCGTTCGGCAATGAGGACCAGCTGATGACCTTTGACGCAATCGGCATCGCCGGCTCCGCCCTGACGGTCCACCGCAAGTGGCTCGACGCCGTCTCGGACAACCTTGCGAACATGAACAACGTTTCCGCCACCTCCGGCAACGCTTTCCAGGCCAAGTACGTCGAAGCCGCCGCGGGCGCGGGCGAGAGCGGCGTCTACGTCAAGAGCACCCCGCTCGGCAGCGGCGCCGGCCGGATCGTCTACCAGCCGGACCACCCGCTCGCGGACGCCAATGGCAACGTGAAGTACCCGGACATCGACATGGCCGAACAAATGGGCGCCCTGATCATCGCCCAGCGCGGCTACCAGGCCAACGCGCAGGTTGTCGACCGCGCCCGTGAGACCTACATGGCTGCCCTTGAGATTGGAAGATCCTGATGCCTGTTTCCCCGATCGCCCCGGTCCAGGGCGTTATGCCCACGGACTACGTCGGCGGTGCCTCGGCCGTCTCTGGCACTGATGGTTCCGGCTTCGCGGCGTCCCTCACCGGAGCCGTCGACAACCTCCAGCAGCTGCAGTCGACGTCGAACCAGCTTGCCGTCTCCGCCGTCACCGGCAACCTCAACGACATCCAGGACGCCACCATCGCCGCCACCCGGGCGCAAGTGACCTTGGAACTCGTCGCCTCCATGCGCAACAAGGGTGTTGACGCCTTCAACGAAATCATGAGGATGCAGGCCTGATGCCTCCGCAGATTACCGGCTTCTTCCAGCGTCTGGGCGGCGGCCTCAAGTCCTTCACCACGGGGCAGAAAACCTTGGCGGTCATCGGCGCTGCCCTCCTGGTGGTCGGCATCGTGGCGCTCTCCGCCTGGCTCTCCAAGCCCTCCATGACGCCACTCTTCTCCGGCCTCAAGAGTGCCGACGCGAGCGCTGTGGTGGACCAGCTCAAAAAGGACAACGTCCCTTATGAGCTCAGCGACGGCGGGGCGACCGTCCTGGTGCCACAGGAAAAGGTCTACGACGAGCGGCTCAAGGCCGCCTCCGCCGGCCTGCCGACCGCGGCGGCCACCGGCTACTCCCTGCTGGACAAGATGGGGGTCACGTCCTCCGAGTTCCAGCAGTCAGTCACCTACAAGCGTGCGCTTGAAGGTGAACTGGCCAGCACGATCAATGCAATGGACGGGGTGAAGAACGCCGCCGTCCGGCTCGCCATCCCGGAAAAGACCGTCTTTGTGTCGAAGACGCCCGACACCACCGCGTCCGTTTTCATCGAAACCACCGCGGGTACCACCCTCTCCAGTGACAAGGTCCAGGCCATCGTCCACCTGACCTCGGCTGCGATCGAGAACCTCAAGCCGGATAACGTCTCGGTGGTCGACTCCCAGGGCAACGTGCTCTCCACGGTCGGGGGCGGCGCCACGGGCTCCACCTCCAAGCAGGCCAGTGACTACCAGAACCGGACGTCTGACGCCGTGAAGGCAGTCCTGGACCGCGTCGTGGGTCCGGGCAACTCCACGGTGGCGGTTGCCGCCGACGTCACCGGGGAATCCGCACAGCAGAAGAGTGAAACGTTCTCCAACACCCCTGGCGCCCTGCCGCTGAGCGAATCGTCCAAAACCGAGAAGTACACGGGAACCGGGGGAGGCGCCGCGGGCGTCCTCGGCCCGGATAACATCGCTGTGCCCGGTGGTACCAGCGGGAACGGCAATTACGACTCCACCACCGGGACCAAGAACAACGCCGTCAACAAGGTCACCGAGGACCGCGTCATCCCGGCGGGTGCGGTCAAACGCCAGACCATCTCCGTCGCCGTCAGCCAAGCCGCCGCTAGCGGCCTTAATCTCGCGTCGCTCAAAAACCTCGTCACCTCCGCAGCCGGCGTCGACGCTACCCGAGGCGACGTCGTGACGGTTGAGGTGGTGCCGTTCAGCACCTCAGCTTCCGACGCCGCCGCAAAAGCACTCGGCGAGGCGCAGGCCAACGCCGATGCCGAAAGGCAGTCGGCCTTCTTGGGCACCCTGATCACCGCCGGCAGCATCCTGCTGGGGCTGCTGATCCTGGCCCTGATCGTGATTATCATCCTGCGACGCCGGCAGAAGCGCGAACCCGTGGACCTGGGCGAGCGCCTCGACCTGCTGCCGCCGCCGCCCGCCGTGACAGCCATTGACCCGGCCCCCGCGACGTCGGCCATCCCACTCATGGCCCTGCCGCTACAGCCGTTGCCGTCCCCGCCGCTGGAAGTCCTCGAGGCCGAGCGCCGGATGCAGGAGATCGACCATATGGTCGCCGCCAACCCGGAAAAGGCAGCCGATTACCTTCGCGGCCTGATGGATGACAGGCAGCCGGTATGAAACTCGCCGATTCGACGCTTACCGGCACCCAGCGCGCCGCCGTCGTCCTGATGCAGATGAGCCCGCCTAACGCTGCGCTGGTGATGGCACAGTTCACGGACGCCGAGGCGGAGGATATCGCCGCCGAGATTGTCCGGCTCCGCAAAGTGGACCCCGAGGTTGCCGAGCAGATCATGAAGGACTTCCACGAGGCCGGCCTGAGCAGCCCGCGGCAGGCCCGCGGCGGCCGGGAACTCGCCGAGGGCCTGCTTGAGGCCTCGTTTGGCTCGGAGAAGGCCGCCGGCCTGATCAACCGGCTGACGGTGAACATGGCCGGCAAGTCGTTCGAATTCCTCGAAGACATCGAACCTGTGCAGATCCTCGCGCTGATCGACGGCGAACTTCCGCAGACCATCGCACTGGTGCTGGCCCACCTGAGCCCGCGCAAGGCCTCGGCCGTGATGTCCGGGCTGCCTGGCTCGCTCCGGGCCGACGTCGCACTGAGCATCGCCACCATGGGCTCCGGTGCGCCGGAAGCCATCGGCATCGTGGCGGACACGCTGAAACTGCGCGGCGGGGCGGCCGTGTCGCAGCAGGCCTCCAAGGTGGTGGGCGGCATCCAGCCGTTGCTCGAAATCATCAACCGAACCGACGCCGGCACCGAACGTTCCGTGCTGGACGGCCTGGATCTGCTCGATCCGGACCTCGCCGTGGAAATCCGCGCCCAGATGGTGACCTTCGACGACATCGTCAAGCTGGAACGCCGCGACGTGCAGCTGGTGCTCCGCGGCCTCGACGCGTCCGTGCTCGCCGTGGCCATGAAGGGCGCCTCGGAGCCGGTCCTGGAAACAATCACCACTAACGTCTCCGGACGCAACCTCGAAATCCTAGAATCCGAGATGGCAGCGCTCGGGCCGCTGCGCGCCTCGCAGATCGAGGAGGCCAGGGCCGCCGTCGTCCGCTCCATCCGCGAACTCGAGGCCGAAGGCGCGATCACGATCCAGCGCGGGGACGAAGAAGACTATGTCTACTGACAGCGCCCCGGTGCGCATCACCTTCCCCTCGCTGCGCTCCAGCGGGCCGGCCAGCGAACAGGCCGGCTACACCGAGGGCCACGCCGCCGGCTACGCCGCGGGGGTCCGCGCCGCCGCCAAGGAACAACGGCGCTGGCGCGACCGGATGGCGGCCGAGCAGGCCTCAGCCCTGGCCGCCGGACAGCAGGACCTGGACCGCGCCGTCCGCGCCCTCGCGGTGGCCCGCACGGACTTCGCGCACCGCAACGTCCAGGCCCTCCAGGACGCCGAAGAGGTCCTGGCCCGCACCGCGCTGGAGCTCGCCGAGGCCATCCTCGGCTACGAACTCGCCGAGGGGACCCGGACTGCCCGCGCCGCCCTGGACCGCGCCCTGTCCGGCAACGACGCCGCCACTGTCCTGGCCATCCGGCTGCACCCGGCCGACATCGAGGTGCTCGCCAAGGAAGGCCAAGACCAGCCCGCCGGACTGCCGCTGCTCGCCGACCCTTCCCTGCAGCGCGGGGACGCCAAAGTGGAATACCAGCAGGGCTGGCTCGATGCCAGCCTCGGCAGTGCCCTGGCCCGGGCCAAAGCGGCCCTGCTGGGGGATCAGCAGTGGGCTTCCACCGGCGCGGGCGGCCTCTCTGGTGGGCAGCCATGATCGACCAGTGGCGCCCCAAGAGTGAGGACTTCCTCGCAGCCCTTGCGGCCGCGGCGCCGCAGCGGGTCGGCACCGTCACTTCCGTGATGGGCCTGGGCCTGGAAGTGTCCGGCCTGGACTGCGCCCTCGGTGACCTCGTCACTGTCGGCGAAAATCCCGGGCTCGACGCCGAGGTGGTGGCGGCCCTGGACGGCGCGGTGCGCTGCATGCCGCTGGGACGCCTTGCGGGCGTCGCCGCCGGCGACCCGGTCCGTGCCAAGGGCGGCACCGTGCTGGTCCCGACCGGCGCCGGACTCTTCGGCCGCGTCCTCGATGGTCTCGGCCGCCCGATCGACGGCAAGGGCCCGCTGCTCAGCGGCCCCCGCGTGCCGATCGACAACGAGGCACCCAACGCCATGAAGCGCGCCCGGATCGACACGGCCCTGCAGACCGGCGTCCGGGTGCTGGACACCATGACCACCCTGGGCAAGGGCCAGCGGATGGGCCTCTTTGCCGGCTCCGGCGTCGGCAAGTCCTCACTGCTGTCCATGATCGCCCGCGGCACCGACGCCGAGGTATCCGTCATTGCCCTCGTGGGGGAGCGCGGCCGTGAAGTCAGGGAATTCCTCGAAGACGACCTCGGCCCGGCCGGGCTGGCCCGCTCCGTCGTCGTCGTCGCCACCTCCGACGAGCCGGCGTTGATGCGCATGCGTGCCGCGTTTACCGCCACCCGCATCGCCGAGTCCTTCCGGGACCAGGGCCAGGACGTCGTGCTCATGATGGACTCGCTGACCCGCGTGGCCATGGCCCAGCGCGAGATCGGCCTCTCCGCCGGCGAACCGCCCGCCACCCGCGGCTACCCGCCGTCGACCTTTTCGGTCCTCGCACGGCTGCTGGAGCGCGCCGGCACCGCCGAAACCGGTTCCGTGACCGGCATCTACACCGTGCTGGTGGACGGCGACGACCACAACGAACCGATTGCCGACGCCGCCCGGTCTATCCTCGACGGGCACGTTGTGCTGGACCGGAAACTCGCCGTGACCGGGCACTTCCCCTCAGTGGACGTGCTCGGTTCGATCTCGCGGGTAGCCTCCAAGGTCAATGCCCGGCCCCACCTCGAGGCGGCCTCCGCGTTGCGCCGGGTCCTCGCGGCCCGCAAGGCAGCGCAGGACCTGATCGACGTCGGCGCCTATCAGACCGGGACCAACCCGCTGGTGGACGCCGCCCTGGCGCACGAGGAATCCGTCAGCGGGTTCCTGCAGCAGCCAATGGACGAATCCACCCCCCACCCCGAGTCCTGGCGCCAACTGGGCCAGCTCACCTCAATCCTGGGAGCCGCAGCATGAGCCGGCAATTTTCGCTTGCAGGGCTGTTGCGGCTCCGCCAGATCCAGCAGGACCAGGCTGCCACCGGGCTGGCCCGCGCCCGCTCCCGGTCCAGCTCGGTCCGCGCCCGCGAAGCCTCCGCCCGCCGCCAGCTGGGCGCCAACGACGAGGACATCGTCAGCTCGGCGTCGTTGCGCGCCGTCGCCGCGTCCCGGTCGGCGTCGCACAGCATGCTGGCGGACCTGCAGAGCCTCTCCCGCGTCGCGGAGCTCGATGAAGCTGCCGCACGCGAGGAGTTCATCGCCGCCCGCACCCGCTCCGTCGGCCTGGAAAAGCTGCAGGCCCGTCACGACGCCGAGGTCAACACCGCCGAGCTGCGCGCCGAACAGTCCGCGCTGGACGAGATCGCCTCGACCATCTGGCACCGGGACGAACAGCAGGTGCATTCGTGAGCATGACCGAGGCCCTGGGCCGCATGCAGGGCATCCAATCGATGATCGCTGACCTGACCCGGCCGGCCCAGACCGACAACGCAGCGCTCAAACCCGCCGTTGCGACGGCCCTCGCCACGGGGACCGGAACCGGCGACGCCGCCTCCTTCACCGACGCGCTCACCACGGCGTTGGGCGGGAGCAGCGCCTCCTCCGGAACGGACATCTCCTCGCTGGTCGGCGGCTTGGGGCTGGGCGGCGCTACGGGACTGGGCGCGCTCAGCGGCCTCCAAACGACGGCCGCCGGCTCGGTTCCGGCCGGCGCCGCGACCGGCACGGACGTGGTTGCCATGGCCAAGAAGTACATCGGGGTGCCGTATGTGTGGGGCGGCACCAACCCAGCCACGGGGATGGACTGCTCCGGCTTCACGCAGCGGGTCTTCAAGGACCTGGGCATCGAACTTCCCCGCGTGGTCAGCGACCAGATGAAACAGGGGACCCCGGTGGCGTCCCTCGCCGAGGCCAAGCCCGGCGACCTGCTGATCAGCTTCGGCGGGAATCACATCTCCATCTATCTCGGCAACGGCAAGGCGATCGACGCTCCGGTGCCCGGCAAGACCATCCAGATCCGCGACGCCTGGGAGCAGCAGTCCAACCTGACCGCGATCCGGCGGATTGTCCCGGCCGGAGCGGGCGCATGAAGCCCCTGACACCGGCGGACCTGGCGTCCTCACTCGCCGGCACAGCCGCCAAGACCCGGAGCTCCCAGCCGGGTACGGGCACGCGTACGGGGAAAGGCTCGTCCGGCGCGGGCGGCTTCGGCGACGCCCTGAACGACGCCGTGAACGGCGGCGCGGCCCGCGATGAGCACAACGCGCCGGATAACCGTGCCGCGGGGCAGCCTTCGGGGCACCGCAAGTCCTCAGACCCTGCCGGTGAGAGGCTTGGGCAGCGTCGAGCCGCCGCTGCTGCGGCCGGGTCTCCGGCGCCTGCCCGGAAGCCGGCGCACGATCATGCGCACGGATTCGCGGCGGCCTCCGGGCACGGCAGTGCGGAGACGGACAACCCGGCGGACTCGGGAGCGAAGGCGTCCGACGCCGGATCTCCCGCCGGAGCCGGGCCCCTTGCCGGCGCTGCGCAGGTAGTTGGAGCCGCATCCGTGCTGAGTTTCGCGCCTCTGCTTGGCACTGCGCCGGTGGACGGCTCCGGTCAGCCGGCCCAGCCGGCCGGCACGGTGGACGGGACGGCCACCGTCTCACTGTCTGACGTCTCACTCTCCGCCGGCGCCCTGTCTGCCGGCGCCCAGCCCGGGGCAGCCTTGGACCCGCGTCTGTTGGCCCTCAGCCTGGCGGGCGCTTCCGCCGTGACGACCCGTGCGACCGGACCGGCCGCTGGCACAATGACCGGCGCTCCAGCCACAGCATCCGGAGTTTCCGTCGCTGCTGCCGTTGCTTCTGCCGGCGACCCCACGGCCGGAGCTGCTGCTGCCACGCAGGGAATGGCATCGGGATCCGGTGCCGCCACCGCCACCACGGGTCCGGCAGCGACGGGTCAGGCGGCGCCGGGCACCGGCGGCGCCGGAACCCCGGGGACCCAGACGGCCGCAGACTTTGCGCGAGCGGCTGCTTCTTCGGTTCCCGGCCAAGCGGTTCCTGGCACCTCCACCCAGGCCGTATCCGCCGCCGCTGCAGCCGGGACGGCTCCGGCCGCGACATCTGCTGCGCTCCCCGGTCTGGCCACCTCAGCTGCCGCTCCGGCGTCGACGTCGGCAACCCCCGGGCCGTCTGCCGGTACGGCGGCGGACACCGTGCCCGCCCCCGCCGTCGACGGCCTGGCCGCCGCGGGCTACACGGCAGCAGGGCCTGCGCAGGCCGCCGTGCCGACCCCGGCGACGGCCGCTCCTGCGCTGGCGGCGCAAGCCCCGGCCGCGCAGCCGGCGCTTCAGCCGCAGCTGGCCAGGCCGCTGTTTACCCTGGTGGGCGCTCCGCACGGGCAGCACATCATGACCCTGAAAGTTTCGCCGGAGGACCTGGGACCGCTGACCGTGCGCGCCCACATCGACGGAACCGGGGTACGGATCGAACTGTTCGCCCCGGGAGACACCGGCCGGGAAGCGCTGCGGGGGATCCTCCCCGAGCTGCGCAAAGAACTTGCGGACTCCGGTTTTGGCGCAAGCCTGGATCTTTCGGACCAGAACGGACCCGCCGGCCAGGGACAGGACGCCAGCCAGGACGCCGGCCAGGACCCGGGCCGGAACGGTTTCGGAACCGGTTCGGGCGGCAACGGCCCCGGCCGCGGTGATCTCCCCGGAGACCCGCGCCCGGGCCACCGCTGGGACGCCCTGGCCGATGAATCCTCGCTGCGCACCGCCATGATCTTGAATGGCCCCCAGACCACCCTCGACATTCTCGTCTGACACGAAGGAACGCGACATATGACGATTCAACCGATCGCATCACAGCCGATCGCTCCCCAGCCGGTCACGCCGCAGGCTGTCGGGGGCCCTGCCTCGGCGCCGGCATCGGCCGTACGAACGCCCGTTCAGAGCATGGACGCCAATGTGTTCATGACGCTGTTGGTGGCGCAGATGAAGAACCAGAACCCCAGCGCTCCGATGGACACCAACCAGATGATGAGCCAGACCATCCAGCTCTCCATGATGGAAAAGACCACCGAGATGACCACCAACAGCAAGGAGGCGTTCTCCCTCCAGATGCGGTCGGCCGCCGCGCAGTTGGTGGGCCACAACGTCGACTACACGCTCAGCGACGGCACCACCGGCAGCGGACTCGCCTCTTCGGTGTCCTTCGCCGGCGCAGTTCCGGCCGTCAAGGTCGGTACCCTTTCCATCCCGCTCGATTCGATTTCCGGCATTACGGCGCCCGCCGCCTCCTAATCAGTGCTTCACCCGTAGAAAGGCAGTTCCCATGCTCCGCTCGCTGTACTCCGGAATCTCCGGCCTCCGTGCCCACCAGACCATGCTGGATGTCACCGGCAACAACATCGCCAACGTCAACACCGCCGGCTTCAAGTCTTCGACCACCCAGTTCCAGGACACCCTCTCGCAGATGACCCAGGGTGCCTCCGCACCGCAGGGCCAGACTGGCGGCAGCAACCCGGCGCAGATCGGACTGGGCGTCCGAGTCGCCGGCGTCACCACCAACTTCTCCCAGGGCTCCTCGCAGAGCACCGGCCGGGCCACCGACATGATGATCTCCGGCGACGGCTTCTTCGTCACCAACAGGGGCGGACAGCAGCTGTTCACCCGCGCCGGGTCCATGACCTTCGACGCCAACAGCCAGCTGGTCAGCCCCGACGGCGGCATCCTCCAGGGCTGGACGGCCGACCAGACCGGCGTCGTGAATCAGGGTGGTGCCATCGGCAACATCACACTCAATCCCAACACCATGATCGCCAACGCCACGAGCAAGGTGACGCTGGATGGCAACCTGCCCAGCGACGCACTGACGGGTAGTCCCGACCTTCAGCGCGTCGTCGAGGTCTACGACGCAAACGGTGCCGGAAAAAGCCTTTCGCTGAACTTCCACAAGACCGACCTCGGCTGGGACGTCCTCGATGGAACCACCAATATCGGTTCCATGACCTTCGCCGCCGACGGGAAGCTGCTCACAGGGTCGTCCCTGACGACCGCAGGCGGCCTGAACGTCGACCTCTCCAAGGTCTCCGGCTATGCCACGATGAACTCCCTCACGGTCGCCGGCCAGAACGGTGCCGCCGTCGGCAAGCTGGAGTCCTTCACCCTGGGCAACGACGGATCCCTGATCGGGTCCTTCAGCAACGGCACCAAGCAGGTGCTGGCCAAGATCGCGCTCGCCAAGTTCACCAACCCGGCCGGCCTGGAGAAGGCCGGCGGCTCCTCCTACGTGGCCACCGCCAACTCCGGCAACGTTCAGCTCGGCGCGGCGGGGGACCCGGGCATCGGCACCCTGGCCGGCGGTTCCCTGGAAATGTCCAACGTGGACCTCTCCCAGGAATTCACCAACCTGATCGTGGCCCAGCGCGGCTTCCAGGCGAACGCCCGCATCATCACCACCTCCGACGAGGTCCTGCAGGAACTGACCCAGCTGAAGCGCTAATCTCTTTGGCAGTTGCGCTATCACCTATGGCTGGAAACACAGGCTCGCGGCAGCCATAGGTGATGGAGCAACCGGGCCTGGCGGGCTCAGCTGCGCAAGGCGACGCCGACCCTGCGTACCGCGCTCCGGAATCCACCGGCGAGGTCGTCGGCATTGAATTTGAAGTATCGCCAGCCGGCGGCGTTGAACATCTCGTTCCGGCGAATGTCCCGGGACTGCTGCGCGGGCGTGCGGTGGTGGGCGCCGTCGTACTGGAGAGCCAACCGGTGCTGCCGGTACCGAGGTCCGCGGCGGGCGAATACAGATCCCCTGGCACGAGCCTCAGCTGCAGCTCCGGTTCCGGCAGCCCGGCATCGATCAAGACCATCCGAAGGAACGTCTCGGGGCAATGGAGGCTGCGACGGCGGCGCCTAACGAAAGCGCGCCGCCGGCCGACAGTAGGGAGAGAACACCCATCCCCGCCGTTTGGCCGCAAAGCCGAGCGCCCCCAGAGCAGAATCGGCCCATGATCGTCGTCACACGCCTCAACGGAACGCGCTTCGCGGTCAATCCGGACCTGATTGAACGGATCCACGAGAGCCCGGACACCCACCTAGTCACGCTCGACGGCGCCGCCTACGTGGTGTTGGAAAGCCTTGCCGAGGTGGTTGAGCTGATCGCCGACTATCGCGCTTACGTGCTGAGCAAGGCGCGGGACTTTCCCGCCGTCACGGGTTACCCGCTGAGCCTGGTCCCCCCGGCGGATACGGACGACGACGCCGGTTCGCCGGAACCCGAATCACCGAGGAAGTAAGCCATGGATCCCGCAACAATCATCGGACTGCTCCTGGCCTTCGGCTCGGTGATCGCCATGGTGCTGATCGAAGGCGGAAACCTCTCCTCCCTGCTGCTGCCCGGGCCCATGGTCCTGGTCTTCGGTGCAACCCTTGCAGTGGGGCTGGCCGGCAACACCCTCAAGGACGTCATCCAGGCGTTTAAGGCAGTCCCGGGAATGTTCATCGGGAAAACCGCCAAGCCGCAGGAAAGCATCGACCAGATGGTCCGCTTCGCGGAAAAGGCCCGGGCGGAGGGCCTGCTCTCCCTCGAGGAGGAAGCCGCGAGCGTCAAGGATGCCTTCCTAGCGCGGGCCCTGCAGAACATCGCCGACGGCACCGACGCTGAAGATCTCCGGATGCAGATGGAGGATGAGATTGACACCAAGTCGCGCACCGACCACTCCAACTCGAAGTTCTTCGCCTCACTCGGCGGCTACGCCCCCACCATAGGTATCGTCGGCACCGTGGTGTCCCTAACCCACGTCCTCGAAAACCTGTCAAAGCCGGACGAGTTGGGACACATGATTGCCGCCGCGTTCGTTGCCACACTGTGGGGCCTGCTGTCAGCCAACTTCATCTGGCTTCCCTTCAGCGGCCGCCTCGCGCGGCTGTCCGAACTGGACATTGAACGACGGACACTCCTGATGGAAGGGATGCTCGCGGTGCAGGCCGGAGCCCAGCCGCTGCTGCTGGCCGAACGGCTCCGTTCCATGGTTCCGGAGCACCAGCTGAAGAGCTCCGGACGGGACAAGGGCGCCGGCAAGGAACCAGAGAACCTGGACACTGCGGCGTGACTTCCCGGCGGCGCCCGCGTAAAAAACCAGAAGCGCACCACGTCGACGAACGTTGGATGGCGTCCTATATGGACATGGTCACCGTGCTGATGTGCCTGTTCATCGTCCTCTTCGCAATGTCCACGGTGGACGCGAACAAGTTCGAGAAGCTGCGCAACTCGCTCGCCACCGGGTTCGGCGCGGTTGCCTCCGAGACCGTGGATACGGCGTCCGGCACGGTGGTCCCGCCCGAACTCGTGGACAAGAACCTTGAGGCGTTCGCGGCCAACCAGGCGCCGGCCAACAAAGCGGCGGCCAACCAGGCGGCGGGCGTCCCGGACGCGAAGACCTCCCTCGACGAAGCGATGAAGGAAGTGGACCGGCTGCACGCCCTCGAGGCGAAAATGAAGGCCGGCCTCGCCGCGGCCGGCCTCACCGACAACGTCGAGTTCCAAATCGACCAGCGCGGGCTCACGGTCAAACTTGTCGGCTCCCAGACCTTCTTCGAAGCGGACCGGCCCGAACTCACCACCAGGGCCACCCAGGTTCTGCAGGTCATCTCGCCTATCCTCGGACCGGCAGCACTGGAGATCATGGTCGAGGGCCACGCGGCCAACGGCATCACGGCGTACCCGTCCACCTGGGAGCTGTCCTCGGCGAGGGCGGTCAACGTGCTGCGCTACATGGTGGACCGCGGCGGGATCCCCGCGGGGACCATCGGCGCTGTCGCGTTCGGCTCGGCCCGGCAGGTCAACGACGATTCCACGCCGGCCCTGATGGAGCTCAACCGTCGGGTGGACATCGTGGTGATCTCGGACAAGCCCGAGGTGGTCCGGGCCCTCATTCCCCAGGCGCTGAAGCTTAGCCAGAAATAGGCTGCGCTCCGGGGTTTCTGGCCCGCATTATTGCCTGAGGCGTTCTGCTTACGACCGCGGATCCCTTGCCGATAGTGGCAACCGTGAGTGTTATGGATGAGCGGGAAGTGGTACGGGAGCGGACCGTTAGCGTCTATGACTTTCGGCGTCCCGCGACGCTGGCGCGAGAGCACAGCCGCGTCCTGGAACTCGCCTTCGAAACCTTCGCCCGCCAGTGGGGAACCCAGCTGACCGCCAAGGTCCGGGTTAAGTCAGTGGTGAGGCTAGAAGACGTAGGCATGCAGAGCTACGACGAGTACGCCGCCTCGCTGCCGGCCGTGACGGCCATGGTGCTGTGCACCATCGAAGCACAGGACTCCAAGCTGGTCGTGCAGTTTCCCGCCCCGTCGGCCTTGGGCTGGATCAACCGGATGCTCGGCGCCTCCAATGACACGGCCATGCCCGACCGGAAATTCACCCAGATCGAACAGGCCCTGGTCAAGGGGCTGATGGATGAGGCGCTCGAGGACCTCGGATACTCGCTCGGACCGCTGTTGAGCGAGACCATCCGGGTGGACACCGTCCAGTACAACTCCCAGTTCGCCCAGGCCGCCGCGCCCACCGAATTGATGATCGTCGCCGCCTTCACCATCAACGTCGGCGACATCAGCGCCCCGGCCACCCTCGCGGTGCCGGCAGCCATCCTGCTGGGCCGGTTGAAGAAGGTCAACCCCACGGATAACCGCGGCGATGCCGCCCACCGCGTCAGTTCCCAGCTGGAGCGCGTCCCGGTGGAGCTCTCGGTCCGGCTCTCGACCTCGTACGTCACCCCCAGCCAGGTGCTGGGCCTCGCAGTCGGGGACGTCCTGACCCTCCCGCACCTGGAGAACCGGCCCTTCGACCTCACCTTGGACGGCACGAGGCTGGCCACCGCCGCCCCGGCCCGCAACGGGTCCCGGGCCGCCGCCGTCATTGTCACAATTGAGGAGAACAACTAATGAGCATGACCCTGACCAAGCATGAATCGTCGGCGGAACGGCTCGTTGAGGAACTGCCGAGCCCGGTGGCCCTGAAGGTTGTCGCGCTGGTTCCCGCCCGTGCCGCGTCCGCCTTCGCCCGGCAGGCTGTCACGGCCACCTTCGTCGGGTCGGTGACCGCGGACCTGGCCCTGATGCTCAGCGACCGCACCTTCCTGGACGAGGCGGCCGGCGGCCTGGCCGGCGGCCAGCTCGGCGTCGTCTCCGTCACCGATGTACTCCGCCCGGCGATGGAAGCGGCCAGCTCCGTCTTCGGCGCCGGTGTCCTGTCCGACCTGCGCGAATCCGACGCCTCTGGCCTGCTCTCCGACCCGGACACGGCCATCTTCGAACTCTCCGACGGTACCAACCCGGCGGCGTGGTTTGCCGTCCGGCTGCGCGAACACAGCAACGGCCAGGAACGCACTGCCGACCTCTTCGGCGGCGGCGACACCGTGGCCGGCCGGCTGGGCCGCATCAACAACATCGAGATGGCCCTGACCGTGGAGATCGGCCGGACCCGAATGTCCGTGCGTGACGTGCTCTCGCTCGAACCGGGCAAGATCATCGAGCTGGACCGCTCCGCCGGCGCCCCCGCCGATGTGCTGCTCAACGGCCGGCTGATCGCCCACGGCGAGGTCGTGGTCCTGGACCAGGACTATGCCGTCCGGATCACCCGCATCCTCGACGTGGCCGAGGGGCTTAGCTGAATGGACTCGCTGATCCTCGGGCTGCGGGTAGCCGTAGCCCTAGGCGCGGTGCTTGGCCTGATCTGGTTGCTGCAACGCCGTCTCGGCAAAGGCACGGGACGACGCCGCGCTGACGCCGCCCTGAGCGTCGTCAGCCGCCAAAGCGTCGGCCAGCGCGCCTCGGTGGTGGTGGTCGACGCCGGCGGCCACCGCTTCCTGCTCGGCGTCACCGACCACGCCGTCAACGTGCTCCACACCGGTGACATCCCGGAGGAGCCCGCAGAAGACCTGGCTGCGGAACCCCGCCGCGGCGGTGCCGCCGCTGCCTTCGCCCAGATCCTCGCCGGTGCCGGTGCCGGTACTGTCTCCGCAGTACCTTTCGCCGGAACCTCCGACGACGCCGGGAGCGCCCCGGCGGCCGCTCCGGGCGTGCCCGGGCTGCCGCTGTCGCGCCGTCGTTCCCTCCACCGCGAGACCCACACTGGCACCCTCCCAGGTCGCGGCAATATGCCTGGTACCGGGACCCGCCCGCCGCTGCACGGCTCCATCCTGGCGGGCTCCACCTGGAAGCAGGCCGCTGCCGCTCTCAGGAGCGGACGCCGCAATTGATCCGCCCCCTCACCGCCCGCTCCGCCCGCGTCCCGTCAACCAGCAGCAGCACCCGAACCAGCACAGGCAATACCGGCCGGGTCCTGGCGCTCGGCCTGGCCGCCGTCCTCCTGGCCGTGCTGTTGCTCTGGCTCAACGCCTCCGCCGGCCACGCCGCGCCCGTACCGCCAACGCCTCCGGCGACGCCCAGCGCGCCGGCCAGCCCGGACACCGGCAGCGTCAACATCGCCATCAATGGCATGGACGGGAAGCCCTCCAGCGCGGTCCTGACCCTGATCGGGATCACCCTGCTGTCCGTGGCGCCGGCGCTGCTGCTGATGATGACCTCGTTCACCAAGATCTTCGTGGTGCTGGCGATGACCCGCAACGCGCTCTCGCTGCCCTCCATCCCGCCCAACCAAGTGCTGGCCGGGCTGGCCCTTTTCCTGTCGATCTTCGTCATGTGGCCGGTCATCAACGAGATGAACACCATCGGCGTGCAGCCCTACCTGCACGGCACCCTCGACTTCAACGGCGCGCTCAGTGCAGCCTCCGGGCCGCTGCAGCACTTCATGCTGGCCCACACCCGCGAAGAGGACATCGCGCTGATGACCCGGGCCGCCGGCATGGACAACCCGGCCACACCCGAAGCCGTGCCGCTGCAGACCCTGATCCCGGCGTTCATGATCTCCGAACTCCGCGCGGCCTTCATCATCGGCTTCGTCATCTTCATCCCGTTCCTGGTGATCGACCTGGTGGTCTCCGCGGCGCTGATGTCCATGGGCATGATGATGCTCCCGCCGGTGATGATCTCGCTGCCGTTCAAGATCCTGCTGTTCGTCCTGGTGGACGGCTGGGGCCTGATCATCACCTCCCTGATCCAGAGTTATGCGAGCACCGGATGAACGCCAACGCCGTCCTGGACATCTGCCTCCAGGCCATGATCGTCGCCGCCAAGCTTGCCGCTCCCGTGCTGGTGACGGCCCTGGTGGTGGGCCTCGCCATCTCCCTGCTGCAGTCCATCACCCAGCTGCAGGAAGCCACGCTTTCCTTCGTGCCTAAGCTCGCCGCCGTCGCGGTGGCCCTGCTGGTCTGCGGGCACTGGATGATCACGGAGATGGTGTCCTTCACCAACGACCTCTTCGCCAAGATCCCCTCGTTGCTCGGGGGCATGTGAGGTGGACTTCCCGATCGACCAGACATGGCTGGAAGTCCTGCTCCTGGCCAGTGTCCGGATGACGGCGTTCCTGGTGGTGGCCCCGCCGTTCGCGCATCAGGCCTTCCCCGCCCGGATCAAGGCGATGCTGGGCGTCGGCCTCGGCCTGGCCGTCACGCAGCGGGTCTCCGCCGGCTACACCGCCCGGGACACGGCAGGATTCTTCACCGCGGTGGCTCTGGAACTGGTCACCGGCCTGGTGCTGGGCTTCCTGGTGATGCTGGTCTTCGCCGCCGTCCAGTCCGCCGGCAGCCTGATCGACCTCTTCAGCGGCTTCCAGATGGCCCAGGCCTTTGACCCGCAAATGATGGTTAACGGCGCACAGTTCACCCGGCTGCTGCAGATGGCCGCCCTGGCTCTATTGTTCGCCTCGGACGGCTACCAGCTGGTCATCGCCGGGCTCACCGGCAGTTTCACGGCCCTGCCGCTGGCCGGCGGGCTTGACCTCGCCCAGCCCGTGCAGGCCATGACGTCCGCCGTCACCGGAATGTTCCTCGCCGCCGTGCAGATCGCCGGCCCGCTGCTGGTGGTGCTGTTTCTCGCCGACGTCGGCCTGGGCCTGCTGACCCGCGTGGCGCCGGCGCTGAACGCGTTCTCGCTCGGTTTCCCGTTGAAGATCATGCTCACCCTCTCGCTGGCGGGCTTCCTCTTCCTGGCCCTCCCGCGGATCGTGTCCACCCTCGCCGGGCAGGCCGCCAAGACGGTGCTGGGGGTGGGCTGATGTCGGATTCACAGGAAAAAACCGAACAGGCCACCGACAAACGGATGCGGGAAGTCCGGTCCAAGGGCCAGCTGTCCCGCTCCCAGGACCTCACCGCTTGGCTGGCCGTCGGCGCGGCCGCGGTGATGATCCCGGCCACCGTGCAGAGCGGCGCCAACGCCGCCGTGGACCAGCTCTTCAGCGTCAAGGGTGTCATGGCGCAGCCGGACCCGGCGAAGGCCGTCAAGGCCCTCGGGGACGGATTCGGCGCCATGGGCGGGATCATCAGCCCGATGCTGGTTGTCGTGTTCCTGGCGGTGCTGATCGGCTCGGCGCTGCAGGGCGGCATCCACTTCAAGAAGTTCCGGTTCGACTTCGATAACTTCAAGCTGCTCAGCGGCCTCAAGCGCATCTTCGGCACCCAGGCGCTCTGGGGCGGGGCGAAGGCCCTACTGAAGGTCGGCGTCGTGGGGCTGGTGCTGTACTCGGTGATCCAGGGGCTGATTCCGGTGCTGCTGAGCGCGGGCGGGCTTCCGGTCTCCGGGGTGGTCGCGGCGGCCGGCGGCGGCATCGCCTCCCTAGTGCAGTTCGCGGTCTTCGCCGGCATCGCCCTGGCCGCGGTGGACTTCTTCGTCGTCATGCGGCGGAACCGGAAAAAGACCCGGATGTCCAAGAAGGAAGTCCAGGACGAGAACAAGAGCAGCGAGGGCGACCCGCTGATCCGTTCGCAGCGCCGGGCCCGGCAGCTGGCGATGAGCCGGAACCGGATGATCGCCGCGATCGGGGACGCCGACGTCGTCCTCGTCAACCCGACGCACGTCGCCGTCGCGCTCAAGTACGAACCCGGCAAGTCCGCGCCCCGCGTGGTGGCCAAGGGGGCGGGCCACGTCGCGGCCAGGATCCGCCAGGAAGCCGAGGAGAAAAACGTGCCGATGGTCCAGGACATCCCGCTGGCCCGGGCGCTGCACGGCGCCTGCGAGCTGGGCCAGGAGATCCCCGTCGATTTCTACCACGCCGTCGCCGGAGTCCTGGCGTTCGTCATGTCGCTCAAGGCCCGCGGCGCCGGCGCCGGGCTGCACCGGATGGCGGGAGCCACACCATGAATCTTCTTCGTCCCGCCGTTGTCAGTGAAAGGAACGGGTCATGAACAACAGGCTCGCACGGCTGGCGGTCCCGATCGGCATCGTGGGCATCGTCCTGCTGCTGGTGGTTCCCGTCCCGGCCCCTCTGCTGGACTTCCTGATCGTCTGCAACATCCTGCTGGCACTGCTGGTGCTGCTGACCAGCATGTTCGTGAAGAAGCCGCTGGACTTCTCGGTGTTCCCGTCGCTGCTGCTCGTGGCCACGCTGTTCCGGCTGGGCCTGAACGTCGCCTCCACCCGGCTGGTCCTGGGCAACGGCTATGCCGGCCAGGTGATCGAGGCGTTCGGCAAGGTCACCGTGGGCGGCTCGATGATCATCGGCGCCGTCGTCTTCCTGATCCTGGTGGTCATCCAGTTCGTCGTGGTCACCAAGGGTGCCGAGCGTGTCGCCGAGGTGGGGGCGCGCTTCACCCTCGACGCCATGCCCGGCAAGCAGATGGCGATCGACGCCGACCTCAACGGCGGCCTGATCACGGACACCCAGGCCCGGGTCCGCCGCGCCGAGGTCTCCGCGGAGGCGGACTTCTACGGCGCCATGGACGGTGCCTCCAAGTTCGTCAAGGGCGACGCGATCGCCGGCATCATCATCATCATCATCAACTTCATCGGCGGCATCGCCATCGGCATGTTGCAGCGCGGCCAGCAGATCGGCGACGCCCTCGGCACCTACGGCCTGCTGACCATGGGCGACGGCCTGGTCACCCAGATCCCCGCGCTGCTGATGGCCGTCTCCACCGGCATGATCGTGACCCGGTCCAACGCCGAGGCCGACATGGGCCGGACCGCCTCCACCCAGCTGCTGCAGTCGCCCAACGCGCTGATGATCGCCGGCGTCGCCGCCATGGCGATGGCCCTGATCCCCGGCATGCCGCCACTGCCGTTCATCCTGGTGGGAGCCGGCCTGGTCCTGGCCTCGCGCCGCACCGCCGCCAGCCAGCGGCAGGCCGAACAAGCCGCCGACGCCGAGACCGCCGCCCTCAACGCCCCGGAGCGGGACCCGAACGAGAAGCTGCTCGAAGACATGCGGATCCACCCGGTGGAGATCCTGTTGGCCCCCGACCTCGTCGACATGGTCTCGGGCGCCTCCGACGACCTGCTGGCCCGGGTCCGGTCCCTGCGGCACAAGATTGCCATGGAACTGGGCCTGGTCATCCCGCCGGTCCGCACCCGGGACAGCGTGGACCTGCCGCCGGCCACCTACGCCATCCGGATCGCGGGGGTGGAGTCCGGCCGCGGGACCGCCCCGGCAGGGCAGATGCTGGCCCTGGGTGACTCGCTGGACTCGCTGCCCGGCGTCGCGATGATCGAGCCGGTCTTTGGCCTGGCGGGTAAATGGGTTCCGGCCGAAATGCGCCACAACGCCGAGATGACCGGCGCCACCGTGATTGACCGCGTCTCGGTGCTGGTGACGCACCTGTCCTCGATCGTCACCGCCAACGCCGCGCGGCTGCTGTCCCGCGAAGACGTCCGGGTCCTGACCGAGGGCGTCCGCAAGCAGAGCCCCTCCGCCGTCGACGAACTCACCCCGGCGCTGCTCTCGCTCGCCGAACTGCAGCGGGTCCTCCAGGGCCTGCTCGACGAACAGGTCCCCATCAATGACCTGGCCCGCATCTACGAGGCGCTCACCCTCCGGGCCAAGGTTTCCACGGATCCCGAGTCGCTCGTGGAGGCGGCCCGCCAGGCGCTGGGGCCGGCGCTGACCGCGAAATTCATGGAGGGGCCCGTGCTCAACGTGATCATGATCGACCCGCTGCTGGAGCAAACCATGCTGGAGGACATGCGGCCGGCCGAGGGCGGCAGCCAGATCGTGATGGGCCAGGACCGGCTCGACGCCGTCCTCCGCTCGGTGCGCAACGCGGTCGACTCCGCGGCGGCCGCCAACCGGCAGGCCGTCCTGGTCTGCGCCCCGGCGCTGCGTCCGGCCATCCACCGGCTCCTGGGAGCGCAGCCCGGTTCCGTGCCGGTGCTGTCCTACCGCGAAGTCACCTCCGCCAATGTCCGGATCGAAACTGTAGGAGTCGTGCGCCATGCCGAACCGCTATCGGCTTAAGGGAGCCTCGCTGGAAGAAATCCGCAGTAAGGCAGAACTCCAGTACGGTCCGGCGGCCCGCATCGTGTCCGCCGAGCGGGTCAGCAGCCCCGGCATCGCCGGGCTCTTTGCCGCGAACCGCTACGAGGCCATCATCGAACTCCAGCCCAAGCACGACGTCGTCACCGGCGAGGTGGTCCCGGACGCGGACATCCTCGCCGAGGGCGAGGTCGTGGAACCGTCGGACGCCGCCCCTGCCGGCACGGCCACGCCGGCGGCGGCCAAGCAAAGGATCGCCGACGCGCCCGGCCACCAACTGCAGGGCGACGCCATTGCAGCACTGCTGGCCGAGGCCGACGCCGCCGAGCTGACCCTGCACCGGTCGGGAAACGCCGGCCTCTCCACCGAGTCGCCGGGCTTCGCGGAAATACTGGACCAGCTCGGCTCCGGCCTCCGGACCCCCGCGGCCCAGCCGGCCGTGCCGGCTCAGCCCGGCCCCGCGGTTCAGCCGGCCGAGCCCGGCCCCGGGGTTCCCGGCGCTGCCTCCGCCCTGGGGCCGGTCCCGTCGTCGCCAGTCCAGCGGACTGGCGCGCCGGTACCCCAGAGACTTCCTGTCCCGCTGAGCGGCAACGGGGACCTGGTGGTGCTGGTAGGTCTCGGCGACGACGCGCTGGACACAGCCCTGGCCATGTCCACCGCCGCCGGCGGCGCGGACGTGCGCACGGCGGGACAGCTGAGTGCGTACGGGCACCTGCACCTGGACGGTCGCCAAAGCGCAACGGCGGCCCGCGCCCACGCCGTGGAAACGGAACAAACGGTGGTGGCGGCCTTCGGCCTGGGCAAGGCCCGCAACACCCTGGCACGGCTCCAGGCGATCGCGGCCCTCGCGCCGGACCAGGTTTGGGCTGTCGTGGACGCCGGACGCAAGCAAGAGGACACGTCCCGCTGGGTCAGCCTGCTGCGGGCGCGGCTCGAAGTCGCCGCGGTGGCGGTCGTCGGCGCGGCGGACACCGCCAGCCCCGAAACCGTGGAGGCCCTCGGGCTGCCGGTGGGCTGGATCGACGCCCGGGCGGCGACCAGGCCGTTGCCGTGGGCCGCCGACACCGGACGCGAAGGGTAGATTGAGGGGATGCTGGTACTCACACGCAAGCCGGGCGAACAGATCATGATCGGCGACGGCATCGTCATCACTGTTCTGGAAGGCCGCGGAGACGGTGTCCGGATCGGCATCGAGGCGCCCCGCGGCGTCACGATCCAGCGGCGGGAAGTCATCGAGGCGATCGCGGCGGCGAATCTCGCGGCAGCTGAAGCTGGTTCCGACGCCGGAACCGGCACCGAAGATGCGCTGCGCGGGCTGCTGCCGCCGGCTGCCGTCCGCTCCAGCGACTGAACGCGAACGCGGTCGACGGCGACGCGGCGTGGCGCTGTCGGGGTCGACCGCCGGCCTAGCGGGGATTCGCGTCGTCGCCGAGGTACTGGGCCATCAGCGGCTGGGTGGCCCGGCGCGTGATGGCCAGGGCCCGTTCAATGTTTCCCGCAGCCGCCAGATGGTCAACGAGTCCGGCCGGATCACTTGGCCCGGCAGGAACTTCCAGGCTGCGGAGCAGTTGGTCGTTGGCCCGGGCGGCCTGGCCCAGCCGAGCCAGCAAATCGCGCAGCCCATCGAGGTGCTCCTGCAAGATGGCGGCCCAGGGACCAGCCGGTGCAGCGGCAATCAGTTCAACCAGGGTCGCCTGCGCCGGCAGGCCCCATGCGCCCGCGACGGCCGCCGACTCGACGTTCCGGGCCAGCGCTTCGAAGCCCAGGCGGTCCAGCACGGCCTCCACTTCGGACGCGGTAAAAGTCAACCAGTGGGTGTTGCCGGCGGCCACGTGCAGGCGCTGGGTTTCAAGCCTGAACAAGAGCAGTTCCAACTGACGCCGCTCCTGCCACAACGCCGCCGAAAGATCCCCTGCACCCATGGGCCCCATTCCCTTGCCGGCCGGCCCAGAATGCGGCTTTCCGCATTTTCCGCCAAGCTTTTCCCTGAGGGTACACGCAGATCCAGAATCAGGTGATAGGTTTCGTTCTGGGTGCTGCGCCCGAGCCTGGAACACCGCCTCCCATGGGGGGAGTGCAGGACCACTGGCGGGTGCGGCTCTCAGGGTTTTTGGCTCCTGATCCGGTCTCATGGGGGGACACACTATTGAATCGCGTGGAACGCAACGAGATGGTCACTCAGCACCTGCCGCTGGTGGGCTATCTCGTCTCAGACTTATGCTCGAAGGCGTCCCACCTCTCGCGCGATGACCTGGCGTCGGCTGGCGCCGTAGCCCTGATCACATCGGCCGACTCCTTCGACCCGGATCTCGGCGTGCCCTTCGGCGCGTTCGCCCGCCGTCGTATCCTGGGTGCCTTCGCGGACGAGATGCGGGCCAGCGACTGGGCCACGCGCTCGGCCCGCCGCCGGATCAAAGAAACCATGTCGGTCCAGGAAACCCTGGCGGCGGCACTCGGACGCACGCCGTCCGTCGACGAGATTGCCTCAGCGCTGGGCGTGCAGCAAAGCGTCGTGGAAGCGGCCCTCGCGGACGCGTCCCGCACGCTGACGCCGCTCGACGACGCCGTCGTCGACACGCTGGCGGCCGAGACCTTGTCCCCGGAAAACTCGGTGCTGGCGGACGAACGTGTGCAGTACCTCCGCGCTGCCGTGAAGTCGCTGCCGGAACGGATGCGGTACGTCGTCGAGGAAATCTACTTCGGCGGTCGGACGGTCAAGGACCTGGCCGCTGAACTGGGCTCCACGCACGCCGCCGTGTCGCAGCAGCGGGCGGAGGCGATCCGCCTGATGCGAGACGGCCTCGCCGCCCACTATGCGGACGACCCGGAGCACGGCTTCGAGCCGCAATCGCGGATCACGCCGCGACGCCGTAACGACTACCTCGCGCAGTTGTCAGAAGCTACGGCCGGCGGAATCACCCGTGCCATATTTCCGCAGGGGCCGATGCTGAACCAGGCCGTCTAATCGCGCACCGAACGCTTAGTAAGGTCACTTAGTAAGCTGATCGTGAAATTCCTCCGCGACCATCGCGGGCCGCGTCCTCGCTGGGGTAGCGTCTGGGGCATAACGCCGTAACAGCCGTTCCTATGAAGGAGGATGCATGAAAGCAACACCGACCCTGACGAACAATCTGCAGGCCGTTCTCGTGGACCTGATCGAGCTCCACATCCAGGGCAAGCAGGCCCACTGGAACATCGTCGGTACGAATTTCCGCGACCTTCACCTGCAGCTCGATGAGATCATCGAAGCCGCCCGCGGGTTCGCCGACGAGATGGCCGAGCGCATGCGCGCCCTGCACGCACTCCCGGACGGCCGCAGCTCCACGGTTTCGAAGACCACCGCGCTCGCCGAGTTCCCCACCGGCCTGATCAACACCAAGGACGCGATCGAGAAGATCGTCGCCGCCCTCGAGGCCGCCGTCGGGACCATGCGCAAGGTGCACGACGAGGTGGATGAGGAAGATCCCACCACGGCGGACCTGCTGCATGCTTTCATCGCCAAGCTCGAGCAGTACGCCTGGATGGTGAACGCCGAAACCATGCGCGCCACCGCCAGCGTCACCACGGCGGATGCCAAGAAGTAACTGCCGCCTTCTCCGCACCTTCAGCAGCGTCCGACGCCGGGTTCCCTCCCGGCGTCGGACGTTGCTGTTTAACTGGCCCCGGTGTTTAACTCGAGCTGCTGTTTGGCTCGTACTGCCGCTGGACCCTTGACAAGCGGCGCGGGCGACACATACTTAAGTATGTGCTTAACAATCAGGCCACGGCTGACGGGCCGGAACTCGACAGGATCTTCCATGCCCTCGCCGATCCCACCCGACGGGCCATCGTGATCCGGCTGTGCGAGGGGCCGGCCTCGGTCTCCGTGCTGGCGGAACCCTTTTCCATCAGCCTGCCCGGGATTGTCCAGCATCTTCAGGTCCTCGAGGCCAGCGGGCTGATCCGCAGCGAAAAAATCGGCAGGGTGCGCAGCTGCAGCATTGTCCCTGCCGCGGTGCGGCGCGCAGAGCACTGGTTGGGCCAGCGCCGGACGCCGGAAGAGCGCCGCCTTGACAGGTTGGAGCAGTTCCTGGATTCCCAGCCTCCACATTGAGCAAGGTCAACACCCAGCAGTATCCACACCCGGCAGAATTAGGAGCCGTCATGAATTTCCCCGTTACGCACGCAAGCTTCAGCCTCGAACGCCGGCTGAACGCGCCGCCGTCCCGCGTATTTGCAGCCTTCGCCGACCACGCCAGCAAGAAAAAGTGGTTCGGCGGCCCGCCGGAGTGGTATCAGGGCGAATCCAGCCTCGACTTCCGGGAGGGCGGCCGCGAGACCGACGTCGGCGGCCCTGAAGGCGGCTGGGTCTCAACCATGCATGCCATCTACCACGACATCGTCGACGACGAGCGGATCGTCTACACGTATGAAATGCTGCTCGACGGCCGGCGGATGTCCGTCTCGCTGAGCACGATCGAGCTGACGGCCGACGGCGGGGGCACCGTCCTGACCTTGACCGAGCAGGGCGCCTTCTTCACCGGATCGGCCGCGAGCGACGCCGAACAAGTGGCGGGCCGCGAGGAAGGAACCGCGGGCCTGCTCGACGCGCTGAAGGCCTACGTCGACGCGGCCTGAGGCCGGCTCCTAGTCCGCCGTCGGCACCTTGCGGAGGACGACCGCGGCGAGGACCGCGGTGCCGGCCATCAGCACCAGCGCGATGGCGGCCGTGATGTGGACGCCTGACTCAAAGGCGCTCCGGGCGGCCGCCGTCACGGCCTCTGCCAGTGGGCCCGGCAGGGTCTGAGCCAGCTCGTCGGCCCCGGCGAGGGTCTCTCCGGCCCGGTGTACCGCCGATGGGGCCGCCTGCAGCGCACCGTCGGGGAGCCGGAAATTGTGCTGGTAGGAGGCGGTCAGGATGGAACCGAGGATGGCGGTGCCGAGCAGGGAGCCGACCTCGTAACCGGTTTCGGAGATGGCCGCCGCGGCGCCGGATTTCGCCGCCGGCACGGCTCCCAGGATCAGGTCGTTGGAAATGGTTTCGGACGCACCGACGCCCACGCACAGGACCAGGAGGGCGGCCAGCAACAGGCCCGGCCCGGCGCGGTGGTCACCCAGAGCCACGATGCCATAGGCTGCGGCGCTCAGGAACAGGCCGCCCGCCACAACGAGGCCCGGCCGGACCTGCCGCACCAGTGGCACCACGAACAGGCCGGCGACGACGGTGGCGATCAGGGCCGGGACCATTGCCAGTCCAGACTCCGAGGGGGACCGTCCCTCCAACAGCTGCAGGTGCTGGGCCAGGAAAAGAATGAAGCCGTTGTAGGAAAACAAGGCCAGGACGTTGGCGATGATCGCGGTGCTGAAGACCGGGTTGCCGAAGAGACTCAGGTCCAGCAGGGGAGTCGCCGACGCCGACGCGGCCAGCCGACGCTGGCGGCGGACGAAGGCGAAGCCCATCATCAGGCCGACGGCCAGGGCCACGAGCGGTCCCGGCGCCACGCCCTCGGTCGCCAGCATCTTGATGCCGTAGACCGTCGGCACCATCGCCAGCAGCGACAGGCCAATGCTGGATGCGTCCACTGTGCCTGGCTTCGGATCCCGGGATTCAGGGATCAGCGCGGGCCCAAGGGCCAGCAGCGGCAGGACGATCGGCACTGCGACCAGGAGCACCGCACCCCACCAGAGACGTTCCACGAGCCAGCCACCGAATACCGGGCCCAGTGCGGCCCCGCCGGAGAAGCCTGCGGCCCAGATCGCGACGGCGAGCCGCCGCCGGTTCGGCTGGGGAAAAATGTTGCGGATCAGGGAGAGGGTGGACGGCATTAGCATCGCGCCGAAGAAGCCTAGCCCGGCCCGGCCGGCGATCAGCCACTCGGCGCTGGGCGCGAACGCCGTCACGGCGGACACGGCCGCGAATCCCGCGCTGCCGACGAAAAGCAGCCGGCGGCGGCCGATCCTGTCGCCCAGGCTACCCGTGGCCACGAGCAGGCCGGCCAGGACCAGCGGATATGAATCGACAATCCAGAGCAGCTGCACGCCAGTGGCATCCAGGCTGCGGGCGATCGCGGGCAGCGCGAACGTCAGGGCCGTGTTGTCCACAGCCACGAGCAGCACCGGGAACATGAGCAGGATCAACGCCAGCCAGTCCCGCCACGGCGCGCGCGGGGTCGGCGCGGGGTGGGTGAGGGCGGCGCACATGGCGGTGTTCATGGGAGTTAACTATACCGTCTGGACGGTACAGTTAAGAAATGCGCGCCCCGACAGGCATGATGGGAGCCATGGCCAGAAAACCCGTCGCCCGCGAAGCCGTCCTGGATGCCTTCGAGTCCCTCCTGATTGCCGAGGGCGAACGTGCCGCGACGCTGGATGCGGTAGCCAGGCTGGCGGGCGTCTCCAAAGGCGGTTTGCTGTACCACTTCCCTAACAAGGAGGCCATGATCGCGGTGCTGCTGGAGCGGCTGGACCGGCTCCTCGCCGAGGACCTCGATGCCATGGCAGCCGCCCCGGAAGGGGCTGCCGCGTATTTCATCCGATCCTCGGTGTGGGCGGACACTCCGCTGGACCGGGTCTTCGTGGCCGCCACCCGGCTGGCCGAAGTGGCGCACGCCGAGACGCTGCGGCGGATGGCCGGGGTCCAGGAAAGTTGGCTGGCGCTGCTGGCGGCCGACGTCGGCCCGGCCATGGCGAAGCCCGTGCTGTACATGGGGGACGGGCTGTACTTCAATGCCATGTTGGCCCGGGGTCCGGGCGAGGCGACCCTGGGCCAGGCTGACGACGTCGAGGCTCTCGTGGCCGCCGTCGATCGGCTGCGCGGCTGACGAGGACGCTCCCGCAGTTCTGGCGGCTCACCGGGGGACGCTCCCGCAGTTCTGGCGGCTCCGCAGATTGTCAAGCTGTGTGGAGTCATTGGGTTTGCTGTGTGGGTGTTTTTGTTGCGGGAAGGTTGATCCCTGCGTGGCGGGCGGGGGCTGGTGTGATGGGTCGTTGGCGGAATCGTTCGGGGTTTTCGTCGTAGTAGCGCTGTAG
>NZ_JBFTMR010000022.1:0-41471 GCF_056397065.1 Arthrobacter sp. 05N428_2 | reverse complement strand
GACGGGACGGTCCCGGCGGCGAGGGCCGCGGCGAGTTCTTCGTGCAGTGGCGGCAGCGGTTCACCGGTGAACCCGGTGCGCGGCAGCACGGTCCGGGCCAGGGAGAGCCGGCGGTGGGCCTCGGCGGCGGTGATCTGCAGCCGGTCCCGCAGGAAATCCCCGGTCTTGCGGTACCCGTCATCGCCGGCCCGGACCCCGCCGGCCCCGCCGATCGCGCCTGTACCGATCTCGCCGGTCCCGACGCCCTCGGCGGTTTCCTTGCGGGTGCGGTCCACGGCGCCGGCGGCGACGATTTGCAGGTATTCGAGGGTCCGGGCGATCTCCTCGACGTCGCCGGCGAAGTCCGCCGCCGCAGCGAAGCCGAACAGCGCCGCGTCCTGCGCCGCCGTCGAACTCAACTCCCGCAACTGGCCCAAAATACTGCCAAGCGACGGAGCGGCACCGCGCTCATCACCGTCCGGCCGACCGGCCGGACGAGAGACGAGAACTGCACCGATTCCCATGAACCAATTCAAACAAGAGGGTCAGACATTTTAAGAGCACCCGGTGCATGCCAGCTGAGCTCTTTGCTCCCGCTGACGCTCCCGAAATCCCTAACGCACGTCCATCCCGCGGCTCGGTTCCGGCGCATCCTCCACAGAGAAATCTTCGGCAGTTGCGGCCCAGCTGGCGAGGAGTTGCAAGTTGTCGTGAGAGTGCGTTCCCGGTCGAGCCGTGTAGGCGAGGAACAGCAGGGGGCCGGGCATCGTGGGACCCCCAGAGGGTTCGGAAGGCGTCGCTTCGGGTGGACAACTCACCGACCAGAGGCCGGAGGGCCCGGTCGTCCGGGACCCGACCGGCCTCCGCGCGCAGCATTGCCACGGTCTGCTGGGTGGCCTCATCCCAGTCCAGGTACATGTCCTTCGCCGCTGGGGAGAGGAACAGGAAACGGATGAAGTTGGCAGGCTGGCCGCTTCGGCCGGTGACGCGCGCCTGGGCGTAGAGCTCCGAGAAGAGGGCGCGGCCCAGCTGATTGGCCGCCACGATATCCAGCCGGCCGTTTTGGACGACCGCAGGGACAATGGTCATTGCGTCGAGAAGCTGCTGCACGCCGGACCGCATTTCCTGACGTTTCGCCGGTCGCCGGGTCCGGGCGTCTTGCCACGTAGTGGTGTTGGCTGCACGGACCAGGTCGAAGAGATGCGCGCGCTCGGCGTCGCCCAGTTGCAACGCCCGGCTGATCCCCGCGAGGAGATCCACCTCTTCCCGCCGGAGCCCGGGCACCGGCGTCGGCCGCCATAGTCCGGCAGCCCGGCCTGCTGCGGTGTCAGCCGCGCCCGGCGACTCGCCAAGAACTGCTGCAGCTCGTTTCCTTCTTCCATGAACCCGACGCTACGCCGCCTGTTGCCGTTTTGGGGGTCCCCGGTGTTAACCCTCTGGACAAGGTCTGCCTCGGCTCTCTCGAATCCTCTTGACTGGAATCACCGAATGGAATCACCGCGGCAGGCACTCTGCCCGCCGCACCTTTGAGAGGAACGCCATGAATGAGAACACCGTCTGGCTTATTACCGGAGCCGCCCGGGGCATGGGCGTTGACATTGCCAGGGCAACCCTCGAGGCCGGCCACCGCGTCGTCGCGACGGCGCGCGACGCCGCGAAAGTCACCGAAATTCTCGGCGAACACCAGAACCTCCTGGCGGTTTCCCTGGACATTACCGACGCCGACGCTGCGCGGGCCGCTACCGAGGCCGCGCTGGCCCGGTTCGGCCGCATCGATGTGCTGGTGAACAACGCAGGAAACTTCTATGCCGGCTACTTCGAGGTCATCAGCCCGGAACAGTTCCGCAAGCAAATGGACACTAACTTCTTCGGCCCGCTCAACATCACCCGCGCCATCCTGCCGGTCATGCGGGCCCAGCGCGCCGGCCACGTCATCACCATCTCCTCGACGGCCGGGCTGGCCGGCGTTGACTTCTGCTCCGCGTACTCCGCCTCGAAGTTCGCCCTGGAAGGATGGATGGAAACCCTGCACCTCGATGTCGAGCCCTATGGCATCAAGACCACCGTCGTGGAGCCCGGCTTCTTCCGCACGGAACTCCTGGTCGAAGGCTCGTCCTCGATCTGGCCGGAACTGTCCATCGAGGACTACGACCAGCGGACCGAGGACACGATCACCGCATGGAAGTCCATGAACGGAAAGCAGGGCGGATACCCCGCGAAGCTCGCCGCAGCCCTGATCACCCTCAGCGCCCTGGCGGAACCGCCGTCGCGCTTCCTCGCCGGAGCCGACGCCGTCGAGACGGCAGAGCGGAAGGCCGCCGACCTGATCGAACAGGCGAACGCCCACCGCGAGCTCTCGTCCTCACTGCAGCACGACGACGCCTGACCGGTCGGCGGCCGACTTAGGCGGGATTCTTAAACCGCTCCCAGGCGGTCTGCCGGGTGACGCCCAGGGCGGCGCCAATCCGCGACCAGCTGATGTTTCTTTCCCTGGCCGCGCCGACCCAACGCTTAAGCTGCCCTTCGAGCTGAGATCCAACATGGGAGATCTCCGGCAGGTGCCGCAGGATCTCCTCGTCGCTCAGCTGTTCCCATGCGGGCCCAAGCGAGCCGGACGCCGGCGCCGAACCGTCCGCGGAGGCGTCTAGCAGCTCACGGGCAGTGCCCACGCAGTGCTCGCAGATGCAGATTCCCGGCCCGGCTACGAGCCGTCGGTCCGGGGCGCCGCCGCGCCCGCAAAAGGAGCACTGGCGCAGGTCTCTGCCGCCTTCGTTCATTTGTGCTCCCTAAATCAGTAGTGCGGTCCCGTTGACAGTGTCAGGCTTGACCTGACACTGTCAGGCATGACCTTACGCCATGCTTCCGACTCCAAGGGTAGCCCTCGTGCCCGGAATGGGCGGGATTCGGGCGACGTGCCTGCACCGCCCCTCATGCGGGGACCCTTCCGTCGGCTCTTCATTGCCGGGATCGGGGACGGGATCGGCGACGACATTGCCCGGTCGCTGCTGCCGGTCATCGCGGTGGCGGCCCTCGGCGCGGGGGCCTTCGAAGCGGGGGTCCTCAACGCCCTGGGCGTGGCGGCCTTCCTGATTCTCGGTGTCCCCGCGGGGGTCCTGGTGGACCGCTGGCCATGCAAGCCCGTCCTGATTGGTGCCAACGCCGTCCGAGCGGCTGCAGTTCTGACGGTCCCCGTGGCCCACGCGGCGGGATCGCTAAGCCTTTGGCACCTTTTCCTCGTCGCCGCCGTCGTCAGCGCGGCCGATGTCTTCTTCACCTCGGCGCATTCGGCGGTGATGCCCATGCTCCTGGCCCGTGATCAGCTCGCCGTCGGCTATGCCAGGGTGCAGGCCGTCCAGAGTGGGCTGGCCGTCGCCGCCCCGGGCCTGGTAGGTGTTCTCGTCACAATCGTCGCAGCGCCGGCCGTTCTGGTCATCTCCGGGATGGCCTATTTCTTCTCCGCCGTGGTGACGTGTGGGCTGCCCGAGGTGCGGGCGGCCCGGCCCGCGGGCCCCTCCGGTTTTTGGGCGGAGGCGCGCCACGGGCTGCTAATTGCACTGGGGAACCCGCTAGTGCGGCCCATGATGTGCTCCGTCGCGATGGTCAATGCGGCCGGCATGTGGGGAGCCGGCGCGAAGGTCGTCTATGTTCTCAATGCCCTGCAGATTCCGATGGACCAGGTCGTCGGACTCGGTGCCGTGTCCGCAGCCGGTGGCCTCGCTGCTTCCCTGATGGCCACAAGCGTGACCCGCAGCTTCGGAATAGGCAGGACGAAGATCATGGCCAGCCTGGCCGGGGCCGGGTGCATGGTGCTGGTTCCCGCGGCCCCCGCCCTCGGGCTGCCGACAGTGTTCTGGGTGGGGCTCTCCGGCTTCGGCTGGTCCTACTTCGTGGTGCTGACCGGACTGGCAGGTGCCGGAATCCTTGCCCGGCTCGTCCCTGCGAACCTCATGGGAAGGGCGATGTCCAGCTATCGTCTCGTCACCCTGGGTGTGATGCCATTGGCCAGCCTTGCCGGTGGCTTCCTCGCACTCCTCGCCGGGGAGGCCCCCGTGCTCTGGACCGCGGCCCTCATTGCAGCGTCCTCGGCGTTGCCCGTAATGCTCTCGCCGCTGAGGACCTGGACGACGTTCCCGACGGAACTCGACGTGCACCGCGACGCCGAGCCGGTCAATTCCTGAGCCCCCCAGCCCGCTGTGTGCGACTTCACAACATGCCCGGGGAAGCAGCCGACGCGGAACTTGGTTGCACCTAGCGACAGCAAACGTGCCCCCGGAGCGGGGCGACCCAGCGAAAGGGTTGCGAATGACGATCGCCCATGAAGAAGCAGTAATCGACGCCGCAGCGGTGGACGCCATCTTTGCCCAGGCTCGCACGGCCAATGCCTTCACCGGCGAAGTCACGGACGAGCAGGCGCGCGCCATCTACGAACTGACCAAAGGCGGCCCGACGGCGTTCAACGCGCAGCCTATGCGCATCACCTACGTTCGCTCGGACGAGGCCCGCGCCACGCTGGTAGACAGCATGTCCAACGGAAACAAGGCAAAGACGGCTGCCGCCCCGCTTGTCGCGATCCTCAGCACCGACACCGCTTGGCACGAACTTTGGGACACCTTCCTCCCCGGCTTCAACGCACCCAAGGCCATGTACGACGCCGCCCCGGACCTCGCCGCGGCCACCGGCAACAACAACGCCCACCTGCAGGCCGGCTACTTCATCCTCGCCGTCCGTTCGCTGGGCCTCTCGGCCGGACCGATGACGGGCGCCGACTTCGGCAAGATCGACTCCGCTTTCTTCCCGGATGGCAGCCAGGAGAGCTTCCTGGTGGTCAACATCGGCCACGCCGCCGAAAACGCCTGGGGCGCACCGAAGCCGAAGTTCGCCTACGAAGACGTGGTCCGCACCGTCTAAGGGCTACAGCTCCAACGACCTGGGGCCCGCACTAGCCCCCGGTGGCAGACTGGGCCCATGCGGAACCTCATTGTGGTTGCCTTCCTGGAGCCCGTCACGGCTGGGATGAACTTCCCCCGCGACGGCTGGCCGCTGCACATCACCCTGGTGAAGTTCGACGTCGTCGATCGCGCGCCGTCGGCCGACGGCGGGAGCGCTGCCGGCGAAGACGTGCTGGCCACCCGGGTGGCGGGGCTCATGGACGCAGCGGTCAGGGCGGCGCTCGGCAGCACCGTCACGGTGGGCAACGAGGCAGGCTTCGGCCGCGGCGGCTCCATTCCGGTCAGCCTGATCGCTCCCAGCACGGCGCTGCAGGGACTCCATGAAGCGCTCGTGGAAGTCGTGCAGGACCTGCCCGGCAGGGTTGCCACCCCCGGTTACACCATGGCCGGGTACCGTCCGCATGTTTCCCACCGGGGCGAAGCAGCCCCCCGCGCAGGCGAGCAACTGGCCCTGGACCGGATCGCCCTGGTGGACATGGCTCCCGACGGCGAACACGCCACGCGGCGCGTGTTGAGGCTTTGGCAGGCCACACCGTGAAATGAACCTCTTCATTTCGGTCCCGAGGTGCCATACTGGGGTTCACATTTAGAGTCTGACGCCGATACATACTGGGGTAACTGGGTGCGTGCTGGGGGAACCGCGGGATGATGCTCGACACCGCCACCCTCCGCGTTGCCTTGGCCGTGGTCACCTTGACCTTGCTGAGTCTTTTCTACTTCATCACCTACCGCCGGACCCGCTCGCCCTACAGCGGCTGGTGGTGTTCCGCCCTGCTGCTCTTTCTCACCGGATCCGCGTCCTATCTGCTGGACGGTACCCCGCACCAAGTCTGGGCGAACCCGTTGGGGAACACCTTGCTGGTTGGCGGCGCCGGAGCGATGTGGGCCGGCGCCCGGTCGCTCCGGCGGGACAGCCCCAAAATCTGGTACCTCCTGGCCGGCCCGGCGGTGACCGGCATCGTGTCAGTCCTGGACCACCCGGCAACCAACAGCTGGTCCGGCGGCCCGATGATGCTGGCCATGATGGGAATCATGTTGGGTCTGTCCTCGCGTGAGCTCTTCCTGCTGGAGGTCGAATACTCCAGGGTCCACCGTCCGCTCGCCTACGGCTCGGCGCTGCTGACCATCTTCTACGCTGGCCGACTGCTGACCCTCCTCACCGAGGGACCCGACGGGCCCATCTTTGTCTCCTACTTCGGGTCGGTTGTGACCACAATCCTGACGACCATGGTTCTGGTGGTCGCGTCCTTCACCATGGTCGAACTGAGTAATGAACAGCTGACCCGGGACCTCCGTGCGCGCGCCACCCTTGACGGGCTCACCGGACTCTTGAACCGGACCGCTTTCCTGGACCTGGCCGTCAACGAGTTGCGCCGCCTGAGTAACGCCCGGACACCTGCCTCACTCGTGCTGGCCGACCTTGACCACTTCAAGGTCGTCAACGACAGGTACGGCCACGCAGCCGGGGATATGGCGCTTCAGGCTTTCGCCGCGGCCTGCTTGGCGTCCGTTCGCTCCACGGACCTGGTGGGGCGGTACGGAGGCGAGGAATTCATCCTGCTCCTGCCCGGTGTGGCGCCCGAGCGCGCCGGCGAGATGACCGGGAATATCAGCCGCCGGCTGCAGTCGCAACAGCCCGGTATCGAGGCAAAGCTGCCGACCGTCAGCTACGGAATTGCGGCTACCGGTGCCGGGCGGGCCGACCTCAAGGCGCTCATCGAATCCGCCGACGCCGCCCTGTACCGGGCGAAAACCCAGGGCCGGGACCAGTCAGTGCTGGCGGCCAGCCTCCGCGAGGAAGAGGCCGCCAGCTCCGGCTAGGAAATAACCCCGTCCACCAAGGCCTTGGCCTCGGCCTGCACCTGCTTGAGGTGATCCGCGCCCTTGAAGGACTCGGCGTAGATCTTGTAGACGTCCTCGGTGCCGGAGGGCCGGGCCGCGAACCAGGCATTCTCGGTGACCACCTTGAGGCCGCCGATCGCCGCACCGTTGCCGGGCGCCTCGGTCAGCTTGGCGGTGATGGTCTCGCCTGCCAGTTCCGTCGCGGTGACGTCCGACGGCGACAGCTTGCCCAGTGCGGCCTTCTGCTCCCGCGTGGCTGCGGCGTCGATCCGCGCATAGACGGGGTCGCCGAACTGGTCGGTGAGGCCCTTGTACAGCTGCGACGGCGACTTACCCGTCACCGCCGTGATCTCCGACGCCAGCAGCGCCAGCAGGATGCCGTCCTTGTCCGTGGTCCAGACACTGCCGTCCATCTTGTTAAAGGAGGCGCCGGCAGATTCCTCCCCGCCGAAGGCGCCTTCGCCGGACAGCAACCCGGGGACGAACCATTTGAAGCCCACCGGTACTTCCACGAGCTTCCGGCCGAGACTCTCGGCAACCCGGTCGATGATCGACGAGGACACCAGGGTCTTGCCGATCACGGACTGCGGGTTCCAGCCGGTCCGGTGCCGGTACAGGTAATCGATGGCGACGGCGAGGTAATGGTTCGGGTTCATGAGCCCGCCCTGTCCGTCAACAAACGGTGTCACGATGCCGTGCCGGTCGGCGTCGGCGTCGTTGCCGGTGGCGATGTCGAAGGCGGCGGACCCGTCCGCACCAGCAGCCATCCGGTTGATCAGCGAGGCCATCGCCGACGGCGAGGAGCAGTCCATCCGGATCTTCTCGTCCCAGTCCAGCGTCATGAACGCCCACTGCGGGTCCACGGTGGGGTTCACCACGGTGAGGTTCAGATGGTGACGCTCGCCGATCTCGCCCCAGTAGTCCACAGACGCGCCACCCATCGGGTCTGCGCCGATACGGACCCCGGCGTCGCGGATCGCGTTTAGGTCCAGGACCGAGGGCAGGTCGTCCACGTAACTGGAGAGGAAGTCGAACTTGCCGGTGGTCTCGGCGCTGAGCGCGTCAGCGATGGGAATCCGTTTGACCCCGCGCAGGCCGTTCTCGAGGAGTTCGTTGGCGCGGTTGGCGATCCAGCCGGTGGCGTCGGTGTCTGCCGGGCCGCCATGCGGAGGGTTGTACTTGAAGCCGCCGTCGCCGGGCGGGTTGTGGCTGGGGGTCACCACGATGCCGTCCGCCTGCGGAGCGCCGGCGGGGGAGTTGTTGTTGTGCGTCAGGATGGCGTGGCTCAGCGAGGGGGTGGGCGTGTAGCCGTGGCGGGCGTCAATCAGCACATTCACGCCGTTGGCCGCGAGGACTTCCAAGGCGGAGTTCTGGGCCGGTTCGCTCAGCGCGTGGGTGTCCTTCGCGAGGTACAGGGGACCGGTGATGCCCTGGCCCGCGCGATATTCCACGATCGCCTGCGTGATGGCGACGATGTGGGGTTCGTTGAACGACGCCTTAAGGCTCGAGCCGCGGTGTCCGGAGGTCCCGAACGCCACCCGCTGCCCGGGGTCGCTCAAATCCGGCGAAACGTCGTAGTACGCGTCCAGGAGCGCAGTGAGGTCAACAAGGTCTTGGGGTTGGGCAACTGTGCCCGCGCGGCTAGCCATGGCACCAGCATGCCAGACGTGCGGGTCCGGCAACATGCTTTCGCCGGAATCGGCCTGCCATGACACGGCGCGGCGGTATTCTGGACCCAGGCACGTCGAGGGGGAATCATGACCGAGCAGATCAGGCCCGGGTATAGCAAGCATCGTGGCCACGGCCATGTCCCGCCGCTGCCGCCCACGGCGCCGCATCTCGGGCAGCCGGTTGGAAGCTACGGCGCGCCGGCCGCCCCCTACGCCGACGCTTATGGCCAGCCGATCTACTACGGCGTGGCCGCCGCGCCGAAGGTTTTGAGCATCGCGAGCCTGTGCTGCGGCATCGCGTCCCTCCTGGGTTTCGGCTTCTTCCTGCTCCCTCAACTGGCCGCCGTCGTCCTTGGCCATTTGGCGCTGAACCGGGAACCGCACGGACGAGGCGCGGCCATCGCCGGCTTGGTACTGGGCTACGTCGCGATTGCCATCACCGTGCTGGTGGTCGTGACCCTGGGCGTCGCTTTCTCCAACGCGGACTTCATCGCCCGGTAGGTGCGCCGGACGCACAGGGTTCCGGCCCCGCGGGCCGGATCTAGACTGGCCCCATGAGCAACCTCGAGACCGTACCGGAAGAAGTTGTCTGCGCCTTTGAGAAAACCTTCGGCGACGCCCAGGTCCTCCCGCCGCGGGCGGTGCCGCTCGGCGGAATCCGGGCCATGGATGTTCGCCGGACGCTGCCGCAGAAGCGGCGGAGCCTGATCGGAGCCTGGTGCTTCGTGGACCATTACGGACCCGACCTGGTTTCAGCCTCCGGCGGGATGAACGTGCCCCGCCACCCGCACACCGGGCTGGCGACGGTCAGTTGGCTGTTCTCCGGGAAGGTCGCGCACCTAGACTCGGCCGGGTTCGCCGCCGTCGTCCGTCCGGGAGAGGTGAACCTGATGGTCGCGGGCCGGGGGATCTCGCACCAGGAGTTCTCGACGCCGGACACCTCCATCCTGCACGGAGCGCAGCTGTGGTTCGCCCTCCCGGAGTCGACCCGGCACATGCCGCCAACCTTCGAGCACTACGCCCCGGAAGCGGTCCTTGGGGAAGGAACGGAACTGCGCGTTTTCCTGGGCTCGCTGGCAGGCTCGACCTCTCCGGTCAATACCTACACACCCGCCCTGCTGGGCTCCGAAGCGGTGCTGCGGCCGGGCGCCCGGCTGGAACTCGAATTGGACCCCACCTTCGAACACGGGGTGCTGCTGGACACCGGCGATCTTCGGCTGGACGGCGAACAGGTGCCGGTGGACCACCTCGTCTACCTGCCCACCGGACGGTCTGCCCTGGTGCTGGAAGCCGGTGTGAACCCGGTCCGGGCGCTCGTCCTCGGCGGCGTGCCCCTCGGGGAGCAGATCGTCATGTGGTGGAACTTCATCGGACGGACCCATGGAGAGGTCGTGGCCTACCGCGACGCCTGGCAGGCCGAGATCGGCGCCGAAGCCGGAACGCCACCGGAGGGCGGAACCTATCCGGACGGGGCGCCCTACCCCCGCTTCGGACCCTTCCCCGAGGACACGCCCGCGCCGTTGCCCGCCCCCGCTTTGCCGAACGTTCAGCTGCGCCCGCGCGGTTGAGTGACCTTCTCCGGAGAGCAAAGCATGCGTGGGCGGATTCTGTCCCGGCCGTAGCCTGTGGCCCTAGTCCGTCAGCGCGTCCGTCAGCCGCGCGGCGTTGGCCTCGAGCCAGCCCCGGCGCCGCAGGATGAGCCCGCCCGCGCCCTCGGCCCACATCCGCGCCCAACCGCCGCCAAGGGCTTCCGCGTTGTGGCGCATCCGCTCGTAGCTCAGCTCCGCGGCGTCGACCGCAAGGCCGGTCAGCCGGCGTCGTTCCTCCCGGTCCCAGCCGTAGGCGTCGGCGAAAATGCGGAGCCGCCGGAACGGATCCAGGTCATCCCAGCCGGGCCACGCGTCCGCCGGGTCGCGCAGCGGGACCCAGTGCATGGCGGCGTTATACGAGTCCTTGAGGGCGGTGCTGGGACCGGCAAGGTCGAAGTCCACCAGCCCGGCGGCGACCCCGTCGCGGACCACCACGTTCTGGGGCGTGACGTCCAGGTGGCAAACCAGTTCTGCCGGGTCCTGCCGGATGGGGCGCGGCGGGAACGGGTGCGACTGCGGAACGTAGCCCGCGGACGCGTCATGCAGGCGGCGGACCAGCCGGGCCACCGAGGCCAGCAGCTCCTCGGACTGTACCCAGGTCTCGGGCAGCGCCCCGGCGCACCGGCCGGGAACGAAGCTCAGCACGTCCCTGCCGCCGGCGTCGCGGCCCAGGAACCGCGGCGCGCCGTCAAAGCCGGCATCCTCGAGCCAGTCGAGGTAGCCGGCCACGGCGAGGCTTTGCGGCTGGTGCGGGCGGCGGATGGTGTCCCCGACCCGCACCACGCCTTCTGTGACATCCCCGGCGGGCATAAGTTCGACGTCGGACGCCTCGCCGGCGGCGCGGCGGTAGACACGCACCTCAACCGGCGGCCGGACTCGGGTGCTCACAGCTCAGCTTTGTCCACGGAAGACCAGCACCGGGCAATGGGCATGGTGGACCGTCTGGGTCGAGGTGGAACCGAGGACCAAACCGGTGAATCCACCGAGGCCGCGTGAGCCGATGGCGACGACGTCGGCGTCCCGCGAGGCGTCGATCAGCACCGAAGCGGGGCTGCCCTGCACCACGCGTGGGGTGATCCCCACCCCCTGGTCCAGGACGCGGGCGCACTCCTCGTCGAGGATGGCCCGGGCGTCGGTTTCGAAGCCTTGGTAGTTCCATACCTGGCCGAACCCGTTGCTGACGTAGGGGAAGTTCCATGCCGTAACGGCCAAGACCTGGCCATTACGGAGCTTGGCCTCCGCCACGGCCCAATCCATGGCCGCACGGGACTCCGCGGAGCCGTCCACCCCCACCACGATCCTGTAGTTTCCGTCGCCGGTCATGACTCCTCCTTGCAATTACGGGCCCCGGTTCCGGGCGCAGCCGTGATTGCCCCATCGTGCCACTCCCGAGGCCAGCCGGGGAGTGCCGTTCGGCACGAGGTGCCCGGAGATTCACGGTGCCAGATGAACCAAGCTAGCTCAGCGGACGCCGCCCATAAGCTTCTTGATCGCAGGGGAGGCGGCGGCCAGGCCGACGGCCAGCAGCATTGCGGTGCCGCCGACGCCGATGAAGTACGGCAGCTCGTCGTGCGGGTTGTAGAGCCCCGCGAGGACGCCGGCCAGCGTCGTGCCCAGCGAGACCGAGAGGAAGAACAGGGCCACCATCTGCGTGTGGAAGGCCTTGGGGGCCAGCTTGGTGGTCACCGACAGGCCGATGGGCGAAAGGAACAGTTCCGCCATGGTGAACAGGAACAGGATCCCTACCAGTGCCAGCAGCGGCGTCTTGCCCCCGCCGGCCAGCGGGATGAACGCCAGGAAGGCGAGGCCCATCACGAAGAGGCCGATTGAGAACTTCAGCGCCGAGCCGGGCTGCTTGTGGCCCAGCCGGGTCCACAGGGCGGCCATGACACCGGCGAAGATGATGATGAACACGGGGTTGATCGACTGGACCCACGCGGCCGGCATTTCCCAGCCGAACAGGTTCCGGTCCAGTTTCTCCTCCGAGTACACCGCGATGAAGGTGAACTGCTGCTGGAAGAGTGCCCAGAACGCGGCCGAGGCGATGTACAGCGGGATGAACGCCGTCACCCGGCCACGCTCGGTGGCGTTGACCTTTTTGCTGCTGAAGATCAGCGCGAAGTACAGCACGGACGCCCCGATGGCTGCGTACGCCATCGTCATGGCCAGGTTGTCCACGTTCACGGCGCCGGTCGCGAGCAGCACGGCGATGACCAGGGCGATGCCGAAGAAGATCAGTCCGTACTTGGTGCGCTGCGCGGCGGGCAGCGGGTTGGGCACCCGGTGCGCCTCCTCGGGCAGCTTGTTGCGGCCCAGGGCGTAGATGCCCAGGCCCACGGCCATGCCGATGGCAGCGGCGGCGAAGCCCCAGTGGAAGCCCTGGCTTTCCTGCAGCCAGCCGGTCACCAGCGGGCCGATCAGGGCGCCGGCGTTGATGCCCATGTAGAAGATGGAGAAACCGGCGTCGCGGCGCTCGTCCTTCTCGCGGTACAGGCTTCCGACCAGGGCGGTGGCGTTGGCCTTGAGGCCGCCGGACCCGACGCCGACCAGCACGAGGCCGGCGATCAGACCCGGAATGCCCGGGATCAGGGCCAGGGCGACGTGGCCGGCCATGATCATGATGGCCGAGCCGAAGAGCACACGCTCGGACCCGAAGATCCGGTCCGCGAGCCAAGCACCCAGGATGGTCGAGAGGTAGACACCGCCGCCGTAGGCGCCGACCAGGCTGGCAGCCAGTGCCTTGTTGATTTCGAGGCCACCCTCGGCGGCCGTGAAGTACATGTAGTAGAGGAGGATCCCCTGCATTCCGTAGAAGGAGAAGCGCTCCCACATTTCCACGGAGAAGAGGCTGGCCAGCATCTTTGGGTGGCCAAAGAACGAGGTATCGCCCGAAGTAGTGACGGGGGATTTAGGGATTTGGGTGGTGGTCACTTGCTTAATGCTGACACCGCAGCGGGAGATTGTCACATCAGCGGCGGCCGTGAGCAAGTCAATTACAGGGTGTTTCGCCTTCTTTGATCCGCTTCAGTTGCCTTATCGGTTGATGTCCTTCCGGACCGGATTTAGCAGCCATAAGGGATAGGGCAATGCGGGGTGGCGGGATTAGTCGGCGTCGAACATGATGACCTGGCGGACGGCCTTTCCGTCGGCGAGTTGGTCCATGGCCTCGTTGATGTCCGCCAGGGCGATCCGGGACGAAATGAGCTCCTCGACCGGGAGTTTTCCGTCCCGCCAGAGCTGGGCGTACTTGGGGATGTCCCGCGCGGGCACCGCCGAGCCCAGGTAGCTGCCGACGATTGTCCGCGCCTCCGCCGTGATGGTCAGCGGGGAGAGCTGGGCGCGGGAGTCGGGAGAGGGCAGTCCGGCCGTGATCGTCGTGCCGCCGACGTCGGTGGCGGCGAAAGCGGCTTCGAAGGCGCGGGCGCTGCCGGCGCATTCGACGACGAACTTGGCTTTGATGCCTTGTTCCGCCAACTGCTGCGGGGTGTATGTCTCGTGGGCGCCGAGCCGCCGGGCGTGTTCCAGCTTCTCGGCCAGGGTGTCGACGGCCACGATCCGGGAGATGCCTTGGGAGACTGCGGTAATCAGGGCGGCCATGCCGACGCCGCCAAGCCCGACGATCATGATGCTGTCCTCGGGCCGGGGTTTCGCGGCATTCAATACCGCTCCGCCGCCGGTAAGCACCGCGCAGCCGAGGACCGCCGCGATATCCGCCGGGATGTCGTCGTCGACCGGCACCGCGGAGGCCCGGTCCACGACGGCGTGGCTGGCGAAACCCGAGACGCCGAGGTGGTGGTAGATGTTTTCGGCGCCGCGGCTCAGGTGCATCGAACCGTGCAACAGGGTGCCCTCGCCGTTGCTCTTCGAGCCCGCGGTGCAAGGGAGCCGCCCGCCGGCGGCGCAGTTGGCGCATTGCTCGCAGCGCGGCAGGAAAGACATGACCACCCGCTGGCCGGGCTTCAGGTCGGTGACGTCGGCGCCGACCTCCACGACCCGTCCGGCGGCTTCGTGGCCCAGCAGCATCGGCACCGGACGCACCCGGTTCCCGTCCACGACGCTGAGGTCCGAGTGGCAGATGCCGGCGGCCTCAAGGCGGACGAGGATTTCCGTCGGGCCGGGGCCGGAGAGTTCCAGCTCGGTGATGCTGATCGGCCTGGACTCCGCAAAGGGGCGGGGCCGGCCGATTTCCTCGAGCACTGCACCGGTGATCTTCATTGATCCGTCTCCTGTCGTGTACCGCGTTGGCACCAGTAAACCCCAGCCGGGGCCGGCCCGGGAAATCCCTGCGGCAGGTCGCCTAGAATCCGAGCTGCGTGGCCACTTGGAGCAGCAGCGCCTCGGAACCCATCGGGCCTACGAGTTGGATGCCCATCGGCAAGCCGGCACCCGGTGACCCGCCGGTCCAATGCACCGGAATGCTGATCGCGGGCAGCCCGCAGACGTTCACCAGGGAGGACCACGGGGCGAACTCGCACTGCTTGCGGTAATCGTCGTCGGCGTCTGCTGACCACTCGGCGGCGGGCCAATAGCCATCCCCGTGGACGGCGCCGGTGAACCAGCCCACCGGTCGCGGCGTCTGTGCCAGGGTGGGGCTCAGGATCAGGTCCCAGGCCGCGTACTGGGCCAGCGTGTCCCGCCGGAACTGCCGCAGGAACTCCAGGGATTCGTTCAGCTTTGCGGCGCTGCGTTGCTGGGCGCGCCGGCGGAAGGTCCGGGTCAGCGGCGTCAGGAGGGCCTCGCGCTGCGGGGCGATGCGGGCACTGCCGACGCCGGCGGTCCAGGCCGTGGTGAACGCGCCGGGGTAGCGGTTGTCGTAGCGGATGGCGGCCTCGCCGGTCTCGTGTCCGGCCGCCTCCAGCAGCCTGATGCCCGCGTCGAGGGCGTCGAGGGCGGCGGCCTCCGGCCTGAACGGGAAGGCCGACTGCCACGGGCTGTCCAGGCTGACGCCGATCCGCAGCGTGGGCGGGTCCTGGGCGGCCACCCGCAGGTAGCCGCCCTGCTTGGCGGGAAGGTGTCCGGACGGCGGAGGCGGGACCAGCGCGTCGAGCAGCAGTGCGGCGTCCGCGGCCGAACGGGCCAGCGGGCCGGCAACCACCAGCCCGGCGGAGTCGCCGGTGCTTTCCCCGGCTGGGACCAGGCCGCGGCCCGGCTTGAGACCCACCAGGCCGCAGGCCGCGGCGGGAATGCGGATGGAACCGCCGCCGTCGGACCCCGGAGCAAAGGGAAGCAGCCGGGCGGCGACGGCGGCAGCGCTGCCGCCCGACGAGCCCCCGGAGCTTCGGCTCAGCGCGTATGGATTGCGGGCTGGCGGGGCGATCCGGTTCTCGCTGTAGGCAGTGAGTCCGAATTCCGGGACCTGCGTCTTGCCCAGCGAAACGACGCCGGCGCTCCTCAGCGCGGCGGCGAGGGCGCCGTCGGCCGGGGCGGGCTTGTGCTCGAGGGCGGCGCTGCCGTGGGTGGTGACCACGCCGGCGATGTCGGTCAGGTCCTTGAAGGCGACCGGCATGCCGTGCAGCAAGGGAAGGTCGCCGCCTTCGGTGCCGCCGGCGCGGGCTGGGTGGGCGGTTGCGCGGGCGTGGCGGCTGTCCGCGGCGTCGGCCTCCCTGAGGGCCTGCTCGCCGGTGACCGTGATGAAGGCGCCCAGGTGCCGGTTCTCGGTCGCAATGCGGTCCAGGAAGTGCGCCGCAGCCTGGCGTGCGGAGAGCTCACCGGTGCGCAGCGCGTCGCGGAGTGCGACCGCTGACAAGTCGTGGATTTCAGCCAATGACGTGCAGCCCCCGGGGTGCGGCGGCAGCTCTCGGTTCCCCGCCCGGGGGACATGCCCAGTCTTTGTGCCCGGGGTTGGGCATGGTGGCGGTCTGCGCACTCGTGGCGGCTGGGGGAGGACATGTCCCGCGGCGGCGGGGCCGAGGGGTCGGAATCGCGGGGCGTGCTGCCATGGGGCTCCTTTGCGCTCTCCAGAAGCGTAACCTGCCGCTTGCTGGTGGGTGCGCCCGGCCGCTGGCGATACGCTGGTGGCAGACCTGATCTATGCGGAGAGGACGACCATGAGCCACATCGACACCGTGACCGTTTCCGAGATTCCCGAAGCGGCGCGGCTTCTGGACGTGCGGGAGGACTACGAGTGGGCCGCGGGCCACGCCGAGCGGGCCGTGCACATCCCCCTCGACCAGCTTCCGGCCCGGCTCGATGAACTGGACCCAGACGAAGACCTCTACGTCATCTGCCGCACCGGCGGCCGCTCCTTCCGCGCCGCCCAATGGCTGGTCGGCCACGGCTACTCCGCGTTGAATGTCGCCGGCGGCATGGACCAGTGGCTTGAAAACGGCCTCCCGCTCGTCTCCGACAGCGGGCTCAAGCCCGTCATCCTGTAAGCGAAGGACCACGCTATGCCCGCGTCACCTGTCACCTATACCTTCCTCGGTCCAGCCGGCACGTTCACCGAGGCAGCACTGATGCAGGTGCCCGGCGCGGCAGAGGCCATCCGCGTTCCGGCCTCGAACGTCAACACTGCCCTGGACAAGGTCCGCGACGGGTCGGCCGACGCCGCCATGGTCCCGATCGAGAACTCCGTGGAGGGCGGTGTCACGGCCACGCTCGACGCGATTGCCACCGGCCAGGAGCTGCGGATCCTGCGCGAGGCCCTGGTGCCCATCAGCTTCGTGCTGGTGGGCCGGCCCGGCGTCGGAATCGACGACATCCGGCGGATTTCCACCCACGGCCACGCCTGGGCGCAGTGCCGGCTCTGGGTCGATAAGAATATTCCGGACGTTGAATATATCCCCGGTTCCTCCACGGCCGCCGCCGCGATGGGCCTGCTCGAAGGCGACGCGCACTACGACGCCGCAATCTGCGCGCCGATCGTCGCTGCCGAACAACCCGGACTGTCCGTGCTGGCTGAAAACATCGGCGACAACCCCGGGGCCGTAACGCGTTTCGTGCTGGTGGGGCGACCCGGCTCGCTGCCGGAACGGACCGGCGCCGACAAGACCACCGTGGTGGTTCCGCTGCCCGAGGACCGCCCGGGCGCGCTGATGGAAATCCTGGACCAGTTCGCTACCCGCGGGGTGAACCTCAGCCGCATCGAGTCGAGGCCCACGGGCCAGTATCTGGGCCACTACTTCTTCAGCATCGACGCTGACGGCCACGTGAGCGACGCCCGGGTAGCCGATGCGCTCGCCGGGCTGCATCGGATCAGCCCGGCCACCCGGTTCCTGGGCTCCTACGGCAGGGCGGACGGCCAACGCGCCGAGGTGGCCCCGCACACCTCGGACCAGGCATTCCGCTCCGCCCATGCCTGGGTCAAAGACATACTCGCCGGGGCATCAGTGGTTCAGGCATATAACCCGCAGGCTTCGCCCACAGCGTAGACAAATGCCACATCCTGCACTTCCGCCCCGTGGAAACTGTGCCTATGCTTGCCTGATCCATATTGGGGTAGTCCTCTAACGGAGGGAGCGGGCCATGTCCGGCACCAGCACAGAAAATGACGGCCAGGGAATGATCGTCAATCCCAAGCCGACGGCCGAAAACCAGGACTGGGACGGCGACGACGCCGACCGTGCCGACCGGCTGCGCTTCGAGGAGGAACAGGCCATGATCCGCGAGCAGTCCGAGGCCCGCGCGGCCAAGGCGGCCGCGGAGGCCAAGAAAGCCGCCGACGCCAAAGCTGACACCGCCGCGGACGCCGAAGCCAAAAAGGAAGCCAGCTAGCACTCCTCGTCCGGCGGCACGGCCCAGCAGCCGTGCTCAGGGGCGGCCGGGGTCTAGCCGTTGCTCGCCTGGCCGGCCGCACCGCTTTTGGGCGGGTCTTCCGTCCCGGCGTTTTCTTTCACCCGGATCAGCAACGAGCGCGGAGCCACCTGGACCGTCACCGTTGTGGCCTCGCCGGTGGGATCGCCGTCGACCTGGGTCGGCATCGGCTCGGCACACTTGATCACGATCTTGCCGGAGCGGTAGTAGGTCATCACCGGCAGGGTCCGCTTGTGCTTGAGCACAATCTTCCAGTACATCGCCAGCCAGCCGATCGCGCTGCGCGGACTCATCACCACCACGTCGAGCATGCCGTCGTCGATCATGGCCTGCGGGATGAAGTCGATCCCGCCGGGAATCAGGCCGCAATTGGCGAACAGGACGCTGCGGATCTTCCGGGACTGCTCCGGCTGGTCGTCGAGCGAGATGGCCACCCGCTTGCGGCGTCCCGGGAGGTGACGGACGCCCGCCTCCGTGTAGGCGAGCCAGCCGACCGCCTTCTTGAGCCCGTCGTTGGTGTCGCCCACCACTTCGGCGTCCAGGCCGATCCCTGCGATCACCAGGAAGGCGTGGTCGTCGGACTGCCCGGTCCGGGCGTTTTCCACCCTCATCCGCGCCGTATCAATGAAACGCTGGTGGCCGAACAGCGCGGTCTCGACGCAGCCGCGCAGATCTCCGATGTCGAGGTGAACGTTGCGGGCCAGCAGGTTTCCGGTTCCCAGCGGGAGGAGTCCCATGGCGATGTCCGTGTGCGCGAGGACCCCGGCCACTGCGCGGACGGTACCGTCGCCGCCGCCCGCCAGAACGACGTCGGCCCCGTACTCCACGGCAGCGCGGGTCTGCGAGAACCCCGGATCTTCGGCGGTGGTTTCAAAAAAGCGGGGGGCTTCCCAGCCGGCCGCGAGGCAGGTGCTCTCGATCAGGACACGGGCCTCCGCGGACCTGGCCTTGATCGGGTTCATCACCACCGCGACCTTCTGCCGGGCCAGGCTGGGGCTGTGGGTCTCTTCCCGGACGGCGCTGCGCGTGTGCTTCGCTTTCAATCGGCGCACACCCCACCAGCTGGAGACGGCAAATACCAGGGCTCCAGCGATGATGAGGTACAGCAGCCAGTCGCGCATATTGCACCCAGACTATCCCGGGCGTGCGCCGCGGCAGGACTGCCCGGAGGCGGCCCCGCGATTCGATAGTCTTATCTGGTGATCGACGTAAAAGACCTCAGCGACAATCCGGACAAGTTCCGTGCCAGCCAGCGCGCCCGCGGTGCCGATGAATCCGTGGTGGACGCGATCATCGCTGCGGATTCGGCCCGGCGCGCGGCGCTGATCCGTTTCGAAAACCTACGGGCCGAGCAGAACGTCTTCGGCAAGAAGGTGGCGCAGGCCAAGGGCGAGGAAAAAGCGGCACTGCTGGCCGAGGTCAAAGTGCTTGCGGGCCAGGTCAAAGAGGCGTCGGCCGAGGCCGACGTCGCCCAGTCCGCCCACGAGGAGCTCTTGCGCGGGATCCCCAACCTGATCGAGGACGGCGTCCCCGCGGGCGGCGAGGACGACTTCGTGGTGGTCAAGACTGTCGGGACGCCGCGCGAATTCCCCGACTTTGAGCCCAGGGACCACCTTGAGATCGGCGAGCTGCTCGGCGCGATCGACATGGAGCGCGGGGCCAAGGTCTCCGGTTCACGCTTCTATTTCCTGCGCGGCGTAGGCGCCCGGCTGGAAATGGCGCTGCTCCAGATGGCCATGGAACAGGCCATCGACGCCGGCTTCGTACCGATGATCACCCCGACGCTGGTCCGTCCCGAAACCATGCAGGGCACCGGGTTCGACGTCAAGCACGACGCCGAGATCTACCGCCTCGCGGAGGACGACCTCTACCTGGTCGGAACCTCGGAAGTTGCCCTCGCCGGGTACCACGCAGACGAGATCCTGGACCTCACCGGCGGACCGGTCCGCTACGCGGGACAGAGTTCCTGCTACCGCCGCGAGGCCGGGTCGCACGGCAAAGACACCCGCGGCATCATCCGCGTCCACCAGTTCAACAAGGTGGAGATGTTCATCTACACCACTGTCGAAGAGGCTGCCGGCGAGCACGCCCGGTTGCTGGCGTGGGAAGAGGAAATGCTGGCCAAGTGCGAGCTGCCCTACCGCGTGATCGACACCGCCGCGGGGGATCTGGGCAACTCGGCCGCGCGCAAATTCGACTGCGAAGCCTGGGTGCCCACCCAGGGCGCATACCGGGAGCTGACCTCCACCTCCAACTGCACCACTTTCCAGGCACGTCGGCTCAACATCCGTGAACGCGTGCTGACCGAGGACGGCGCGCCCAAGGGCACCCGCGCCGTCGCCACACTCAACGGCACCCTCGCCACGACCCGCTGGATCGTCGCCATCCTGGAGCACCACCAGAACGCGGACGGCTCGGTCAACGTCCCGGTGGCCCTGCAGAAGTACCTCGGCGGCATGACGGTACTGCCCGTCCTCTAAAGGTCGGCTGCTGTTTACCCAGGCTTCATGCCGCGCTGTGGTGCGTGTCCTAGCGGGTGTCGGCCGTGTCTGCTCTACTTGTTAGATGACTACATTGACTGAAACCTCAGTCGCTGGCAACGATGACCAGCGAGAAGCAAACGACAAAATGATGATCGCCCTCGACGTCGACGGAACCCTGGTCGACCACGACGGGCACATGTCCGTACCCGTCCGCGAAGCCGCCCAGGCCGTGGTGGCCGCCGGACACGAGGTGATGATCGCAACCGGCCGCTCGCTCAATGCGACGCTGCCCATCATCGAGCACATCGGCATCGAAAACGGCTACGCGGTCTGTTCCAACGGCGGCGTTACCCTGCGCCTGGATTCCGGCCTCGCCGACGGCTACCAGGTGCTGCACAAGGCCACCTTCGACCCCGGACCCGCACTGAGGGCACTGCGTAAACGGCTGCCCTCCGCGAAGTATGCACTCGAAGACGCGGACGGCAACTTCCTCGCTACCGAACGCTTCCAGGACGCCAGCTTCGGCGTCGAAGCGATCGGCGTCGACTTCCAGACCATGCTGGAGGCCACCGCCGTCCGCGTCGTGGTGTTCAGCTCGGAGAACACGCCGGAGGAGTTCAACTCCGCGATCCGGCACATCGGCCTCTCCGGCGTCACCTACTCCGTGGGCTGGACCGCCTGGCTGGACATTGCCGCCGCGGGAGTCTCCAAGGCCAGCGCCCTGGAGCTGCTGCGCGGACGGCTCAACATCGAGGCGCACCGCACGGTGGCCATCGGCGACGGCCGGAATGACATCGAGATGCTCACCTGGGCCCGACGTGGCGTCGCGATGGGCCAGGCCCCGGCCGAAGTGATCGCCGCCGCCGACGAAGTCACCCACTCCGTGTTCGACGACGGCGCTGCGCACGTGCTGCGCAGCCTCCTGGCGTAGGGGGCGGGTCCGCCGCCGGCCTAGCGGACTTCGAGGATCAGGCCGAGCAACCGGGCCGCGGCCGGTCGGGCAGCGTGCTCCTCGTTCCACTGCGCCCGGGCCACGGCCTTGCTGACCGCCTGCGTGGTGATGCCCAGCTCCTTCGCCACTGCTTTCTGCTGCCCGCGCACGCCCGGGGTGAGCAGATCCAGCACTCGCCACTCGGCGGCGCTGCGTTCACGCACAATGTGGCCCAGCAGCCGCATCACGGCCTCGGCTTCCGCGGCAAGCTCCCCGAGTGGGCCCTCCACCGCTACCGGGACGCGCTCCTTGCTGTTCCTTAACCGGTCGACGGCACGCCGGGCGTAGACCAGCCCGTGGCCGGAGGCGTCCTTGATCTGGTTGGGCAGCGGTTCGTTGACCGGGCCGACGCCGACGCCGACATACCAGGCGCCCGAGCGGAGGGCGATCAGCGCCGCCTCGACGGCCTGGCGCGGGCAGTCCACGATGCCCTGGACCTCGTCCTCCACCGAGCGGTCGAAATCGAGGCGCGCCGGAATGTGCCGCAGGTCCTTGAGGAGCTGCGGCACTCGGTCGCCATCGCGCCGGCTGTCGGTTTGGTTGATGGTCAGCGTGAACATACTGCTGACACACTACCGCCCAGCAACCGGCTGGCAAGTACCAGGATTCGGCTTCGTAATAGAGCTGTCACTGCCGCTCACGGGGCGGCCGCCCGCCGTCCGGCCGCCGCCGCCCGCCGTCCAAAGGGGGGTTGTCTTCGGCCCCGGGAAATGTTGCGATGGGAAGAGACGTCGCCGCCGGCGGCACGGACGGAATCGGGGCACGCACGTGACTGACGGCTTGGATGAGGCGACCGAACTGCGGCCGGCCGGAGATGCCGCCACGGAGCTCGAACTCGTCGACCGGTGGTGGCGGGCCGCCAACTACCTCTCCGTAGGCCAGATCTATCTACGCTCCAACCCGCTGCTGCGCGAACCGCTCAGCGCCGCGGACACCAAGGCACGGCTGCTCGGCCACTGGGGGACCACGCCCGGGCTGAACTTCGTCTACTCGCACCTGAACCGCGTGATCCGCCGGGACGCCCAGGAGCTGCTATTCGTCGCCGGTCCCGGACACGGCGGCCCGGCAGTGGTGGCCAACGCCTGGCTGGAGGGCACCTACTCGGAGATCTACAGCAACGTCGGCCCCGACGCCGACGGCCTGGCCGAACTGTTCCGGCAGTTCTCCTACCCCGGCGGCATCCCCAGCCACGCGGCCCCGGAGACCCCGGGCTCCATCAACGAAGGCGGCGAACTTGGCTACTCGTTGGCCCACGCCTACGGAACCGTGTTCGACAACCCGAAGCTGATCACCGCCGTCGTGATCGGCGACGGCGAGGCCGAGACCGGGCCGCTCGCCACCAGCTGGCATTCGCACAACTTTCTGGACCCGGCGGCGGACGGGGCCGTCCTGCCGATCCTGCACCTGAACGGCTACAAGATCGCCAACCCGACCATCCTGGCGCGCATGCCGGAGGCCCAACTGGAGCAACTGCTGCGCGGCTACGGGCACAATCCCCACTTCGTGACCGTTACGGACCCGCAGGACACTGCAGCGGCGCACCGGGATTTCGCCGCCGCGCTGGACAGCTGCCTCGACGAGATCCGGGCCATCCAGGCGGCCCGCAGGGTCGCCACACCAGCTGCCGGCGGAAACGGCGACGATGCTCCCGCCGCCGTGTGGCCGATGATCGTGCTGCGCTCGCCCAAGGGCTGGACCGGTCCCCGAACCGTCGACGGGCTGCAGGTCGAAGGCACCTGGCGCGCCCACCAGGTGCCGCTCGCCGAGGTGCGCACCAATCCCGAACACCGGGCGCAGCTGGGCCGCTGGATGGAGTCTTACCGCCCGGAGGAACTGTTCGACGGCGAGGGCCGGCTCAGGGCGGACGTCGCCGCGAATGCCCCCGCCGGGGAGCTTCGGATGAGCGCCACCCCGCACGCCAACGGCGGCATCCTGCTGCGCGACCTGAAACTGCCCCGCTACGCGGACCACGCGGTAGAGGTGGCCGTGCCGGGCCAGCAGAAGGTCAGCGCCATGGTCACACTCGGCTCGTGGCTGCGGGACGTCATCGCGCTCAATCCGGAGAATTTCCGGCTGTTCGGTCCGGACGAGACGGCGTCCAACCGGCTGCAGAACGTCTATGAGGTCACGGACAAGGTCTGGCAGTACCGGATCGACGAAGTGGACGAGCACCTCGCACGGGCCGGCCGGGTGATGGAAGTGCTCAGCGAACACCTGTGCCAGGGTTGGCTCGAGGGTTACCTGCTGTCCGGCCGGCACGGGGTCTTCAGCTGCTACGAGGCGTTCATCCACATTGTCGATTCGATGTTTAACCAACACGCCAAGTGGCTGAAGGTCCACCGGCAGTTGCCGTGGCGGCGGCCGGTCGCCTCGCTGAACTACGTGCTTTCCTCGCACGTCTGGCAGCAGGACCACAACGGATTTTCGCACCAGGACCCGGGCTTCATCGACCATGTGGTGAACAAGAAGGCCGAGGTCATCCGGGTCTACCTGCCGCCGGATGCGAACACCCTGCTCTCCGTGATGGAGCATTGCCTCCGCTCGCGGGACTACGTCAACATCGTGGTCAGCGGCAAGCAGCCCTCGCCCACCTGGCTCGGCCCGCTGGACGCGGCGCACCACTGCCAGCGCGGACTGGGCATCTGGGATTTCGCCGGCTCCGAGGTCCCGGGCGAGGCGCCCGACGTCGTGCTGGCGTGCGCGGGCGACGTCCCCACGGTGGAGACCGTCGCGGCGGCCGAACTGCTCAAGGAGGGCGCACCGGGGCTGAAGATCCGGGTCGTGAACGTCGTGGACCTGATGCGGCTGCAGGACGCCGCCGAGCACCCGCACGGCCTCACTTCACGGGACTTCGACGCCATCTTCACGCCGGACAAGCCGATTATCTTCGCATACCACGGCTACCCTGCACTGATCCACCGGCTGGCGTACCGCCGCACCAACCAGGCAGGCCTGCACGTGCGCGGCTACAAGGAGGAAGGCACCACCACGACGCCGTTCGACATGGCCATGCTCAACGGGATCGACCGCTACCAGCTCGCCATCGACGCGATCGACCGGGTCCCGGGGCTGGCGGAGCGGCACTCGCTGCTGCGCCAGTCGCTGCAGGACCTGCGCATCCGGGCGCACAACTACACCCGGGCGAACGGCGAGGACGCGCCGGAAATCAGCGGCTGGGCTCTGAAGCTGAAGTAGCCGTCAGTAACGGGCCGGGTCAGGGCCGGTGATTACGGCCGGCCGCCGCGATTGAGCGCGTCCAGCCCGCCGGTGGGCAGATGGATCCAGCCTTCGCTGCGGGCCGCCCGGGCGTGCCCCGGGTCGGGGCTAAGGGTGTCGCCGAGGGCTACGGCCCGCGCGGTGAGGGAGGCGATCACGGCGTCGAACATGTCATCGGAGCCGGCCAGCTCAGCTTCGTGTCCGGCCAGGTCCAGCCAGGGCGCGGCACGCTGCAGTGCGGCCAGGATCCCGGCCAGCTGCTGGACCTCTGCGCTGCCGCGCCCCTTGTAGCCGCGGGCCAGCAGACCCCAGGACCTCAGGGACGCGGCCGGATAAACCTCGGCGAACCGGTCGCTGCCGTCCCTGGCCTGCGGACCGTGCTGCTGCGCTATTTTGGCCTGGATGACAGCGCAGCGCATCGCCGGGTGCGCCAGCCGGTCCGCGGCGACGCTGAGCGGAATCAGCCCGGTCCGGGCAGTGACGAAGCGGTCGGTGTCCCGGTAGGCCAGCAGCCGGCGCCCCTCGATGCCGTCATGGTCCAGCACCGGGTGCGGATCGCCGGCAAGGTGGCCGGCGAGGAAGGGCAGGAACGCATCCGGCCAACCGACCGGGCAGTCGATTCCGGTCATATCGCTGGCGCCGAAGAGCCTGACGATTTCGCCGTCGTCGACGCCGAGGAACACCTCCACCAGCCGCGCGCCGCCGTCGCCCCATTCGAGCACGGCCGCCGCGGTCTTCTTGGTGGCGGCCGCGAGATCGACGCCGAGGGTCCTCACGACGGGCTCAGACCTGCCTGTAGTGCAGCGCATTGTCAACGGCGCCCGCTTCGCCAAGGTCATCGCCCCGCGCAAAAGCGGCCCACAGGGCCCGCACGGACCGGCCGGTCATGTCCACGTCCTCCCAGCGGGCGCCGTCTATCAGGCCCACGCCGTCCCAGGTCTTGCGGTTGCCGAGCAGCAGGGGCAAGTCAATGGTGTGGGCGGCGCCGAAGATATTGCCGGGGGCGCGCCAGTCCATGACGTACCGGTGGGCCCGTCCGCCTGCCTTGGCGTGCCGGCGGGCGAAGCGGCGGGTAGCCCGGCCGTACACGGTTTCAGTGACCACCCAGTCGATGGCGCGGACGGCGGCAGCGCCCACCAGCGGAACCGCCGCCAACTGCATGAGCCACGGGCTGCGGGGGAGGAACAACCGGGCTTCCTCAGTTGTATGCCCGATCAGCACGTCGATCGCAGGCGCGGACCGGTCCCAGGCAGCCTCGATGGCACCTCCCTCCGGGAGCGGCTCGTGACCGTATTGGGTGCCAAAAGGCATTGCGGCGAGCAGCCCGAACTTCCGCGCCACCTTGGCTACCTGCGCCTCGCGTGCCACCACCTCCATGGCGGGGGTCCGCTCCGTCACGGTTTCAGCGGCGATTCCCATGGCGTGGTTCATTTTGGCGCGCCCCCGGGCGATGCCGAGCGGCGCGCTCTGGATGATCGCGCGCCGGAAAAGCCCCGGTGCGTCCGGGGTAGCCATCAGGTGGGCGATCGCATCGCCGCCGGCGGACTGGCCGAAGGCGGTCACCCGGCCCGGGTCCCCGCCGAAGGCCGCTATGTTCCGCTGCACCCACCGGAAGGCTTCCAGCTGGTCAAGGAGCCCCAGGTTACCGGGCCGGCCCCCGGGCGTGGCCAGGAACCCGAACAGGCCCAGGCGGTAGGTCACCGAAACAACCACCACGCGGTTCTCGGACACCAGTCGTGCAGGGTCGAAGATGGCCAGGTCCCCGGACCCGGTGGTGTAGGAGCCGCCGTGGATCCAGACCATAACGGGCAGCTTCTCGTCGGGCCTGAGGTCGCCGGGCATGGTGATCGAGAGATTCTGGCAGTCCTCGCTGCCCGGAAGCTCCCCGTATTTGGTGCCCAGGACGTCGTCGAGGAACGGAACCGGGCCCTGCGGGCAAGCCGGGGCCGGGGCCGTGGCCAAAAATTCGGAGGTCCAGTCCGCCGCGGCCGCGGGCGGCAGGAAGCGGCGCGCGGTGGCATACGGGATACCCGTGGCGCGCACGACGTCGCCGTCCCGCCACCCGGTGACCGGGCCGCAGGGCGGGCTAAAAGCTGGCTCGGCGTTCATGCACCTACGATTTCACACATTTCTGACCCACGGCTGGCAACCGCCGTCGTTCGAACAGCACCGTTAAAGGCACCGTTAACAGCAAAGCGGGGTCACCCGGCGGCCCATATCCGGCGGGCCGGACGGGCGGTAGGTGACCCCGCGTTGGAAGGGAGGGACCCTAGTGCGTGTGCGGGACGAAGCGCTTGATCGAGGCTTCGAGTTCGGCTTCGGCCGCGGCGCGGTCGCCCCAGCCCTCGGCCTTGACCCACTTGCCCGGCTCCAGGTCCTTGTACCGGGTGAAGAAGTGCTCGATCTCCCGGATCAGGAATTCGCTGACGTCGCTGACTTCCTGGATGTGGTCAAAGCGGGCGTCCACCGGAACGCACAGCACCTTGGCGTCTCCGCCGCCGTCGTCGGTCATGTTGAAGACGCCGATCGGGCGGGCCTCGACGATCACGCCGGGGTGCAGATCGAAGTCCTGCAGGAGCACCAGTGCATCCAGCGGGTCGCCGTCCTCACCCAGGGTGTTCTCGAAGAAACCGTAGTGCGTGGGGTACTGCATGGAGGTGAACAGGACGCGGTCCAGGCGGATGCGGCCGGTCTCGTGGTCGACTTCGTACTTGACGCGCGATCCCTTAGGGATCTCGATGGTCACGTCATGCTTCATGGAATGCTCCTCGACGGATTCAGGGGGTGCGCGGCACAGGTGAGGCCCAGAAAAAGCAGTACCGGTGCCGCCGACTATTATTGAGGATATAGCGACAGGCCCTGGTTTCAGGAACTAGTGGGGACATTTCGGGACTAAGGACCAGCAGCAGCATGACACGCAGAAAGCGCCGGGTGGGCACGGCTAATGCGCCCGCCAGGCTCGGGCGCATCATTCCGATGCTGCTCCTGAGCCTCCTGATCGTGGCGCTCGGGGTCCCCGCGGGCCTCGCCGTTAGTCCCGGCTTCCTCGGCCCGGCCCGCCCTCCGGAGCCCGCCGCGGCCGGCCCGTGGCAGCAGCTCCCCGCCACCCTGAGCGACGCCGGCAGGTCGGGAAGCCGGGCCAACATGAAGCCGCTCAGTGCCGACGCGCCGGTGCCCGCTGCCGCCGCCGTCGCCGCCCAGCTCGACGCGACCCTGAAGACCGACGGCGCCGGGTCCTTCACCGGGGTGGTGCAGGACGCCGCTACCGGCGAAGTCCTCTTCGACCGGGCCGGCGACGACGTCCGCGCCCCCGCGTCCAACATCAAGCTCCTGACCGCGGCCGCCGCGCTGCGCACGCTCGGCCCGGACCGGCGCTTCAGCACCAAGGTCGTCGCCGGCGCCACGCCGGGCACGGTGGTCCTCACCGCCGGCGGAGACGTGCTGCTCGGCGCGGGGGACTCCGCGCCGGACGCGGTCCTGGGGCATGCCGGGCTCGGCACTCTCGCGCAGTCGACCGTCCGCGCGCTGCAGCAGGCGGGCGTGTCCGGCCCGATCTCGGTGCTCCTGGATGATTCGCTGTTCAGCGGGCCGGCCCTGAGCCCCGCCTGGAGCCCGGACGATGTGGCCGCCGGCGAAATCGCCCCGATATTTCCGCTCGCCCTGAACTCGGCCCGCTTCGACCCGGGTACCACCACCGGACCCCGGCCGCAGGACGCTGCCATGACCGCCGCCGAGGCGTTCACGGCCCGGCTCGTGGAGGCCGGCGGCGCCGCGGGGCTCAGTGTCACACCCGGCGTCGCCCGGGCCACGGCCGCGCAGAAAGCCAGCAAAAAGACCCCGGACGACGGCGGTGGCCAGGCCGGCCAGGTCCTCGCGGCGGTCGAATCCGCCACCGTCAGCCAGCAGGTGGACCTGCTGATGCGCACCTCGGACAACTACCTGACCGAGGTCATGGGCCGGATGGTGGCGGCAGCGAGCGGCAAACCGGCCAACAACGAGGGCGCTGTTGCCGCTGTGCTGCAGCAGATCCAGGAGCTGGATGTCCCCTCGGCCACGCTCCGGGCAGTCGACCTGGCCGGGCTGACCTTGGACAACAAGGTCTCCGCACGGCAGCTCTCCGCCCTGGTCCGCACGATAACCAGCGGCCCGGACCTCCGTCTCCGGTCCGCCCTGGCCGGCTTCCCCGTGGCCGGCCTGACCGGAACGCTGGGCAGCCGGTACACGGACACCAGCACCGCCGGCGGCGCCGGCCTGGTCCGCGCGAAGACCGGAACGCTGAACACCGTAATCGCCCTCAGCGGCTACGTGGTCGACGCCGACGGCCGGCTGCTGGTGTTCTCCTTCATCGGCAACGGCCTGACCCCCGGCGCGGCTGGCAACAGGACAGCGCTGGACCGGACGGCTTCGGCCCTGGCCGCGTGCGGGTGCCGCTGAGGCGTCGCCGTTTTGACGGTTCCCCGCGCACTCGCCGGTTCGCAACGTCTTCTCGGCAGGGAACCGTCGAAACGGCGGGCAGCGGGCGCCCGTTCGCCGTTGCCCGGCCGTTCGCCGCCCGACGAATTTGAGGCGCATCCACAGTCAGCTGTGATCTGATGGGAGCCATGGAGTCCACTTCGCGCGAGATCTCAGCCCAGGCCCTCATCAATTGGGAGCTCGCGGCGTCCACGGCCGCCCGTCTCACCCCGGCAGGCCCGTCGCTGGGCTCCTCGGAGATCGGCGCCGCCGTCGAAAACCTGCGCCTCATGGCGGACATTTCCGTGCCGCACGTCCATGACATCACCGGGCTCGAGGCCGCCCGCGACCTCCGGGACTCCTCCGTGCTGGTGGTGGACCGGGCCTCTTGGGCCAAGGCGAACACGCAGAGCTTCGCCGTGATGCTTCAACCGGCCATCGAGAAGATGCTTGAAGGCCGCCGCGGGACCGTGGGCCCGGGCGCGGCCAGTGTGGGCGGCGCGATCACGGGCAGCCAGCTCGGCGCGATCCTGGCGTTCCTCTCCAGCAAGGTCCTGGGCCAGTACGACCCGTTCTCCGCCCTGGCCGAGAACTCCACCGCCCCTGCCGCCGGCCGGCTGCTGCTGGTGGCACCGAACATCATCTCGGTGGAACGCGAGCTGAACGTGGCACCCGAGGACTTCCGGCTCTGGGTCTGCCTGCACGAACAGACCCACCGCGTGCAGTTCGCCGCGGCCCCCTGGCTGCGCCACCACATGCTGGAGCAAATCGAAGACCTCAGCGCGCACCTGCTCGGCAACGTCGATTCGATCATGGAACGCGCCGCGGCGGCCGCGAAGTCCCTCAAGGACCGGTCGGCGCCCGGTGCCGCCCCCGGCCGCGGGGCGATCCTGGACCTGCTGCAGGACCCTGCGGAACGTGCGGCGATCTCGCACCTCACCGCCGTGATGAGCCTGCTCGAGGGCCACGCCAACGTGGTCATGGACGCCGTGGACGCCAGCATTGTCCCCTCTGTCAAGACCATCCGGCAGCGCTTCAACGCCCGCGGCAAGGACCGCGGCGCGATCGAGAAGTTCATCCGCAGCCTGCTCGGCCTGGACGCGAAGATGCGGCAGTACAGCGACGGCTCGAAGTTTGTCCGCGAAGTGGTCGACGCTGCCGGGATGGCAGGCTTCAACCGGGTCTGGGAGTCCGCCGAGCACCTGCCCACCGAACCGGAAATCCACGACTCGAAGCTCTGGCTCGAACGGATGGGTCTCTAGTCCACGTGCCGGCCACCACCCACCCGGACCTTCCCTCCGCTTCCGGCGGACGACGCCGGCCCGGCCGGCTGGCGCCCGTCGTCGGCAAGGCGCGGAAAATGTTGCAGGACGCCCTCGCCGACGCCGGCTACCCCGGCCGGATCCTGGTGGCCTGCAGCGGGGGCCCTGACTCGCTGGCGCTCGCTGCCGTAGCCGCTTACTTCGCCCGACGCGGCCACGTGAACGGCCGCCCGGTCACCGTCGGCGCCGTCGTGGTGGATCACCAGTTGCAGCCGGGCTCCGCCGACGTGGCGGCGGCGGCCGCGGCGGCACTGCGGGAGCTGGGACTTGCGCCCGTCCAGGTCCGGACGGTCGACGTCGATCCCGCCGGGATGGGCCCCGAAGCCGCAGCCCGGGACGCCCGGCACGCCGCGCTCGAAGCCGCCGCCGACGACACCGGCGCCGCAGCCGTCCTGCTCGGCCACACCCTGGACGACCAGGCGGAGCAGGTCCTGCTGGGGCTGGCACGCGGCTCCGGGACCCGCTCGCTGGCCGGGATGCGTCCCGCCCGCGGCCGCCTGCTCCGGCCGTTCCTGGGCCTCCGCCGGGCCGAGACGCTGGAAATCTGCGCCGTCGAAGGGCTGGCGCCGTGGCACGATCCGAGCAACGCCGACCCCGCCTTTGCCCGGTCCCGGACCCGGGTCGAGGTGCTCCCGCTGCTGGAGGAAAAGCTGGGGCCAGGGGTCGCCGAATCGCTGGCCCGGACGGCTGCCATCCTGCAGCTCGACGCCGACTACCTTGACGATGTGGCGAACGACACGTATCTCCGCCTGCAGGAGCGCTCCGGCCCGGAGCTCAGCCTGCCCGAGGCCGCGCTGCGCGAACTGGCACCGGCCGTGAGGTTCCGGGTGATCGCCAAGGCCGCCGCCGCCGTCGGCGGTCAGCAGCCCAGTTACCAGCGGCTGCTGGCTGCCGAAGCGCTGCTGCGCCGGCAAGGATCCGCCGGACCGGTGGAGCTGCCCGGCGGCGTGAGCGTCTACCGGCTCTCGCTCGCCCAGCTGCTCGCGGCGGAGCAGTCCGCCCCCGACGGCGTGCCCCGCGAGGGCGCCCCCTGTGGGAAGCTTGTATTCCGGCCTCAAAAACCGCCCCAAATATAGTCGCACCCGCATCTACACAGGAGTTATTGGTGGATTCAAACGACGTCCAGGCAGACCTTAAGCACGTTCTCTACTCCAGGGAGCAGATCCAGTCCCGGATCACCGAGCTCGCCGCCCAGATCGACAAGGACTACGAAGGCCGCGATCTGCTGATCGTCGGTGTGCTCAAGGGTGCGGTCATGGTCATGGCCGACCTCGCCCGCGCGCTGCACAGCCACGTCTCGATGGACTGGATGGCCGTCTCCTCCTACGGCTCCGGCACCCAGTCCTCCGGCGTGGTCCGCATCCTCAAGGACCTCGACACCGACCTGATGGGCAAAGACGTCCTGATCGTCGAAGACATCATCGACTCCGGCCTCACCCTCTCCTGGCTCAAGACGAACCTGGAGTCCCGCGGCACGGCCTCGGTGGAGATCTGCACCGCGTTCCGCAAACCCACCGCCGCCAAGGTCAAGATCGACGTCAAGTACGTCGGCTACGACATCCCCAACGAGTTCGTCGTCGGCTACGGCCTGGACTACGCCGAAAAGTACCGCAACCTCGACTTCGTCGGTACCCTCGCGCCGCACGTCTACGAGTAGAACCGCGACTGCCCCGGCGGCTCCCCCCGGGCCCGACGCTGCGCCCGTTCCGTACCCCGCATCTGTACCCCGCACGGCCCTCCGCTACGCCCACAGGGAACTTTTCGGCTTGACCGTGCGTGACTCACAGGGACGGTGTATAGCTTGAACCCGACGCAGCACCCACACGCGCGCAGATCGGTCGCCGTGCAGCACTACCAGGAGGGACGGGGCCAGCCCCCGATCAGATGAAAGCAAAGAGTTTCCTCAAGGGCCCCGGCATCTGGATTGTCGTCGTTATCGGCATGCTCCTGCTGGCCTTTGCCACCCTCGCCCCGGGCGGTTCGACCCGCATCGACACGGACAAGGGCCTGGCGCTGTTGACCGCCGGCGGCAAAGTCGAACAGGCCAAGATCTTCGACGCCGAGAACCGCGTGGATCTGGTCCTGAAGGACAACGTGCAGATCGACGGCCAGGACAAGGGCAAGAACGTCCAGTTCTACTACGTCAACGCCCGCGCCCAGGACATCGTCAAGGCCGTGACCGACTCGAAGCCGCCGAGCGGCTACACCGACCAGCCGCTCGAAAGCAACTGGTTCTCCGGTCTGTTCTCCCTCCTGGTCCCGGTGCTGCTGCTGGGCGTGCTCTTCTGGTTCCTGCTCTCCCGGATGCAGGGCGGCGGCTCCAAGGTCATGCAGTTCGGCAAGTCCAAAGCCAAGATGGTCAACAAGGACATGCCCCAGGTGACCTTCAGCGACGTCGCCGGCGCCGACGAGGCCGTCGAGGAACTCGAAGAAATCAAGGAATTCCTGCAGGAACCCGCAAAGTTCCAGGCGGTGGGCGCCAAGATCCCCAAGGGCGTGCTGCTGTACGGCCCTCCCGGTACCGGCAAGACCCTGCTGGCCCGTGCCGTCGCCGGGGAGGCGGGGGTCCCGTTCTTCTCCATCTCCGGCTCGGACTTCGTCGAAATGTTCGTCGGCGTCGGCGCGTCCCGTGTCCGCGACCTGTTCGAGCAGGCCAAGGCCAACGCCCCGGCCATCATCTTCGTGGATGAGATCGACGCCGTCGGCCGCCACCGCGGCGCCGGCATCGGCGGCGGCAACGACGAACGCGAGCAGACCCTCAACCAGCTGCTGGTTGAAATGGACGGCTTCGACGTCAAAACCAACGTCATCCTGATCGCGGCCACCAACCGCCCCGACGTGCTCGATCCCGCCCTGCTCCGTCCCGGCCGTTTCGACCGGCAGATTTCGGTCGAGGCTCCCGACCTGATCGGCCGCGACCAGATCCTGAAGGTGCACGCCAAGGGCAAGCCGATGGCCCCCGGCGTCGACCTTAAGGCCGTCGCGAAGAAGACCCCCGGCTACACCGGCGCGGACCTGGCCAACGTCCTCAACGAAGCGGCGCTGCTGACCGCCCGCTCCAACGCCAACCTGATCGATGACCGCGCCCTCGACGAGGCGATCGACCGGGTCATGGCCGGGCCGCAGAAGCGCAGCCGGGTGATGAAGGAACACGAGCGCAAGGTCACCGCCTATCACGAGGGCGGCCACGCCCTGGTCGCGGCGGCGCTGCGCAACTCGGCCCCGGTCACGAAGATCACCATCCTGCCCCGCGGCCGCGCCTTGGGCTACACCATGGTGGTGCCGGAAAACGACAAGTACTCCGTGACCCGCAATGAACTGCTGGACCAGATGGCCTACGCCATGGGCGGCCGGGTGGCCGAGGAACTCGTCTTCCACGACCCGTCCACGGGTGCCTCCAACGACATCGAAAAGGCCACCGGGATTGCCCGGAAGATGGTCACCGAGTTCGGCATGAGCGAGCGGGTCGGTGCCGTGCGGCTCGGCCAGGGCGGCGGCGAGCCCTTCCTGGGCCGGGACGCCGGGCACGAACGCAACTACTCGGACCAGATCGCCTACGTCGTCGACGAGGAAGTGCGCCGGATGATCGAGGGGGCCCACGACGAGGCCTACGCGATCCTGACCGAGAACCGGGACGTCCTGGACCAGCTGGCCCTCGAGCTGCTGGAACGCGAAACGCTGAACCAGGCCGAAATCGCCCAGGTCTTCACGAACATCCGCAAGCGCGATTTCCGCGAGATCTGGCTGTCCAAGGAGAGCCGGCCGATCCAGGCCGTCGGCCCGGTGGAGTCCCGCCGCGAAAAGGCCGAACGCGAGGCCCAGCAGGAAGCCAAGGAGGCCCGGCTCGAGGAACCGCTCGACGCCCTGCCGCCGCACGCCCAGGGCGTTCCCGGACAGGAGCCCTTCCAAGGCGGCGTAACGGATCCGGGGCCCGACGGCCTTCCCGGCTAGGCTTCCTTCTGTGACTTCCTACTTCGACGACGACGTTCCCGCCACCGCCGGCTCCTTCCCCACGGACGAGGCGGCGGTGGCCCCCGGCCAGCAGGCCAACCCGGTGGACCGCCCGCGGATCCAGGCAGCCGTGCGCGAGATCCTGCTCGCCATCGGCGAGGACCCGGACCGCAGCGGCCTGCTGGACACCCCCAAGCGGGTGGCCAAGGCCTACGCGGAGATGTTCGCCGGCCTGCACCACGACCCGGCGGAAATCCTCGCCACCACCTTCGACCTGGACCACGAGGAACTGGTCCTGGTCAAGGACATCCCGTTCTACTCGACCTGCGAGCACCACCTGGTGCCGTTCCACGGGGTGGCCCACGTCGGCTACATCCCCTCGCATGATGGCAAGGTCACGGGGCTGAGCAAGCTGGCGCGGCTGGTGGACATGTTCGCCCGGCGCCCGCAGGTGCAGGAGCGGCTCACCACCCAGATCGTCGAGGCCCTCGTCACCCACCTCAAGCCGCGCGGCGCGATCGTCGTCGTCGAATGCGAACACCTTTGCATGTCCATGCGCGGCATCCGCAAGCCCGGCGCGAAGACCGTCACCAGCGCGGTCCGCGGGCAACTTCATGACCCGGCCACCCGCGCCGAAGCCATGAGCCTCATCCTCGGAAGGTAAGAAAAACACACCATGGACTCCCTCGCCGCAGCCCCCGGAACAGGACCTGCCACCTCGCCGCTGCCCGTGCTGCGCAAGCCGCGCCCGGCCGCGGCTTTCAAGGACCTGCCCACGGACCGGACGCTGGTGATGGGGATCCTGAACGTCACCCCGGATTCGTTCTCCGACGGCGGGAAGCACGCGACGGCGGACACCGCAGTCGCCGCCGGCCTGCGGATGTACTACGCCGGCGCCGACATCATCGACGTCGGCGGTGAATCCACCCGTCCCGGCGCCGCCGACGTCAGCGTCGAAGAAGAACAGCGCCGGGTCCTGCCTGTTATCGAGGCACTCGTCAAGGCCGGCGCCCTGGTCAGCATCGACACCACGCACGCCGCCACTGCCGAGGCTGCGCTGGCCGCCGGGGCCACTATCATCAACGACGTCTCCGGCCTCACGATCGAGCCGGAAATGGCCGAACTCGTGGCGCGGAGCAACGCGCCCTATATCCTCACACACCGCCGCGGCGATGCCAGCACCATGGACTCGCTGGTCGAGTACCGGGACGTGGCGCAGGACGTCGCCGCCGAACTCGCCGGCGTCCGGGACAAGCTCTACGCCGCCGGCGCCACCGCAGAACAGATCATCCTGGACCCGGGCCTGGGCTTCGCGAAAACCGGGGCGCAGAACTGGGAACTGCTGCAAAACATCGACGTGCTGCAGGCCCTGGGCCACAAGGTCCTGGTCGCCGCCTCCCGGAAACGGTTCCTGGGCAGCCTCCTGACCGTCGCCGGCAAGTCGGCGCCGCCGGTCGAACGCGACGCGGCCACCGCCGCCGTGACTGCCATCAGCGCCTACCGCGGCGCCTGGGCGGTCCGCGTGCATGACGTCGGCCCGAGCCTGGACGCCGTCAAGGTCGCCGCCCGCATCGCCCCGGTCCCGTGCCCGGCGGCCTCCGCCGTGCCCGGCGACAACTGAACCGGCCGCCCATGGACCGGATCACACTGAGCGGCGTCACCGCCGTCGGGCATCACGGGGTGTTCGACTTCGAACGCCGCGACGGCCAGCCGTTCGTCGTCGATGCGGTGCTGCACCTCGACTTTGCGCCGGCCGCGGCCAGCGACGACGTGCTGGACACCGCGCACTACGGGGAGGTGGCCGAGTGCATCCGCGGCTGGATCACCGGCACACCGCTGAACCTGATCGAGGCCCTCGCCGTCCGGATCGCCGACGACGTGCTGCGGCGCTTCCCGGTGGCCGCGGTGGACATCACCGTGCACAAACCCAAAGCCCCGATCGAGGTCGACTTCGGCGATGTGTCCGTCAGCGTGCACCGGGAACAGCCATGAGCCCCCACGCCGCGGCCTACACGCGCGCCGTGATCGCCCTCGGCAGCAACCTGGGGGCCCGTAACGACACGCTCTCCGCCGCCGTCGCCGACCTCGTCGACCCGCCGGAGGTGCGGCTGCTGGCCATCTCGCCGATCGTCCAGACCAAGGCCGTGGGCGGCCCGCCGAACCAGCCGGATTTCCTGAACATGGTGATCGCCGTGGAAACCTCGCTGTCGCCCGAAGGCCTGCTGCGGCACTGCCACGCGGTGGAACAAAAGCATCTGCGGGTCCGGGAGGTCCGCTGGGGTCCGCGCACCCTGGACGTGGACATCATCACGTACGGCGAACTGGTCAGTTCGGACCCCGACCTGACACTCCCGCACCCGCGCGCCGCGGAGCGCGCCTTCGTGCTCTACCCGTGGTCCCTGATCGAACCTGCGGCCAGGCTCAACGGCGAACGCGTGGGCGAACTGGCCGCCAGGGCCGCCGATTTCCCTGATCTGGCACCCTTTGACGGCTTCGAGGACCTCAACGGCGTGGCTGGGGCGGTGGAGGCGCCGTGAAGCTGACCAACCCGCTCCTGCTGCTCGTGATCGGCGTCGGGCTGGCCGCCGCCGGCTGGTTCGCCACGCTGCTGGCCGGCCGCTACGGCCTGGCCACCCCGGTGCTGCCACTGACCGGACTGATCACCATGGGCGTGATCGTGGTCCTCACGCTGATCCTCGGAGTCCGCGTGCTGCGCTGGCGCAACGGCAACAAGAAAAAAATGCTCAACCCGATCCTGGCCGCATGGACCCTGGTCCTTGCCCAGGCCTGCGCCTACACCGGGGCGATGCTGCTGGGCTGGCACGCCGGGATCTTCCTGGACCAGCTGCGACTCTGGAGCGTCCGCAGCGGTCAGGCCATCACCTGGCAGACGCTCGTCATGGCCGGCGGCGGCCTGGCCATGATTGTGGTGGGCCTGCTGGTGGAGCGGTTCTGCCGGATTCCGCCCGAGGACGGCGACGCCGAGGGGACCACGGACCTGCACGGGAAGCGCGGCAAACCCGAGGCGGAAGGCGAATATGCGTACCGAGGCGATTGACCCGCCGGGCGTTGCGTGGCTGCGGGTTTCACCCCGGTACATCACGGTGCGGCTGGCGGGCTGGGCGCTGGGCAACCTGGCGCTCGTCGCCGTCCTGTCCCTGCCGCTGATCCTGGTCCTAAACGGAGCCTGGACCTGGCCGCCGCTGTGGCTCGCGGCCGCTGTGCCCGCCGCGGCCTTCGTGCTGGCACTCTGGCGGCTCGTGCTCATCCCGCGCCAGGTGCGTTCCATTGGCTACGCCGAACGTGAGGACGACCTGCTGATCCGCCGCGGCATTTTCTTCCAGCGCACCCTCGTGGTCCCGTACGGGCGCATGCAGTATGTGGATATCGGGGCCGGTCCGGTCGAACGCGGGCTGGGCCTGTGCACGGTTAAGCTTCACACCGCCTCGGCCGGCACCAGTGCGGAGATTCCGGGCCTGCCCGCCGTGGAGGGGGCACGGCTCCGGGAGCAGCTGTCCGCCCGCGGCGAGGCCCGTCTGGCCGGGCTGTGACCGCCGCCGGAAACGGCTGGCGGCGCGTGCATCCGGCGTCGCCCTTCGTCCGGGGGTGGGTGGCGCTGGCCGCACTGTTCTTCTTCTTTGGCCGCGACGCCTTCGAACGCTTGCTCCGGGGCGACCCGGTCTTTGACGAGCGGTTTGCCGAGCGGGCGCCGTGGTTAGTGATCGGCGGCGGTGCCGTGCTGCTGCTGATCGTGCTTGGTTACGTGCTGAGCTGGTATTTCACCCGCTTCCAGGTGGCGGACGGCTACGTCCGTCTCAACACCGGTTTCGTGTTCAAACAGCAACGCCAGGCGCGGCTGGACCGGGTGCAGGCGATCGACGTCGTGCAGCCGCTGCTGGCGCGGATTTTCGGGCTCGCGGAGCTCAGGTTCGACGTCGCCGACGCCGGCAAGGCCGCGGTGCACCTGGCCTACCTCCCGATCGCCGAGGCCAAGGAACTCCGCGCCGCCATCCTTGCCCAGGCCGCCGGCGTCGTTAGCGGGGCACCGGAGCCGGCCCGGCCGGGTGGCCCGGCGCTGCCGGGGGCGCCGGGTCAGCCCGCGGTGGCTGCCGGGGAGGCACCGGAATCCGCGGTGCTGACCGTGCCGCCGCCGCGGCTGGCCGGATCGCTGGCGCTGAGCGAGCAGAGCGTCGTCATTGTCCTAGGCGCCGCGGCGTCGGTGGTGCTCTCCGCCGTCACCGACAACCGCAGTTTCTACTTTTACCTGGTCCCGGCCGGCCTGGGCCTGGTCGCGGCGTACTGGAAGTCCTTCACCAAGGGCTACAACTTCACCGCCGCCGTATCGCCCGACGGCATCCGGCTGCGTTACGGCCTGCTGGACACGCAGGCCGTGACGCTCCCGCCCGGGCGGATCCAGGCCCTGCGCGTCAGCCAGCCGCCGCTTTGGCGGATCTTCGGCTGGTACCGCATCCAGATCAACGTGGCCGGCTACGGAACGGAAGGCAGCCAGGGCCAGGCCTCCTCGCGGACCACCCTGCTGCCGGTCGGGACGCTGCCGGAGGTGCTCAGCATGCTCTCGCTGGTGTTGCCCGACCCCGGCACACCGGACCCCGTGCGCGTCTTCACCGCGGGGCTGAACGGTTTCGCGCCCGCAGCCGGCACAGCCGTCCGGCCGGGTGCCCCCGCCGGCTCCGGAGCGGAAGCCGACGGCGGCTTCGTCACCACCCCCAGGCGGGCGCGCCTGCTCGCGCCGGTGGGCTGGCGCCGGAACGGCTTCACCGCCACCGACACCGCGCTGCTGATCCGCTCCGGCCGCTGGTGGCGCCACCTCGTGCTGGTCCCGCACCAGCGCACGCAGTCGATCTCGCTGCAGCAGGGCCCGTTGGCCAGGCGTTTCGGCGTCGTAGACCTGGTCCTGCACACTACCGCGGGGCCGGTCGCGCCGCGGCTGATCCAAGCCGGGCTGGACGAGGGACGCGCCCTACTCGACGCGCAGGCCACCCGCGCCCGCACCGCCCGGAAGGGGCAGACCAGCGAACACTGGCTCGCGCCGGCCGGGCACCTCAAACAGGCACCCCTCGAAAACACGCCACAGGAAGGGCCGCAGCATGCCTAAGCCAGGACGCCTCGGCGTCGGAATCATCGGAGCCGGCAAGGTGGGGGCCGTGCTGGGGGCGGCGCTGCGCGCCGCCGAACACGCCGTCGTCGGGGTCGCAGCCGTGTCGGACGCGAGCCGCGAACGCGCCGAGATCCTGCTGCCTGGCGTCCCCATCCTCGAAGTCCAGGAGATCGTGGAACGCGCCGAACTGGTGCTCCTGGCGGTCCCGGACGACGCCCTCGGCCCGCTCGTGCAAGGTCTCGCGAAACTGGGTGCCTGGCAGCCCGGGCAGATCGTCGCCCACACCTCCGGGCGGTTCGGCGTCGGCATCCTGCACCCGGTCCGCGCGGCCGGTGCCATCCCGCTGGCGCTGCATCCCGCCATGACCTTCACCGGCATGAGCCTGGACCTCACCCGGCTGTTGGACTGCAGCTTCGGCGTGACGGCCGACCCGGCCATGCTGCCGATTGCGCAGGCCCTCGTGGTGGAAATGGGGGCCGAACCGGTCGTGATCGCCGAGGGTGACCGTACGCTCTACCACGCTGCGCTGGCCCACGGCTCGAACCACATGGTCACCCTCGTGGCCCAGGCCTCCGAGCTCTTGCGCGATGTCGGCGTGGACGCCCCGGAGGCCATGCTGGGACCGCTCCTGCGTGCCAGCCTGGAAAACGCCCTCGCCTCGGGGGAGGCGGCGCTGACCGGGCCGGTGGCCCGCGGCGACGTGGGAACCGTCGCCGCGCACTCCGAGGCGCTCCGCGAGCTCGACGGCGGTTCCGGCGGCGATATTCTGGAGGCGTACCTGGCCATGGCCCGGGCGACGGCCCGCCGTGCGGGCAGCCGGGGGCTGTTGAGGCCGGAGCAAATCAACGGCATCACCAGGGCCCTGGAGTCGCCCGGCGGTGGCCCGACCCCTGAGGAAGGACCCTGAGATGGCAATCCAGCTCGTCACCACGGCAGCCGAACTGCGTGCCGAAAGTGCGCGCCTGCTCACCGAAAAGCGCGGCACCTCACAAGGGCTCGTGCCCACGATGGGCGCCCTGCACGAGGGGCACGCCCGCCTCGCCCGCACCGCGGTAGAGCAGAACGACGTCGTCGTGGCCAGCATCTTCGTCAACCCGCTGCAGTTCGGTGAGGCAGCGGACCTGGAGCGCTATCCGCGGACCCTGGACGCGGATCTGGCCCTGCTCGAGGCTGAAGGCGTGGACTTGGCGTTCGCACCTTCGGTGGAGGAGGTGTATCCCGGCGGGGAACCCATGGTGCGGATCACCTCGGGCGTGCTGGCGGACAAGTGGGAGGGTGCGTCCCGGCCCGGGCACTTCGACGGTGCCCTGACGGTGGTGGCCAAGCTGCTGCACTACGGCCTTCCCGGTGCGGGGCAGGCGGCCTACCGGGCCTATTTCGGCCAGAAAGACGCCCAGCAGCTGACCCTGGTCCGGCGGATGGTGGCGGACCTGAACTTCCCGGTGGAGGTCGTCGCGGTGCCGATCGTGCGGTCCCTGGACGGGCTGGCCCTCTCCAGCCGCAACCGTTTCCTGTCCGGAGCGGAGCGCGAAGCCGCCCTGGTGCTGTCCCGGGCGTTGCGGCTGGTGGAGGAGCGCGCCAATGCGCACGAACCACTGGACCTGGACTCGGCCCGGGCCCTTGTCGAGTCCCAGCCCCTCGTGGCGCTGGACTACTTCGAGGTCGTCGATCCGCGCACCCTGGAGCCGCTCGCAGAGAACTGCCGGAAAACCCCGTTCCGCGGCGAGGGGCTCGTGCTGATCGCGGCGAAGGTGGGCCCGGTGCGGCTGATCGATAACGTGCCGCTGGATTCCTAGCAGCGATCGACCGCAGGATGCCGAACGCTCCCGCAGTTGTGGCGGGCCGGGCGTGGACGCTCCCGCAGTTGTGGCGGCCCGGACGTGGACGCTCCCGCAGTTGTGGCGGCCCGGACGTGGACGCTCCCGCAGTTGTGGCGGCCCGGACGTGGACGCTCCCGCAGTTCCCGCACCTGTGGCGGCAGGACCTGCGGGAGCGTCCGTTATTTCTCGCAGATTGTCAAGCTGTGTGGAGTCATTGGGTTTGCTGTGTGGGTGTTTTTGTTGCGGGAAGGTTGATCCCTGCGTGGCGGGCGGGGGCTGGTGTGATGGGTCGTTGGCGGAATCGTTCGGGGTTTTCGTCGTAGTAGCGCTGTAGTG